>NZ_JACFSF010000025.1:0-578 GCF_016100565.1 Gilliamella sp. M0364 | reverse complement strand
TGAGTTGGTGGGTAAAGATAGTGATAATGATGATATCGTGTTGAAATATGGTTTTGTGTTAAAGCAGTGGTTTGTCAATCGAGGTAATAACGCTCGTTCACTTGCCGAACAGGCATCATGGTGTCGTAATATAGGTTATCGTCTGCCGGATGTTAAGGAATTAACTAATGCGTCATTATGTTCTAGCAATGGCTATGGCTGTCCCGAAGTTAATTATCCATCAAATACTTTTTATTATTCGCGAAGAATCGGTGCAGGATTTTTAGCTGAGTGGGGTAATTTAACAAGATACACTGATGATGCTAAACGCCACTATGCCTACTGGACGAACGAACCGGCTAATAAGAATAATAGTATGCAGTTCATCGCAGTTGTGGTGCATGGCTTGATTTACAAGTCTGGTTCGACATCGGCATATTCTAATTCTGTAGCTTGTGTCGTGGGAAATGAAAAGGAAAATAAGTAAGTTCACTAGCGCCCTAAAAAGGCGCTGATTGACGTGGCTGATAAAAATACGACACAACTTAATTACCCGTACCAATAGGTTTATTTTTCCGGAGCAGGGTTTTTACAGAAAG
>NZ_JACFSF010000024.1:0-614 GCF_016100565.1 Gilliamella sp. M0364 | reverse complement strand
GTCCGGTTACTCGTAACAATGTGCCGACCATTTGTAAAGCACCTTATCGAGTGATATTAAGAACTGATGATGTTATCTTATCCACTCGTTATGGCGTACCTAAAAGTACGTCTTTTACTGCAAGTACTGTCACTTATTATATTAAACCACAGCCGATGGCGGATATTTGCTCTGCAAGGCCTATGCTGGAAAATAACTATCTTGGTCCTACTTATATGTGGGACCCAGGTTTGGGTTTTCTTGTTCAGTCATCCGAACCATCATCTTACGATCAGAATTTTCCTACTACTGGCGCAAATGGTTTATATTTTGATTTAGTGCTAGGTAGTATTGATAAGAAATTGACATGGAAATCTATTTCTAATGGTACGATTAAAGCAACTATGGACTATTTAGACGAATCAGACCCTAGTATTGTTCGGGTCACCTTAAAAGGCCCCGTTGCTACAAAAAAACAATGGGATTCAGTTAATCCGAATGAGGTGAAAGGTGAGGAGAAGATAATTGTTCCATTATTGCCTCAAACATTTGAGTTGGTGGGTAAAGATAGTGATAATGATGATATCGTGTTGAAATATGGTTTTGTGTTAAAGCAGTGGTTTGTCAATCGAGGT
>NZ_JACFSF010000023.1:0-628 GCF_016100565.1 Gilliamella sp. M0364 | reverse complement strand
TCATGGTGTCTTAATCTAGGTTTAGGTTTAGGTTATCGTCTTCCACGCCTTAGAGAATTAACTAACGCATCATTCTGTTCTGGCTACTGTCCAAGTGTTGATTATCCATCAAATACTTATCATTATTCGCGACGAATTGGAGCCGGGTTTTTAGCTGAGTGGGGTGATATGACTAGATACAAGGATGAGGCGAGAAACCACTATTCCTATTGGTCGAGTGAACCGGTGCCAACTAATCCGGAAAAACCTAACGATACAAGCAATAGCACCACCCAGTACGCCGCGACCGCTGTTCACGGTCTGATTACAAATTCAAGTATGAACGCCTATGCTGCAGTAGCTTGCGTCACGGGCGATGAGAAGAAAGAAGATAAATAACTTTACTAGAGCTTAAAAAAGAAGCTGATTGGCGAGAGTGATAAAAGACAAGATGTAGCCGAATTCACCCCGATAGGTTTATTTTTGCGGAAAGGGGTTTTTACAGTAAAAAAATTGCTGAATGGCGTTTTTAAACGGTTAATACTATGTTTTAAAGATTTAACTCTCTAATAATATTTACAAAATTTAACAATTAAACCTTTAAATACAGTTGCGTAGATTTTTTTCAAGCACTATACTTTATAGATTA
>NZ_JACFSF010000022.1:0-751 GCF_016100565.1 Gilliamella sp. M0364 | reverse complement strand
TCTGATTCGTCTAAATAGTCCATAGTTGCTTTAATCGTACCATTAGAAATAGATTTCCATGTCAATTTCTTATCAATACTACCTAACACTAAATCAAAATATAAACCATCTGCGCCAGTAGTAGGAAAATTTAGACCGTAAGATGACGGTTCGGATGACTGAACAAGAAAACCCAAACCTGGGTCCCACATAGAAAAAGGACCAGGATGACTACCGTCATCCAAAATAGGCCTAGCAGAGCAAATATCCGCCATTGGCTGTGGTTTAATATAATAAGTGACAGTACTTGCAGTAAAAGACATACTTTTAGGTACGCCATAACGAGTGGATAAGATAACATCATCAGTTCTTAATATCACTCGATAAGGTGCTTTACAAACGGTCGGCACATTGTCACGAGTAACCGGACGGTCATATTTATCAAGGATAGATAAATGCAACTGCCCTGTAACAGTAAAATCACCATCGCCATCATCGTCATCCCAATAGTTATAAGGCGCGCCAATAAGGGTGCTTAATGGTATGGCATTAACATTAGTTGGCACCAACATATCAATATCGGCAAAGCTCTGACCGGCAACTGGCAGTAAAATAGCATCTGATGAGTTTGAGTTATTACTTTCCGGTGTTAATGTCGTACCATCAGAGAAGGATATCTTCATCAGCTCGTCTAAGTCTATCGCGCGTGTTTGACCACCATCAAAAGTTAAATAAGGGCCATTACCGTGAATAACATTTGTTGTATAAGCGG
>NZ_JACFSF010000021.1:0-1079 GCF_016100565.1 Gilliamella sp. M0364 | reverse complement strand
ATATAGTGATCATAACTGTCGTTTGAAGTTTCATCGTTCCAGTTACTACGACCAAACAAGTTAGCACCAGCATAATAACTCATTTCCCCCCACGTTGAAAAAAATGCAGGTGCAAATAATTAAGTTGTGTCGTATTTTTATCAGCCACGTCAATTAGCGCCTTTTTAAGGCGCTAATAAATTTATTCATCTTTAATTATTATCTTATCCCCTACGGCGCAAATTGCACCAACATAGGGATATATCTTACTAAGACGACTGATTGTACCAGTACTAACGGTCGCGGCGTACTGGGTGGTGCTTTCGCTCGTCTCTTTGCCTTCCGCATCAGTTGGAACCGGTTCACTTGACCAATAGGGTTTAGCATATATGAAATTAGCATTAGAGTATCGGTCCAGAGAACCCCACTCAGCAACGAGTCCAGCACCAATTCGTCGTGAATAACCAGTACCATTTGATGGATAATCATTTTTAGGGCAGTAATCTTTCGAGCTAGAACACCTTGCGTTAGTTAATTCTCTAAGGTGTGCAAGGCGATAACCTAAACCTAGACCTAGATTAAGACACCATGATCCCTGTATGGAAGCTACCGCTGATTTATTACCTCGGTTGACAAACCACTGCTTTAACACAAAACCATACTTCAACACGATATCATTATTGTGACTATCTTTACCTTTACCCACCAACTCAAATGTCTGAGGCAATGATGGAGCAATTATCTTCTCACCGGCCCAACCCGGATTATCTACACGCCATTGCTGCGGTGTAGCCACGGGACCATTTAAGGTGACTCGGACAAGACTAGGGTCTGAGCTATTTAAATAGGTCATAGTCGCTTTAATATCGCCCTTAGGAGAAACAGGATCCCAAGTTAATTGCGTATCAATACTACCTAACACTAAATCAAAATATAAACCATCTGCGCCAGTAGTAGGAAAATTCAAACCATAAGATGACGGTTCGGATGACTGAACAAGAAAACCCAAACCTGGGTCCCACATAGAAAAAGGACCAGCACGTTCGCCGTTATATTCTAACAGAGGTCTGGCAGAGCAAATATCCGCTGTTGGCTGTGGT
>NZ_JACFSF010000020.1:0-1417 GCF_016100565.1 Gilliamella sp. M0364 | reverse complement strand
ATATAGTGATCATAACTGTCGTTTGAAGTTTCATCGTTCCAGTTACTACGACCAAACAAGTTAGCACCAGCATAATAACTCATTTTCCCCCACGTTGAAAAAAATGCAGGTGCGAATAATTAAGTTGTGTCGTATTTTTATCAGCCATGTCAATCAGCGCCTTTTTAAGGCGCTAATAAATTTATTTATCTTCTTTCTTCTCATCCCCCCCCCACGACACAAGTTGCACCAACTAAAGGATATGTCTTACCAAGACCCTTGATTATACCAGTAGAAAAGTCCGTGGCGAACTGTAGGGTGCTTTTGCTCGTATCGTCAGGTTTTTCCGGATTAGTTGGCACCGGTTCACTTGTCCAGTAGGATGAGGCATATATGAAATTAGCCTTAGAGTAGCGGTGCAGATGGCCCCACTCAGCAACGAGTCCAGCACCAATTCGTCGCGAATAATGATAAGTATTTGATGGATAAACAACACTTGGACAGTAGCCAGTACATAATGATGCGTTAGTTAATTCCCTAAGGCGTGGAAGACGATAACCTAGATTAATACACCATGATGATTGTTCGGCAACTACACGATCTTTATCACCTCGATTAACGAACCACTGCTTTAACACAAAACCATATTTCAACACGATATCATTATTGTGACTATCTTTACCTTTACCCACCAACTCAAATGTTTGAGGCAATAATGGAATAATTACCTTCTTCTCACCTGCCACCTTATTCGGATTAACTGAATCCCATTGTTTTTTTGTAGCAACGGGGCCCTCTAAGGTGACCCGGACAAGACTAGGATCTGATTTATTTAAATAGGTCATAGTCGCTTTAATATCGCCCTTAGGAGAAACATCCTCCCATGTTAATTGCGTATCAATACTACCTAACACTAAATCAAAATATAAACTATTTGCGCCAGTAGTAGGAAAATTCAGGCCGTAAGATGACGGTTCGGATGACTGAACAAGAAACCCTAAACCGGGGTCCCACATAGAAAAAGGACCTGCACGTACTCCGTCATCTTCTAATTCTAACATAGGTCTAGCAGAGCAAATATCTGCTGTTGGCTGTGGTTTAATATAATAAGTCACATTACTTGCTGTAAAATGAGTACTTTTAGGAATACCATAACCGGAGGATAAGATAACATCATCAGTTCTTAATATCACTCGATAAGGTGCCTTACAAACGGTCGGCACATTGTCACGAGTGACCGGACGGTCATATTTATCAAGGATAGATAAATGCAACTGCCCTGTGACGGTAAAATCATCATCGCCATCATCATCATTCCAATAGTTATAAGGCGTACCGATAAGGGTACTCAATGGTATGGCATTAACATTAGTTGGCACTAACATATCAATATCGGCAAAGCTCTGACCGGCAACTGGCAGTAAAATAGCATGTGATG
>NZ_JACFSF010000019.1:0-1442 GCF_016100565.1 Gilliamella sp. M0364 | reverse complement strand
AGTGCATGTAGTTCAAATTATGAAAAGTTAGAGGAAAAAGCTGGAATTGAGATTAAGGATAAATTGACTAAATCTTGTCAGGCTAACAATTATTCTTACTGTGAAATCTATGGCAAATGCTATATCAATATTTTCAATCAATTGAATGAAAGCGCGCAATATACACTCAAATTACTATCTAATATCATGCCGGAATCGGAACAAAATACGTTTAATATGCAGAAAAATCCAATGGATATCATCTACTCTAAATTAAAAGATAGTGAAGAAAAGAGTGATAAAAATTCTATTTTCAATTATAGCGTTATGTTATATCCTCATAATCAATGCTCCTCAATAATTAATGCTAAATCATATGATATTACTCGTCATCAATATCATATTGATAAAATGTTATACGAAAACAAAAGCAAAATAATAATGAAAAATTTAGATAGGTAATAGGAATTTTAATATAAAAAAGTATTAATATTATTTGAGTTGAACGCTTTAATTAGAAATCATTAACCAATCTAAAGCAACCAATGCTGGACGTTAGATTAATAATTGTGTTGATTATAATTACAGATCTTAAAAAAACTCCACAAAAATATCAAAAATTTGTTAGCAATTATACAATTAATTTAGAATATGCTATAAAAGTAATCAAATAAGGACACATCAAGATGATATTGGATAATTAGGATTTATTTATGAGAATATTAGGTTACAGTTTTACTCTTTTAGCAACAGTAATATTATTAACTGGTTGTATTTATGGGGATATAGATAAAAGACAGCGAGACTCTATAACTATTGAGGCGGCCAGATATTGTGAAGCTAATCATTATTCGTATTGTGAAATATATATACAATGTTATAGAGATTTTTTAGATCAAATAAATGCAGGGTCATATTATTCCTTAGGCTTAATGCTACCTTTATCAGCAATACAAGACCTTGATAATAAACAAGATTCCAAAAAAGCAATGGACAAGATTTATGCTAATTTAAAAGACAATGAAAAAAAAGATAGAAAAGATTTAAGTTTAGATGATAGTTATCTATTATTTCCTCATAATAGATGTTCATCAATTATTAATGCTAAACCGTATGATATTTCCAATTATCAAGAAGCGATCCAGCAAAAAATAATACGCAATAAACTCAATAATAAATAATTACTCATTCTTAATTACTAAAATATTATTACCAATTATAGCGTTGAAAAATACAAATTTAAAAATAAAGATACTAAGATCGTCTTAGAATTTTAACAGTATTAATTTACGAAAAAGTAATAAATATAATTAATATTATAAAATTTATTACCTAATAAACGTTAGAAAAATAAATACTTTTCTCATTTATTGATGGCAATTTAAACGGAGATTAAAATGAATATATTAAGGTGTAAAATTGTTATTCTAGCACCATTGTTATTACTTAGTGCATGTAGTTCA
>NZ_JACFSF010000018.1:0-1658 GCF_016100565.1 Gilliamella sp. M0364 | reverse complement strand
ACTTTATTTCAGCTTGACTGACTAAATTATCACCGAATATTGCGGTTAAAATCATCTATAGAGTATAGTGCTTGAAAAAAATCTACGCAACTGTATTTAAAGGTTTAATTGTTAAATTTTGTAAATATTATTAGGAAGTTAAGTCTTTAAAACACAGTATTAACCTTTCTGTAAAAACCCTGCTCCGGAAAAATAAACCTATTGGTACGGGTAATTAAGTTGTGTCGTATTTTTATCAGCCACGTCAATTAGCGCCTTTTTAAGGCGCTAATAAATTTATTTATCTTCTTTCTTCTCATCCCCCGTGACGCAAAATACTGCAGCATCACCGTTTTTTATAGGGGGATCTTTAATCATACCGTAAACAGCGGTCGCGGCATACTGGGTGGTGCTATTGCTTGTATCATTAGGTTTTTCCGGATTAGTTGGCACCGGTTCACTCGACCAATAAGAATAGTGGTTTCTCGCCTCATCCTTGTATCTAGTCATATCACCCCACTCAGCTAAAAATCCGGCTCCAATTCGTCGCGAATAATGATAAGTATTTGATGGATAATCGCTTTTTGGGCAGAAATAAGAGCCAGAACAGAATGATGCGTTAGTTAATTCTCTAAGGCGTGGAAGACGATAACCTAAACCTAAACCTAGATTAAGACACCATGATCCCTGTCTGGAAGCTACCGCTGTTTTACTACCTCGGTTGACAAACCACTGCTTTAACACAAAACCATACTTCAACATGATATCATTATTGTGACTATCTTTACCTTTACCCACCAACTCAAATGTCTGAGGCAATAATGGAGCAATTATTTTCTTACCTGCCCAACCCGGATCATCTACACGCCATTGCTGCGGTGTAGCCACGGGACCATTTAAGGTGACCCGGACAATACTAGGGTCTGAGATATTTAAATAGGTCATAGTCGCTTTAATATCTCCCTTAGGTGAAACAGGATCCCATGTTAATTGCGTATCAATACTACCTAGCACCAAATCAAAATATAAACCATCTGCGCCAGTAGTAGGAAAATTCAGACCATAAGATGACGGTTCGGATGACTGAACAAGAAACCCTAAGCCTGTGTCCCACATAGAAAAAGGACCAGCACGTTCGCCGTTATATTCTAACAGAGGTCTGGCAGAGCAAATATCCGCTGTTGGCTGTGGTTTAATATAATAAGTGACAGTACTTGCAGTAAAAGACGTACTTTTAGGGATACCATAGCGGGTGGATAAGATAACATCATCAGTTCTTAATATCACTCGATAAGGTGCTTTACAAATGGTCGGCACATTGTTACGAGTAACCGGACGGTCAAATTTATCAAGGATAGATAAATGCAACTGCCCTGTAACGGTAAAATCACCATCGCCATCATCATCATCCCAATAGTTATAAGGCGTACCGATAAGGGTACTCAACGGTATGGCATTAACATTAGTTGGCACCAACATATCAATATCGGCAAAACTCTGACCGGCAACCGGCAGTAAAATAGCATGTGATGAATTTGAGTTATTACTTTCCGGTGTTAATGTCGTACCATCAGAGAAGGATATCTTCATCAGTTCGTCTAAGTCTATCGCGCGTGTTTGACCACCATCAAAAGTTAAATAAGGGCCATTACCGTGAATAACATTTGTTGTATAAGCGG
>NZ_JACFSF010000001.1:315278-826876 GCF_016100565.1 Gilliamella sp. M0364 | reverse complement strand
ATAACTTTTGGGGCTTTTCTCGTTGGAGTGGTTTCCCAACCACGGGTTTTCAAAATGCAGCATTTACGTTAATCGGTGCAGGTGCGGACCAAAGTCGTTATCGATGTTATTCACATAATGGGGGAGGCAAAATATGGTTATCGACCATCAATGGTTATGGTGAAAACTGCACGGTTAATTATGCGGCAGAACAAAAATGGCAATTTATTGAAAATGGTACGCCGGTAATAACCATGGAGTACTTTAACGGCCGAGATTGGATTTGGATGGATAGTTTTACCATACCGGTACCGAGTAAATGGCCATCGAAAGGAGGTAAACGTTTAGGATTTACCAATTATGCTGAATCATCAGAATCATCAGAATCATCAGAGATACGTTACAGAACATTCGAACGTTTTACTGAAAGACAGACTTTTCTTGTATTAGATTATTGTACAGGAAGAGAGACTCCTGGTGGTTATAATCCTAGACGAGTGCGATTATATGAAGCATTGGATGACAACTTCCGTCAACAATATTTGTATAAATCAGATGAAATAAGAATGAAAAATCCCAATAGTAATAGTGGTTGGGTACGTTCAGTCGGTAATTTTATGGGAGAATGGGGGAAATTAAAGGGATATAATATAGGACTGTGGGGCGATAGAGGAATATGGACAGCAGATAGAGGTATAGACAGGAATGATGCGGGAAATGGTCTAGTAATAACGCATACAAGTCCAGTTTATGTTTACCATGATGGCACTATTTATCATGATAATTGGATAAATATATATCATGCTGTAGAAGCAGTTTGTCGTGGAGATTAACCCGAGATTATGTTAACGACTACCAACATGGTAAATATAACTTTATTTTAAAAACGATGATAAGTTGTGTTAAGAATTTTATGAGTGACCTGATAATTTAGTGTATAAATAACTAAAAACTCAATGTGATTAAAAAAACAATGATAAATAATTGAGGAACGGGGTTTTTAAAGCCCAAAATCTTCTAAAAAAACAATTCTACGGTATTAGGTTGCGCAAAAACAGCTATTTGCCTTTTGCTGTACAATCTCCCAGACTATGTTTATAGTAGTTTATATTTTGAATTAATATTGGTTTTAATTACTAACGATATTATGAAGCTTCAACAATTACGTTACATTTTAGAAATTGCCCGCTCAGGCTCAATCAATGAGGCTGCTAAAAATTTGTATATTACTCAACCAAGTTTATCAACTGCAGTGAAGGAGTTGGAAGCTGAATTTGGTATTGAAATTTTTGTACGGACATCTAAAGGAGTTTCATTATCGACTGATGGAGTTGAATTTTTAGGTTATGCAAAACAGGTTTTAGATCAAGCTCAGTTGCTAGAACAGCACTATGCTAAAAAAGTACCTTCCAAACAATTGTGTAGCATATCTACCCAACATTATGCATTTGCGGTAAACGCTTTTGTTAATTTAATCAAAAAGAATCATACTGATGAATATGAGTTTACCCTACGTGAAACTCGTACTTACGATATTATAACTGATGTGGCTAATTTACGTAGTGAAGTAGGTATTTTGTATCTAACTGATTTTAATCAAAAAGTTATTTTACGTTTGCTTAAAGAACATCGTTTAACTTTTAATCCACTATTTGAGGCTGATCCACATGTATTTATCAGTACCCATCATCCTTTGGCGGCCATGAAGTCTTTAACATTAGATGATTTAGAGGATTTTCCCTATCTTTCATTTGAACAAGGTGAATATAACTCTTTTTATTTTTCCGAAGAGATTTTAAGTACTGTGTATCATAAAAAGAGTATTCATGTCAGTGATAGGGCAACTTTATTTAATTTATTGCATGGATTAAATGGTTATACCATTAGTACCGGTGTGCTCAGTACTGATTTAAATGGTTCAGACATTCTATCTATCCCTTTAGATGTCGAAGAAAAGATATTAATTGGCTGGATAACATCACAAAAAGCACAGCTAAGTTTATCAGCACAAAATTATATCGAAGCGTTGAAAAAGCTTATTCAAGAAGAGTATGGTTTTAAGCTCAAATAAGCGTTTGCGATTAATAAATCAAATTGCTATTTCAGTAAATTCTAGTATAATTGCGCACGATTCATATATTTATTATATGGATGCCGAGGAATGTCTGAATTAGAGATCGGTCATTCCATTTTTTATATTTATATTAAGAGGTTTATTATGTCTCTAACTGTAGAAGCTAAAGCGAAAATCGTTGCTGAATATGGTCGTGGTACTAACGACACTGGTTCAACTGAAGTTCAAGTTGCTCTTTTAACTGCACGCATTAATGACTTACAAGGTCATTTTTCTGAGCATAAAAAAGATCACCATAGCCGCCGTGGTTTATTACGCATGGTGTCTAGCCGTCGTAAATTATTAGATTATTTACGTCGTAAAGACTTTGAACGTTATAGCCAATTAATTCAAAGACTAGGTTTACGTCGCTAATTATTTATCTACTTGAAAAGAGGCCTAGGCCTCTTTTTTCGTTGTGAAAATTCAAGGCTTTGATATAATGCAGAGTCCGAAAAGCTAAATAAATGCTTTGAAGATAGAAATTAATAAAATAAAAGATTGTATCTCATGTTTCGCGCGACTAATGAGAGCTCTATAGTTTATAGATTTGTCATTAGTCGTGACAGTGAAATAATCTTTTGTTTAGTATCCCACACATAGTTGAAGTGTGTATCAATATGTTCCAGCGTCATGCTGCTTCCTGTCGAAATATCAAACTTCAACGTGATTTATTACAAGAGGACATTATTTTGTTTAATTCGACATATCAAAAATTCCAATATGGTCGCCATACTGTTACTTTAGAAACGGGTATTATGGCGCGTCAAGCAACTGCTGCAGTTATGGTTAACATGGACGATACTGCGGTATTTGTCACTGTAGTTGCTAATAAAAAAGTTAAAGAAGGACAAGACTTTTTCCCTTTAACCGTTAACTATCAAGAACGTACTTACGCTGCTGGTCGTATTCCTGGTGGCTTTTTCAAACGTGAAGGTCGCCCAAGTGAAGGCGAAACATTAATTGCCCGTTTAATCGACCGTCCACTTCGTCCATTATTTCCTGAAGGTTTTGTTAATGAAATTCAAATCATTGCAACAGTGGTATCAGTGAATCCTGAAGTAAGCCCTGATTTAGTTGCTATGATTGGTGCATCAGCTGCACTTTGTTTATCTGGCGTTCCTTTCCATGGCCCAATTGGTGCTGCTCGTGTAGGCTTTATCAATGATGAATTTGTGTTAAATCCATCAGTAAAAGAATTAGCAACTAGTCGTTTAGATTTAGTTGTAGCCGGTACCAAAAGTGCGGTATTAATGGTTGAATCAGAAGCCGATTTATTAACTGAAGACCAAATGTTAGCGGCAGTGGTATTTGGCCATGATCAACAACAAGTTGTAATTGATAATATCAATGAATTTGTTGCTAAAGCGAACTGTGAAAAATGGGATTGGGTTGCACCAGCTAAAAATGAAGAGCTATTTAATGCGGTTTCTGAATTAGCCAAAGATCGTTTAGGTGAAGCTTATCGTATTACTGAAAAACAAGCTCGTTATGCGCAAATCGATTTAATTAAAGAAGAAGTGTTAGCAGCACTTAAAGAAAAAGATGAAGAACTTGACGAAAATGAAGTTATTAACATTATTGTTGATTTAGAAAGCCAAATCGTTCGTCAACGTGTTATTGCTGGTGAACCACGTATCGATGGTCGTGAAAAAGATATGATTCGTGCTCTGGATATTCGTACCAATGTATTACCAAGAACTCATGGTAGCGCATTATTTACTCGTGGCGAAACGCAAGCATTAGTTACCGCAACTTTAGGTACTGAACGTGATGCACAGATTATTGATGAGTTAACTGGTGAATATACCGAACGCTTCCTTTTACATTATAACTTCCCTCCATATTCAGTTGGTGAAACAGGTATGGTTGGTTCACCAAAACGTCGTGAAATTGGTCATGGTCGTTTAGCTAAACGTGGTGTTGCTGCGGTAATGCCAAGCAAAGAAGAATTTCCCTATACTGTACGTGTAGTTTCTGAAATTACTGAATCTAATGGTTCTTCTTCAATGGCTTCAGTTTGTGGCGCATCATTAGCATTAATGGATGCTGGTGTACCAATTAAGTCTTCTGTTGCTGGTATTGCCATGGGCCTTGTTAAAGAAGGCGATAACTTTGTAGTATTATCTGATATTTTAGGTGATGAAGACCATCTTGGTGATATGGACTTTAAAGTAGCTGGTACCCGTGAAGGTGTAAGTGCACTACAAATGGATATCAAAATTGAAGGTATCACGAAAGAAATTATGCAAGTTGCCTTAAACCAAGCTAAAGGCGCTCGTTTGCATATTTTAGGGGTAATGGAACAAGCGATTAATAAACCTCGTCAAGAGATATCTGAATTTGCTCCTCGTATCTATACGATGAATGTTAATCCAGATAAGATCCGCGATATTATCGGTAAAGGTGGTGCAACGATTCGTGCATTAACTGAAGAAACCGGTACTACTATTGAAATTGCAGATGATGGTACAGTGAAAATTGCAGCATCGGATGGTAATAAAGCACAAGATGCAATTGCCCGTATCAATAATTTAGTTGCTGATGTTGAAATTGGTAAAATCTATACCGGTAAAGTAACACGTATTGTTGATTTTGGTGCTTTCGTATCAGTTATTGGTGGAAAAGAAGGACTTGTTCACGTTTCACAAATCGCTGATCATCGAGTGGAAAAAGTTGCTGACTACTTAAAAGTAGGTCAAGAAGTGAATGTTAAAGTACTAGAAATTGATCGCCAAGGTCGAATTCGTTTAAGTATGAAAGATGCGGTTGAGTCAGCGCCAGAAGTTGCGCCAACAGCTGAATAAAATATGATTCACTAGGAGCTTAATATGAGATTATTCAACCTGCGAATGTTGTGCTGTATTTTTGCAGTCATTATCTTGTCAGGTTGTTCTAATTCTCTGCCTTTACTTGCTGTTCCTGAGCAAGTTTCGTATGATGATGAGTTGAAAATAGCTGAAATCAGTCAACAGTTATCAAGACGAGATCTTGATACTGTTTCTCGAATGCAGCTGATTTTTGAACGAGGAATTGTTTACGATTCATTAGGTTTTAAAGCATTTGCACAAAGTGATTTTAATCACCTTTTAAGCTTCAATCCTGAGATCCCAGATGTTTATAATTTTCTTGGTACTTATGCGCTAAGAGATGGTGATTTCGATAATGCTATGATGGCATTTAATACTACACTAGAAATAGATCCATCTTATGCTTTTGGTTATTTGAATCGTGCAATTACTTTATATCGTACAGGACATTATCAAGCTGCACAGCTTGATGCACAAAAATTCTATCAATTTGACGTCAACGAACCTGTTCGCGTTTTATGGCTTTATTTGATTGAAAAAGAAATAGATAAACAAGCTGCCTTAACTCAGTTACAAAATCGTTACGATAAACTAAGCGATAAAATGAGTTATGGTGGTGATATCATTGCATTTTATTTAGGTAATATTAGTGAATCTAAATTAATGCAAAACCTTCAACAAGGTGTTGAAAATGACCGGCAATTAGCCGAACGCCTATGTGAAGCGTACTTTTATTTAGGTAAATATTACCAAGGTAAAGGTAACAATGAGCGTGCCAAAATATTATTTAAATATGCTTTAGCTAATAATATTTATAACTTTGTTGAACATCAACAAGCACTCTACGAAATTAAGTTACTTGAAGAAAAGTAACAAGGGTCATGCCAGTTTTAAAAGTGAAAATATTGTTATAGCGTAGTTCTGATTTGCCCATAATATTCTCAATTATTTTTATGCTATCTATCTTTTGTATTAAATAAAGTAATTATTTAAGCAACAGTTATGCATATTTGATTGCGTGATTATTGGCAGTTAGTTATTGGGGTGAGTTGTAAATTTTCAATTTAGTGAGCTGGCATAAATTTATATAGTGTTTTATTTAGGTAAGCTAATATTTTATGAGCAATATTGTAATCCTCATAAATTATCTTGATTAGTAATTATCAGGTGTGTTGCTAACTTAAAAGTAAGCCTATATATCCAATTTGCAAGCGAGTTTACATGACAACAGAAATATCTTTTATTGACCTTGGTTTATCTGAGGAAATCCTTAACGCATTAAATGATCTTGGTTTTACTAAACCATCGCCAATCCAAGCAGAATGTATTCCTTTACTTTTACAAGGGAACGATGTGTTGGGTATGGCACAAACTGGTAGTGGTAAAACAGCTGCTTTTTCCATTCCTTTTTTGATGAATATTGATGCTAATTTAAAAGCACCACAATTATTGGTTTTAGCACCAACTCGTGAATTGGCAATTCAAGTTGCTGATGCCTGTGCTGAATATGCAAAATATGTGAAAGGAGTAAAAGTTTTACCACTGTATGGTGGTCAACGTTATGACGTGCAATTACGTGCATTAAAACAAGGTCCACAAATTGTAGTGGGTACTCCAGGTCGATTATTAGATCATTTAAATCGTAAAACGTTAGATCTTTCAAACCTTAAAGGTTTAGTTTTAGATGAAGCCGACGAAATGTTAAGAATGGGCTTTATTGATGATGTTGAAAGTATTATGGCTACGATCCCAGAAGATCATCAAACAGCACTGTTTTCAGCAACAATGCCGGCACCAATTCGTCGTATTACTAAACGTTTTATGCATAATCCGAAAGAAGTGCAAATCAAAGGGACTAAGCAAACTGCACCAGATATCGATCAGAGTTATTGGTTAGTGCGCGGCATGCGTAAAAACGAAGCAATTGTACGCTTTTTAGAAGCTGAAGATTTTGATGCAGCAATTATTTTTGTTCGTACCAAAACAGCAACATTAGATGTCGCCGAAGTATTAGAAAAAAATGGTTATAGTTGTGCTGCATTGAATGGTGATATGACCCAGCAACTTCGTGAGCAAACGCTTGATCGTTTGCGTAATGGCCGATTAGATATCCTAATTGCAACTGATGTGGCTGCTCGAGGTTTAGATGTTGAGCGTATCAGTTTAGTTATTAATTATGATATCACTCTTGATTCAGAATCTTATGTTCACCGTATTGGGCGAACTGGTCGTGCTGGTCGTGCAGGACGAGCAATTTTATTTGTTGATAGTCGTGAACGTCGTTTACTTAAGAATATTGAACAAACAATTAAAAAGCCGATTCCTGAAGTAGCATTACCATCTAAAGAGTTGCTTGAAAAACGTCGTTTAGCGAAATTTACTCAGAAGATTCAGCAACAATTAGAAAGTGCCGATTTAGATCAATATCAAGCGTTATTAGAGCAAATCCAAGCAGATAGTGGCGCAGATCTTGAAACGATTGCAACAGCATTATTGAGATTAGCTCAGAGTGATCGTCCGTTAATTCTACCGCCAGATCCAGTATTTAAACCATCAAGAGAATTTCGTGATCGTGATAATCGAAGTGGTGAACGTCGCTTACGTGGCGATAATCGTGAATCACCAAAACGTCGTGAACGCCGAGATGTGGGTGAAATGGATATGTATCGTATCGAAATTGGTAAAGAAAACGGTGTTGAAGTGCGTCATATTGTTGGTGCAATTGCTAATGAAGCCGATATTAGTAGTCGCTATATTGGTAATATCAAACTTTATGAAACTTATTCAACCGTTGAGTTACCAAAAGGCATGCCGAAAGATATCCTTAAGCACTTTGAACGGGTTAGAGTACTTAATCAACCAATGAAAATGAGCTTGGTAGCAGGTAAGCCATCTGAAGCTAAACGTGGACGTAAAAGTAGTAAACCAGAATCTAATGACAAAGGTTTTGCGAAAAAACGTGGCCGTCCTAGTGCACCTAAGTTCTAATACTTTTTAGGTTTGATTCTTAAGAACCTCTGCCAAATGGCAGGGGTTTTTTATTGCTTATCTTTTAGATTGTTACCTGCATTTTTTGGCAAGGTAATAAAGTCAATCATTGCTAACAAGGTCATTCCAGCTACCATTAATAGTGCTAAGCTAAAATCTTCCACCATTAAACCCGTTTGGCTATGGCCATTATAGCTAGATGCAATAAATAGAAATAAAGCACTTAACACAATGCCGAGTACGTTATTTAGCTGCTGGAAAATGGTAGATAAAATGTTAGCGCTCTGTATTTCTGTTTTATCAATTTCTGAAAAACTAAGCGTGGTGATGGTAGTAAATTGAATAGAACGAGCACCACCGGAAAAGAATAGAACTAATATAATCCAGATGATAGGTGTTTGTGGCGTGAAAAGGGCACATAACACAAAACTTGAAGATAATAACAGCCCATTGATAATCAGAATTTTGCGGAAGCCAAACTTATGAATTAAAGGTGTATTTACTGTTTTAAGCAGGATATTGCCGGCAAATAATGATAGCAGTAGTGAACCTGCAGTTAACGGTGACCAACCAAAACCGACTTGAAACATTAGCGGTAAGATAAACGGAGCACTATTTAAGCCAATACGTATTAATGAACCACCAAAAAAGGTCATTCTAAATGTGCGTTTAGAAAAAGCATATAGACTAATTAATGGATGTTGAGTATGAGCTAAATGATAGTAAGCAAAGATTAATATTAGGCTACCGACTAAAGATAGTGTTACGCCTACCCAGAGACTACCATTTGAATGAGAAATCATTTCAAGCCCATAAACAAATAGTAAAAGGCCTAAACCACAGGTGATAAATCCAACACCGTCAAATGTACGTTTTTCAGGTGATTCTTTGGGTAATAATCGATGAGCAAAAAATAGGGCGATAAAACCTAATGGAATATTAAGAAGAAATATCCAGTGCCATGTTAGATATTGCGCAAAGAAGCCACCAATAATCGGCCCCATTAATGGCGCAATTAAGCCTGGCCAAACTAAAATAGAAATAGTGCTGACTAAATGTTGTTTTTCCGTTCGACTTAATACCACCGTTCTGCCTACAGGCACCATTAATGATCCACCTAAACCTTGAATTAATCTTGCGACGGTAAACATGGTCAGATTAGTCGATATGGCACACAATATTGATGCTAACATAAATAAAACAATCGAAATCGAAAAGACTCGATAGGCGGTAAAACGGTTGGCGATCCAGCCACTGGCCGGTAAACCAATTGTAAGTGCAAGCATATAGGCACTAATCCCAATAGATAAATCTTGAGGATTGGTTAAAAATGATTTTGCCATAGCTGGAATTGCCGTGGTGATCACTGTAGCGTCTAGATTTTCCATGAAAAACGTTGCAGCGACTAAAATCGCCATTTTTCGGACGTGACTATTCTGTTGCATCATGTAATTTGATTAATTCGGAAAAATAATAATAAAACTTTAATATACGCCAAAAATTTGTGTTGTGGTAAAGGTTTTTAACATTTTGCCCTTAATAGTGATTAAGAGTATACTAATGCCATATTAATCGGTAAAACAGAGGTAGAGGTACACAATGACAGATTCTTTAAATAAATGTAAAGCTAACGAAACACCTGCATGTTGTTGCGTTGATGTAGGTACAATTATAGATAATGAAGATTGTAGTGCAGAATATGAGCATGTTTTTACATCAGAATCAGAAGCAAATGCCAAATTAGCTACATTAACTCAAGCGGCAAAAGCTGTTGAAACAGAGCCTTGTGAAATTAACAGCAGCATTGATAAAGTTGAAAATGGCTATAAATTAACGGCCAAATTTACTTTCTGTTGTGGCGCTGAATGTATGATTTTCCAATTGAAATTACGTTAATCATTCTTTTATGAAAGTTTGTATTATGAGACATGGTGAGGCAGGTTTTGCTGCTTCATCTGATGCAAGTCGTACTTTAACTAATTATGGTTTAAAACAAGCCTGTCAGGCTGGACTATGGCTTAATCAACATAATTTTAAATTTGATTTAGGGTTAGTTAGTCCTTATTTAAGAGCTCAACAGACCTTCACTGAACTATCCTCACACTGCCGAGTTTCTCAATTCGAAACTGATAATCTTCTGGTACCTGGTGGTAGCCCTTCTCATATTGCTGATTTATTAATGACACTACCCGATCGTGGTATCGAAAATGTGATTATTGTTTCGCATCTACCTCTAGTTGGTTATTTGGTTAATGAGTTATGTCCAGATGTTTCACCGCCAATGTTTCCTACAGCTGCTATTGCTTGTGTTGATTTATCCGCCAATACGGCAGGAAAGCTAGAATGGTTTCATGTAGTGAAATAAAAAAGCTTAATTTATTTGATTTACCTTTAACTGGTCGAACGCTAATCGAAGCGTCAGCAGGAACAGGTAAAACCTATTCGCTCGCATTTATTTATCTGCGATTATTATTGGGGATTGGTAAAAACAGTTATCCCATACCTCTTGATGTTAATCAGATTTTAGTGGTGACCTTTACTAAAGCCGCTACTCAAGAACTGCGATCTCGTATCAGGCAAAATATTCAAGAATTACGATTAGGGTTGTTACAAGGTCATCATGATGATCCAATTTATCAACAATTAATTGATTTAGTTGATGATAGCAACCAAGCGATACAAAAATTAACCCAAGCTCAACAATCAATGGATGATGCGGCGATTTATACGATTCATGGTTTTTGTCAACGTATATTGACTAGTCATGCTTTCGAATCAGGTGTACTGTTTGAACAAACATTGATAACTGATGAACAAGATCTAAAGTTACAAGTTGTGCAAGATTTTTGGCGTCACTACTTTGTTCCTCTCGACAAAGCATTAGCCTACCTGATTCTTGACTATTGGCAGGATCCAGAAAGATTGCTATCCGACATCAGACCTTATTTAAATTTTGAATTTGATGAGCAGCAAGAAGAACATATTGATATCAGTGGCAAGATTCAGCAATTTCATCAAAAATATTTTCAGCAGATCAGTCTGATCAAAAAACAGTGGTTAGATTCAATTGCCGATCTGCCAGAAATAATTGCTCAATCAGGCGTTAATAAACAATCCTATAGTAGCCGTAATTTACCTAATTGGTTGGCTAAAGTTACTGCCTGGGCGCAGATGCCAATCCGTTCATTTAAACTACCTAGTGAGTTAACTAAATTTAGTCAGTCGATTTTAATTGAGAAAACCAAGCAAGGTAAAAATCCTCCGCGTCATGCTGTTTTTGAGGATATTGAAGCGTTATGTAATAGTTTTATTGATTTACGCGGCGAAGTTCTAATGGATATCGTTAAAGTCATTCAAAAGCGTATTTATATTCAGAAGATCAAACGTGGTGAAATGAGTTTTGATGATCTCTTAAGCCAGTTGAACCGAGCTCTACGTGCTAGAAATGGTAATCGATTAGCAGAGAGTATTGCGAAAAAATACTGTGTAGCGCTGATTGATGAATTTCAAGATACCGATCCGGTGCAGTATAAAATTTTTGATCGTATCTATAATCGTTATCCGAAAGAGACTGGGTTACTGTTTATTGGTGATCCTAAACAAGCGATTTATAGCTTCCGTGGTGCAGATATTTTTACATATCTAAAAGCAAAATCATCAACCGGTGAAAATAATTTTACTATGCAGGTCAACCACCGTTCTTCATCATCGATGGTGAATGCGGTTAATGCATTGTTTAATCATCATGATAATCCGTTTATTTTTGAAAATATTCCATTTTTACCAATGGAAAGTGCCGAACGTAATCAACAAAAAGGTTTAATTATAAATAATCAGGAGGTTAATGCTTTAGCGGCATATTTATTACCTGATGAAGTTAGCACAAAAATGGATTATCAAGAACATATCGCTAACTGTTGTGCTAAGCAGATTGTGACGTGGTTGATGGATCCGACCATTTTATTGAAGGATAAAGATGGTCAACGACCAATTACAACTGCTGATATTGCCATTTTAGTCCGTACCGGATACGAAGCAGAGATCATCCAACAAAAGTTAACCAGTGTTGGGGTTAAAAGCGTTTATTTATCTAATCGGAGTAGTGTCTTTCTAGCTAAAGAGGCACAGGATGTCCTGTGTTTATTACAAGCAGTGCTTATGCCAGAAAATGAATCGGCTCTACGCTTAGCTTTAATGACGACACTGTTGGGTCAAACCATGACTGAACTTGAGCAAATAACTGACGATCAAGATATATGGGAAGGTTTAATAGAAGAGTTTAAACAGTATCAGATTATCTGGCAATATTATGGTGTGTTAGTCATGTTGCGCCGGATGATGAAAAAACGTCAGTTAGCTGAAAATATATTAGCTAGCCCAAATGGTGAACGTACTTTAACTAATTTGATGCATCTAGGCGAGCTATTGCAAGAAGCGGCAGACGAACTTGATGGCCCACATGCTTTGGTTCGTTGGTTATCAAGGCAAATTGTCAGTCCTGATGCAAATTTAGAAAATCATGAACAACGATTGGAAAGTGATGAAAATTTAGTAAAAATTATCACTATTCATAAATCTAAAGGTTTAGAGTTTCCTATTGTTTGGTTACCATTTGCTGCTCAATTTCGGAATTCAGATAGTCAGTTTTATCATGACAAAAATAATGACTATCAACCAACTTATGCTTGGCTATTAACCGATGAAATAAAACAACAGATTGAAGATGAACGTTTAGCCGAAGATTTACGTTTACTTTATGTTGCTATGACACGTTCAATCTTTCATTGTAGCGTTGGTTTAGCATCATTAAAAAACAGTCAGTCTGCGATTGATTATTTATTAAAAGGTGACTTACGTTCAATTGCTAAATTTGCTGATTTGGTTGAATTACAATTACCTATTTTAGGTGAGCAGTATAATGCTGAATTTGCAGCCAATCTTTCACTTAGCGCCAATGTATTTAAACGTAAATTATCTAATAGTTGGCGTGTAACTAGCTATACCGAATTACAAAAGCATAATAATTTGGTTGGTTTTAATTCGACTATACTTAGTGATTGGCGTGAAAATAATCTCGAATCCGCCGATTCATTATCAACTGAAGAGCAATATGATATCCATCATTTTCCAAAAGGTGCATATGTTGGTACATTGTTGCATTCCATTATGGAAAATTTAACACCAACTAATGCCGAGGATTTGTGCGCTAGTACGATTAAAAAATTGAGTTTACCACCGCATTGGTTAACAGTGCTAATTGATTGGTTACAACAGGTTTTAGCAACGAACCTAAATAAAAGACAAGATCAAGATGGGCCGTTATTAGCCGATGTTTTAAATAGCCAATGTATTAATGAATTACAATTTTATTTTCCCATTCGCAGTGCTGTGACCAGTAAACAATTAGATAGTTTATGTAAAGAGTATGATGATTTATCCAAACAATGTCCTCCTTTAGATTTTGAAACTGTACAAGGCATGCTAAAAGGATTTATCGATTTAGTGTTTGAGTACCAGGGTAAATATTATATTGTAGATTATAAATCAAATTGGTTAGGTGATGGGGTAGAGGCTTATACCGAGTCAGCCTTAAATCAAGTTATGTGTGAGCATCGTTATGAGCTTCAGTATCAAATTTATTGCTTAGCCTTGCATCGATTTTTACGCAGCCGTTTAGCTGATTATCGATATGAAACGCATTTTGGTGGTGTTTATTATTTATTTTTACGGGGACTTCCTAAACAAGGGATATTTTATCATCTACCAAAGCAACAGTTTATAGAAAAACTCGATAAGTTATTTGATGGGAAAGATTTAACTTAAATAACGAGGCACAAATACTTGTGATTTTGTGATATCTGGACAACATAATGGCAAAGAAAATCAAATTAGTTTTGGTGTGCAAACTGAAGTTTGGTTTTAGGTAGTCTTATCTGGGTAAATAGGTCAATGTCGAAAACTGTTATTATAAAGTTTTCGACATTTCCTAGCGCCTTGTTCGTTTTAAACTTAATCTTAATTAGCGAATATTATTAACGGAGTATCGTTTAGTTAACGTTGGAATAAATACATTGATTAAATTTGCTGGAGGTGGTTCTCCTTTTGCTAATTGTAATGCAAGTTCAGCTGCTTGTTTGGCCATTGTGTGTAGTGGATAACGAATCGTTGTTAGCTTAGGATGTAAATATCTAGCAATTAACAGATCATCAAAGCCAATGATTGAAACATCACCCGGAATTTTTATATCATTATCATATAAAACTGACATAGCACCAGCAGCCATTGAGTCATTGTAACAGGCAATCGCCGTAATTTGTCGATTTCGCTCTAAAAGAGACATCATTGCTTGTTCTCCTCCTTCTTCATTAGGCGAGGCGAAGGCAATAAAATTATCATTAATATCAATATTATGTTCGATTAATGCATCTTTATAACCTTGTAATCTGTCTGCTGCGTCTGAGACACTATGGTTGGAACATAAATATCCAATGTTAGTATGACCATGCTGAATTAAATGTTTAACTGCTAGGTATGAACCATAACGACCATCAAGCGTAATACAGCGTTTTTCAAAGCCTTTCAATATCCGATTAATTAGAACCATACCAGGAATTTGCTGCATTAGCTTTATTAATTGATCATCCGCTAGCATTTTTGCATGCACGACTAAAGAAGAACAACGATGTTCTATAAGATTGGTTATAGCATTATATTCTTGTTTTTTATTGTGGTAACCATTGCCAATAAGCAAAAAATGACCGTTTTTCGCTGCAACTTTTTCAACAGTACTAATCATCGCGCCAGAAAATGGATCGGATAGGTCTGCTACCACGATGCCAATAGTATTAGAGTTTTGTTGGGATAAAGCTCGGGCGTTAGCATCAGGATAATAATTTAATTTTTCCATGGATTTTTTTACTGTTTCACGTGTTTTATTACTGACATTGTCAGCGTTATTAATCACCCGTGATACCGTTGCAACGGAAACTTTTGCTAACTTTGCAACATCTTTGATTGTCGCCATAAAAAATCCTTTTAACTTTTTTTAACTTATTGCCAATATAGAGTTTTCAAATTATCGATTGATTAGAATAAATAGCTCGTAAATTGGCTGAAAACCTAAGATTCAAATATTACGATTACATTTGCTATTGTTGTTGCCCGTAATATTCTGAATATCAACTTAACTGGTTATAATAGAACAAAATTTTTAGTTTGCCAATAAGCTCATTTTTATATGAATTGTTTCAATAAAAAATATATTAATGTAGAAGATTGAAAATGCTAAGCTGTTAAATTGAATGAAAAAAGTAAATATTTTAGTTTGTTATTACGTCTATTAACATGGTTTAACTGGGTTTGGTTCTAGTAATAGTAAATAAATATTTATTAACCAATGGTGTTGGATAATAAATTGCATAGCATAATTATTGACTATTAACTTTATATTTTGCTGAGTCCTAAATAATGTGATGATTTTTTTTATTTATTCACATCATTGGATTATTGTTTTGTTATTTATATTTTGTTTAATGTAATCGGTTTCATTTATTGTTAATAAAATTTGAGACTATCAAATTTTTATTATAATTGGTTGTGCGAAAAGGCTACTTTTTGTGTTATCATGTTTTTATTGTGGGTAAAAATTTAAAATATTATGAAAAAACAGAATATTATTACTTTACTTTCTTTTATTGCTGTAGCTTTTAGTGCAAATGCAGTTGATAAATATGTTACTGAAAATGTTGATATTTATCTACGCCGAGGCCCTAGCTCTCAATATGCTTATTCAAACGCAGTTAAAGCCGGTCAAAAAGTAATTGAACTTGAAAAAAGTGCTGATGGTAAATATACACGAATACAGCTTCCTAATGGTAGTTCAGCTTGGATTGAGTCTAATAAATTAAAAGATCAACCTAGTTTTAAAGAACTTGTGCCATTATTAGAAGCACAACTTGCTGAGTATAAAGATAAAGTTGATAATGCAGAAAAAAATCAACAAAATGCTATCCAAGATTATGCCGAAAAACTACAAAAAGCTGAACAATCGATTGAAAGCTTACAAGCTAAGAATAATGAGTTAGAACAACTTAATAAACAGCAAGAGATGAAGCTTGAGTCTATGTTAAATCAAGTTGATGATAAGCGCCGTGATCTGATTGTAACTTGGTTTACTTATGGTGGATTAGTTGCTGGTGGTGGTTTTCTTCTTGGTCTGATTTTGCCGGCTATTATGCCTGGTCGTCGTAAAAAAGATCGTTGGATGCGTTAAATGAGTAAAATCTATCTTGTTGGCGGTTCAGTTAGAGATAGATTGTTACATCTCCCTGTTGTTGATCGAGACTGGGTTGTGGTTGGTGCAACCCCAGATGAACTTTTAGCATTAGGTTATCAACAGGTTGGTAAAGATTTTCCTGTTTTTTTACATCCCAAAACTAAAGAAGAGTATGCTCTAGCTCGAACAGAGCGGAAATCAGGTAAAGGCTATACAGGCTTTATTTGTGACTTTAGTAAAGATATTACTTTAGAGCAAGATCTTATTCGACGAGATCTTACTTTAAATGCGATTGCCATGGATCAAGAAGGCAATATAGTCGATCCTTATCATGGTGTTGATGATATTAAGCTTAAATTATTACGCCATGTTTCTCCTGCATTCAGAGAAGATCCCCTACGAGTTTTGCGAGTGGCCCGTTTCGCTGCCCGTTATCACCATTTAGGTTTCAGAATTGTTGATGAAACGAATAATTTAATGAAAGAGATGGTCTCTGCTGGTGAAATAAATACCCTTACAGCAGAACGGGTATGGAAAGAGACTGAAAAGGCGCTAGCGACCGAGGATCCGCAAGTTTATTTTCAAGTACTGGAACAATGTGGTGCTTTAGCATTATTATTTCCATCACTCAAACTTTCCAGCACTATTACTGATGCATTAAAAAAATCGACTTTACTGACGAATGATCTGACCGTGCGCTTTGCAGTCTTGTGTGGTGAATTTGTATCCAAAACTGAGCTAGAAAAACTTTGTTTACAAATTAAAGCCCCTAATCAATATACGAAATTAGCAATTATGGTGCAGCAATTTCATAATAGTGTTACTAACGTGATACAATTAACTGCGGAACAAATTATCGAATTGTTCAATAAAATAGATGTATGGCGCAACCCAGCCCATCTTAATCAATTGATAATTGCTAGCCAATCTTATGCTAAAACGGAATTATTTCCTCAAGCTCAATACCTTGAACAAGCATATAAATTAGCTCAAGCAGTCGATGTTCAAAATATAATTGCCGAAGGTTATACTGGAAAGTTAATTCATAATGAGTTACAAAAAAGGCGAATTGAAGTGATATTAAACGGTATTTGATTGCATCTTAATCAATCGTCACTTTTTTTTAAAATATCTAAAAAAAAGGGTTGACGATTTGCCGTAACACAAGCATAATGCGCCTCGCAGTGTTGGTTATGACGTTGCGAATGAAATGGCTACGTAGCTCAGCTGGTTAGAGCACATCACTCATAATGATGGGGTCACAGGTTCGAATCCCGTCGTAGCCACCATTAAGATTAGTTTGTACTTTTACCGAAAGTATACAGTGCGGGTGTGGCGAAATTGGTAGACGCACCAGATTTAGGTTCTGGCGCCGCAAGGTGTGTGAGTTCAAGTCTCTCCACCCGCACCATTTTAATCTTAATGTCTATCCTTTATTGGGGTATAGCCAAGCGGTAAGGCAGCGGGTTTTGATCCCGCCACGCCCAGGTTCGAATCCTGGTACCCCAGCCATTCCAATCTGCTCATATTTTTATATCCGACTTTTTAGTCTATTTTTATATTGGAACTTTGCCACTATAATCAATTCTATAAAAATATGCGGAATTAGTATATTTATCAGATATCTAATCTCCATTCATATTGGGGTATAGCCAAGCGGTAAGGCAGCGGGTTTTGATCCCGCCATGCCCAGGTTCGAATCCTGGTACCCCAGCCATTTAATTTTCAAACATTATCTATGTATCACTCTTTTGAGTGAATTGATTAATGTCAATTGATAGTCATAGTTGAAAAATCAGCCACTAGTTATTTTTTGGATTAAGTTTATTTATCTTATTTAATATATAAATGATGAGTTGCTTTTAACAGTAAATACTAAAGTGGATTATCTGCTTTTTAAAAGCGAAATTAAAATTATTTTAACTATAATAACAATGAAAATTGCGTTATATCATCTTATAACGCAATTTATGAATAAATTTTCTATTTCAGCACACAAACAAAATATAATTCATTATCTTTCAACTGCCATTCAATAGCCCCTTTTGTTGAACCTACTGCATATTGGTTATTACTATCTCTTTCGTCTGAAGTCCAATATAAATGTCCTCTAGGAAAATGGTTACCGGGATAAGTGTGATGATAATAGTTTTCTTCGTTAGTTACATCACCCCATTCAGCTAGAAGATTGTTTCCAACCTGACGATAATAGTGATTTGTTGTAATGGCTAGGCAATTATCTGAGTTATTATCAGATTGGCAAGCACCGCCACTAGTTATAAGACCTTGGTCACTGTTGGTTAAATCTTCAATAGATGGAACGATATAGTTTCCCTGACAAACACTTCTACTTTGATTATAAGGATAAAAATCTTGGCTGGGTGCGGAGAACCATTTCTTAATAGTAAACGAATAAATATCTTCACCGTTGGATTTTATAGAAAATGTAGGATTTGCTTCAGTGGCTTCTCCTAGCAATTTAACTTGAACAGCCGTGTTAGCCAGGTGGCTATCTACATCATTATCACTAATTGTGTTTATTTGAACATTTACTCCTTTTGAACTATTTGATGATGTTATTGTCGATAAATCAAAAGGTGCACCAGCTATAAACATGAGAAATCGTGCTTGATCAAATCCAGTAGTTGGAAAACCACCAGCACTGACTTTATTGACGAAGCCAGAATCAACTATGTGTTGATTGTTATCACCCCAAGTTAAATGTGCCCAGTCACCAGTGTAATCTCGATTTTCGAAAGGGAATGAATATACAATTGATGGTCGATTTGCACAAACGGTAGGTTTGATCGCATTGTAAATCAAAAAGTCACTTTTAGGCGTAGAATAAATTGTATAATTTGGCATGCCATATTCAGAAACTAAAGCGATAGTGCCTGAAATTCTGATATATGGGTTCCACCCCAACCGTGCTAGCTCACAAAAGGTTCTATTTCTATCTGGCTCCAATAACAAATAGGATATATTGGCAGCTCGATAGAACCAATCTATTTTAAAACCGCCATCAGGTGGGGTTATTGTAGTTATAACATCGCCGTCATCATCAGAGACGTTCTGGCTATCAATTGGATTAGTAGGTGAAAATGGCATTATTATAGGTTCAAAACCATAATCAGACTTTAACATAGTTAACAATTGATTTGGTGTGGTTGTATTAGGATCAACTTGAGGGAAATTTATGGACTTTATTGTGTCGTTTAAACTATTTAATTCAGAGTTTATTGTAGTTTGTAATTTTACTCCAAAATAGTGAAAGTTTTGTTGATTATATTCTCGAGATCCATTTATGCCTATCGCATCTGGGTTAATAAAATAGGGAGCGGAACCATGAATAACCTCTACTGTTTTTGTATCCAATGCCAAAGCTAATCCGCTCATTAAAAACACTGAAATTAAAAAGAATATGATAAATCGTGTTAAGCATTGAAATTGAGAACACAGAATAAATTTAAATCCTTTCAATAACATCATCTTACCTTACCTTTTAATTCTTAAATTTAAATAAAAAAGATATATTTATTGTGTTTAAATTATGCTGATACTTATTACTACAAACTTAAATCGTGAAAAGCTTAATTCTTGGATAAAAATCTTTTTTATGAATTGCATTGTTAGGTAGAGCTTGAAACTAAAAGTTAATTTTTGTAAAAAATCCATGTGTAAAAATATGATATTTAACACATGGATAATTATGTAGTGGATCGTTATTTATATAAATTTACATAAACTGTTTGAGCGGTGCCGGCACGATTGGCAGAGACTTCTTTGACATAATAGAAATGAGCATCATTAGCGATAGCATATTTTTGTGCAGCAGCACTAATTTCGCTAGTATCATTAAATGTGCCATGGAACACAATAGTTTGATAAGGTTTCATCACTTTGAATGCATCACTAGTGATTTCATAAGCATCTTGACCTGCAATGGCTTTAGAGATAATAAAGTCACGGACTGGTGCATCTTTTTTAAATAAAGCAACATCAATTTCCTGCTCATTATTTTTAACATCATCGGCAGTAATTGAATACACATAAAATGCATAAGCATTTTTTTCCGCAGCTATTTTACTTGCTGAATCCATTATTTCAGCGGTATTGTTATAGCTACCTTTGTATTTAACTATTTCAAATGGTAAATAATAAAGTGCTTTAGATCGAGGATAAAGCACAATGCCATTATGGGTAGCTTCATCTTTGCTGACAGCAATTGGCGCATTTGATAAATAAATATCAGCATAAACAGTAGCACGATCGGTTGAAGTACCAGTAGCTGGTTGTTCAATACCAGTGATATGATAATATTTTGCTCCAGCTTCATCAGCAGCTTTAGATATATCATCTGCTGCATTTTGTGCTTGTAAATAGCTACCAGTTACTGAAATTTCTTTATAAGGAATGAGGTTATTACTTTCCTCAGCTGTTAATGGTAATGCCGCATAAATATTGGCAACAGGTAGAGATAATAGTAAAGCTAATGCAATAGATGATTTATTAAAACGTTTCATAATAATGTCCTTCATATTTATGTTATAAAAATTAAAAAACAATTTGTAACGCTTATTTTATGGGGGTATTGCATGAGAGTTTTGAAAAACGAATAACGCTCTCGAAATAAATCTTTTACTAATTCTTTCAGACAGCTAGATAAAACAGGGTAGAAATGATAGAAATGAGAAATAACCGATTAATAGTATATATTAATCAAAATATTTGTGTAGGTACCACTTGGTTTTTTTTGAAAAAATTTTTCTTAAAGCATTTTATGTTAAAGTCAGAACTGAAGCATATTTAATTTAACTGTAATTTATAATTTAGTATTACTTTTGATGGTACTTATAAAACTATTAATAATTTGTGCAGTCAATCCCCAAATAACAAAATTATCATATTGATAAAAATGAACATTATGTTGAGATTTTTGTTGCCAATTTGCGGTTCGATTAGGTACCAATTCAAATGGAAAATTGTCATCAGGCTTGAAACCGACTAACATGTTAGCTTGCTTCGGTGGATGGTTAATAAACCAGTCAAGTGGAACCGTAAAAACAGATTCAACTTCATCTTGATTAAGTAGCAAGTTATCTAAAGATTCAATTTTTGCGACAAATGGATAAATCATCATACCTAACGAAGCAATAAATTTCGGCAATTGCCCCAAAATAGTTATTTGATCAATGGTAATGCCTAATTCTTCAAAGGTTTCACGTTTAGCTGTATATTCAGGGCTATCATCAGTTACTTCAACTCGACCACCAGGAAAACAAATATCCCCGGGTTGCCATTTAAGTTTCTTTGAACGTACTTGAAAAAGTAGGTGTAATTGATTTTTGATAGAGATAATGGGTATTAATACTGCTGCTTTATTAATGGTGTGAAATTGTTTTTTGGTTTTTTTTAAAGATTGTGATATTTTTTCGATTGTGGTCATAATATTTATTTCGTTTTATTTTTAGGTTTACATTCTTTTTACGTTATAATATAAAATTATTGGAGAAATTGTTCGTCAATAGTACATCTGTTTCACCTGAATAATACTATGCAATACGATATTAATAACATAAAAAAAGAACTTGATGATCTTGCTATTCTGAAACATGAGCGAGCTCGAAGTGGAATGCCTTTGGAATTCCAACGAGTTTTTACCTTGTTACCAGTGCTTTTTCATTTTCATCATCCAGATCTTCCCGGTTATCAAAATATAGATACCCCATCAGGTATTGCATACTATCAACCTTCAAATGAGATTATTGAACAACTACAACATTGTTTCAATTTTAACAACGCTACACAGACAAAATATTCTGACATATCTGCACTATATTCAATGGGGAGTACCTGCTCTATAGGACAGGCGGTTACCTCTGATCTTGATATATGGGTTTGTATCGAAAATAATTTATCTACAGTTAAAAAGCAAGCTTTAATAACGAAGTGTCGATTGATTGAAGAGTGGGCTGAGGAACTAGGTGTAAAACTTACATTATTTGTCGTTGATGTCGATCGATTTATCAACCAACATCATGAATGTTTGATGGGTGAAAACTGTGGTTCAGCACAACATATTTTATTGCTGGAAGAGTTCTATCGTTCCGCCAATCTTTTAGCTGGTAAACGACTACTATGGTTTGCAGTTCCAGCTGATTTTACTATTAATGATGTTACTTACCCAACTTATGAAAAATGTGTTCAAGCATTAGTGGTCGCTAATATAATCAAACGTGAAGAATGGATCGATTTTGGACCACTCACTGGATTGTCTGCCGAAGAGTATTTTGGCGCAAGTTTATGGCAACTCTATAAAAGTATTGATTCGCCATTTAAAGCTGTATTAAAAACATTACTACTTGAAGCTTATTCTTCTATCTATCCTGAAAATAGACCAATTGCTTATGAAATGCGCGAGTATATTCAAAAAGGTGAAATTCACGTTCATCATTATCTTGATTCATACTCTATGTTATTAGATCGGATTTCTAATTATCTAATTGAAATTAGAGATTTTCAACGCCTTGAATTGGTAAGGCATTGTTTTTATTTAAAAGTAAATGAAAAATTATCAGATAGTGATCAACCATCGTCATGGCGTCGTAAAATATTAAATGAATTAGTACAACAATGGGGATGGAAGCATAAGTTATTGGTAAAATTGGACGCCAGTAAAACATGGAAAATAGAACAAGTACGTGAAATACACGAAATATTGCTCCATACCATGATGACAGGTTATCGTAATTTACTCAATTTTGGTCGTCGTAATAACTTAGATTCACTTATTAGTCCACAAGACTTGGCTATACTGACTCGTAAATTATATGCCTCTTTTGAAGTTCTACCGGGTAAAATTTCAACATTAAAACTTAATATTTCGGATAATCTGCAAGAAGATGTATTAACTTTTATCCATGTCAAAGAAGATCGTATCAATCGAGCCGGTTGGTATGTTTACAATCAAACACCTAAACTAAATTCTATTATTGGTCACCAATACTTAGAATATAGTAAATACTTGGTTAAATTAGTTGGTTGGTGTTACTTTAATGGTTTAATTTCTGATTCAACCAATTTTTATTATTACGATGGTGATGAGCGAGATAATCAAAAAATAACCAAGCTCATCGAAGATCTGAAAAATTATTTTCCGATAGATGTACCTACCGCAACGGAGGAACAGTTATATGGGCCTTGCGAAATACGCCATTTGGCGATTATCTTGAATTTAGAAGATGATCCAACTATTAATTTAGAACTTGAGGATGAAATTAGTACTAATGTTTTAAATTATGGCAAGCAAGAGGTAAGTTTAGTTGGTTCTATAGATTTACTTTATCGTAACTCATGGAATGAAATTCGGGTATTACATTTTAGTGGTTCTTTATGTGTGCTGGAAGCCATAAAAGCGTTACTTAATCGTATGCATAAAGATGCTGATTTACCTAATTCGGTCGAAATTTTTTGTTATAGTAAACATCTTAGTCATGAAGTCTGTAAACAAATGAAAAAACTGATGGATGACTGTGTTGATTTACGATTGACGACTACTAAAAATAACTTAACCCAAGTCAAACCACTTAGAATAGATGGTGCTTCATGGTATCTATTTTTTGAACGATTTGGCGTTTCATTTCATCAATTCGAAAATGCTATTGATTTTTATGGAGCGGTATCGAATAATAAAGTTCAAGGTAGGCCGTTAAATATCTTAGATGAAAGTAATGAATTACCTAAAGAGATAGATAGCGTCGCTTATGAAGGTATTATTCAATTCTTCTTTGAAGATACCACTACAGGATTTGATTTATATATTTTAAATGAACATAATCAAATAGAAATATACCGTAATTGTAATGGTACTAAAGAAAATATGGTTAAAGATATCAATGATTTTTATGTATTATCTGATGACCGTTTTACTTTCACTACCAGTAGTTCAGTTAATTTTAATTTACCGCAATTTTATCAAATCACATATAACGATGCGGGCGAGCGCGAAATCTTCTTATTGAATTAATTATCTAAAAAATTTTTTATCTAAAAATTTAATAAAATCATTGTCTTTTAGTATATAAATAATTAAAAATGAAAATGATTGATTAAAAAAATGAAATTTCTATTAAAATAATGGGAACTTTTTTTAAATTTACGAATCTAACTGTTAGAGTGCACAGTTTTGGGCCAACTAATAGTTATTAACATAATGAGGAATGGCCTTTAATGGGGGAGCAAATAACAGACCAAGTTTTAGTTGATCGCGTTTTAAACGGAGATAAAAATGCGTTTAATTTACTTGTCGTTCGTTATCAAAATAAGCTAGCTCATTTGGTATCACGTTATGTTTTACCTTCTGAGGTCCCTGATGTTGTGCAAGAAACCTTTATCAAAGCTTATCGTTCGTTAAGCTCTTTTAAAGGGGAAAGTATTTTTTATACTTGGTTGTACCGAATTGCGGTTAATACAGCAAAAAATTATTTAATTTCGCAAGGTCGACGACCGCCATCTTCGGATATTGATGCTAGTGAAGCTGAAAGTTACGAAGGTGCCGACTCATTGAGAGATGTCGATAACCCAGAAAGTTTAGTTCTTTCTAAAGAAGTTGAAAAAGTTGTATTTGAAGCAATTGAAGCATTACCTGATGATTTGAGAACAGCTATCACATTACGTGAAATTGACGGTCTAAGTTATGAGGAAATTGCCGAAATTATGGGAACACCGGTTGGAACAGTTAGATCACGTATTTTTAGAGCTCGTGATGCTATTGATGAAAAAATTAAACCTTTAATTGGTTAAATAAATTAAGTAGCAAGAAATTTAAGGTATCTACTATGCAAATAGAACAGAAACAGCAACTTTCATTATTAATGGACGGTGAGTTAACTGATCAACACTTTGTTGAGATGGTTAGCCATGATGAAAGTTTGCAATCCTGCTGGCATCGTTATCATATTGCAAGAGACGCAATGCGAGGAGAATTGCACGGTAGTTCATTAACATTAGATATTACCAATCAAGTTGCTATGGCGATTGCTGATGATGACTTATATCCACAATTAACTGAGCAGCCATCCCAAAGTGAGATTTCAATTCCAAAAGCCGAAAATTTATTCTGGATTCGAATGAAAGATATTATGGCTAAAGTTAGTCAAATTGGATTAGCTGCTTGTGTTACCTTAGCTATTATTGCTGGAGTCCAATATCATCAAGGTCAATCAGATGATGTTAGTGGTGCGCCTACGCTAAATACTATCCCTATGGGGGTAAACGTTGCGCCTGTTGGTGGTATACAACAGCATAATGATCAGCAACTTCTTGAAAAAAGACAATATGATAAGATTAGGTTGTTGGTTCAAGATTATGAATTACAAAAAAGGTTAAATGCCCGTTAACTAAAAATGAATTTTCTTTATTCTTTGATAAAATTTATGTTAAAACAGAGTAATAATTTTTTTATTACTCTGTTTTTTATATTTTTTTCCGCATCTGTTATGGCGGAAGAAACGCATGATGCGTTGAGTTTACTCAATAAAATGACCAAAGCTGTGCAGACGCGTGACTATCAAATTCATTTTATTGCGCAAGATAAAGATCAATATGCAACTACCTTTGAATATAATCATTTAGGTGCTGACAAAAAAGAAAATATCAATGCTCAACTGCTTTATCTTGAAGGTCCAGCTAAAGAGATAATTTTACATAATAATACCACTAGTTATTTTCAACCTGATAGTCCTTCTTTTTCGATTTCAAGTTCTCGTATAACAGAAGCTTTTCCTGACGTTATTTATAATGATTTTAATTCATTAGCTAATATTTATGATTTTATTTTATTAGGTAAGGCTAGAACGGCTAATCGAGGAGCTCAATTAGTCAAAGTCATTGCTAAAGATAAAGATCGTTATAGTTATGTTATATGGATCGATGACGAAAATTTTTTACCTCTACGCATTGATTTATTAGATGAAGATAATGATATTGTTAATCAATTAAAAGTGATTGATCTTGATAGAGATTTTGATGCAAAAAAATTTAAAAATTATATTGATAATCGAACCTACCCAATTTTATTATCAATTGAAAAACAGAATAATCTTCTTGATGCTTGGCGTTTAGCATGGTTACCTAAAGGGTTTAAAGAGATTGCTGCTTATAATGTTAACTTTTATAGTTCTGATATAGCGACTAAGCTGTTTTCTGATGGTGTATTTTCATTTACTGTAAATGTTTCTTTAGAGCAGGCAAGTCAATTAAATCAAATTATTCAGCAAGGTGGCCGAACGATTTTCTCAACTAACATGGGTAATAAAAATATCATAATTATTGGTAATTTACCACAAGTAACAATAGAAAAAATTGCACAAAATATTGTTGAGAAATCACCGGAAAACTCTCGATAACACTATGCTTACTCACTATTAATGTGTAGAATGTCTGCTTTCAAATTCGTGATTATTTGACTTGTTATTTATAGCCAATAACATTAATGATAATTAACAGTACATAACTAAAATATAACTTATTGATATGAATAAAAATATCCGCAATTTTTCAATTATTGCTCATATTGACCATGGTAAATCAACGCTTTCTGATCGTATTATCCAAATTTGTGGTGGACTTTCTGATCGCGAAATGGAAGCTCAAGTTCTAGACTCGATGGATTTGGAACGTGAACGAGGGATTACGATTAAAGCTCAAAGTGTTACTTTAGATTTTCATGCTAAAGATGGCCAAACATATCAGCTGAATTTTATTGATACTCCTGGACATGTTGACTTCTCTTATGAAGTATCACGTTCGTTAGCTGCATGTGAAGGCGCATTATTGGTAGTCGATGCTGGACAAGGTGTTGAAGCGCAAACACTGGCCAATTGTTATACGGCACTTGATATGGATCTAGAAGTCGTACCAGTACTTAATAAGATCGATTTACCTGCGGCTGAACCTGAACGAGTGGCGGAAGAGATTGAAGACATTGTTGGTATAGATGCTAGCAATGCAGTCAGATGTTCCGCTAAAACCGGTGTTGGAGTGGTTGATGTACTTGAACAACTTGTTCATGATATTCCTGCACCCGAAGGTGATTCCAATGCACCATTACAAGCGCTAATTATTGACTCATGGTTTGATAATTACCTAGGTGTTGTATCACTAATTCGTATTAAAAATGGTGAACTACGCAAAGGTGAGAAAATCAAAGTTATGAGTACCGGAATGACTTATAATGTTGATCGTTTAGGTATTTTTACACCAAAACAAGTTGATAAAGACTGTTTACATTGTGGTGAAGTAGGTTGGGTGGTTTGTGCTATTAAAGATATCTTAGGTGCACCAGTCGGTGATACCTTAACATCAGCTAGAGCACCTGCTGAGAAAGCATTACCAGGTTTTAAGAAAGTAAAACCACAAGTCTATGCCGGTTTATTTCCAACTAGCTCAGATGATTACGAAGCATTTCGTGATGCATTAGGTAAATTAAGCCTTAATGATGCTTCACTTTTTTATGAGCCAGAAAATTCAGGCGCATTAGGATTTGGTTTCCGTTGTGGTTTCCTTGGCTTGTTGCATATGGAAATCATTCAAGAACGGTTAGAACGCGAATATAACCTTGATCTTATTACTACAGCTCCAACGGTTGTTTATGAGGTTTTAACTACTCAAAATGAGATCATTTATGTTGATAGCCCGGCTAAACTACCGGCCGTAAACAATATTCAAGAACTACGTGAGCCGATAGCTGAATGTAACATTTTAGTACCACAAACTTACTTAGGCAATGTAATAACATTATGTGCTGAAAAACGTGGTGTACAAGTTAATATGGTTTATCATGGCAATCAAGTTGCATTAACTTATGAAATACCAATGACCGAAGTTGTATTGGATTTCTTTGATAAACTTAAATCGACTTCACGTGGCTATGCATCTTTAGATTATAGTTTTAAGCGTTTCCAAGTTGCTGATATGGTAAGACTTGATGTATTAATCAATGGTGAACGAGTTGATGCATTAGCGCTTATCACGCACAAAGATAATGCACCTTACCGTGGCCGAGAACTAGTGGAAAAGATGAAAGATCTTATCCCTCGTCAACAGTTTGATATAGCAATTCAAGCGGCAATTGGTAATCATGTAATAGCACGTTCTACAGTAAAACAATTACGCAAAAACGTATTAGCCAAATGTTATGGCGGTGACGTTAGTCGTAAAAAGAAACTTTTACAGAAGCAAAAAGAGGGTAAAAAACGTATGAAGCAAGTAGGTAATGTTGAACTACCTCAAGAAGCGTTTTTAGCAATTTTGCATGTAGGAAAAGATTAATCAGTTAAAGAGGAAAACAAATGGCTGGAACATTTGCCATCATATTAACATTAGCAACTTTTATTACCGCTATCTTCTGGTTTTTAGAAAAATTTAGATGGAAACCAGCTAGACAACGTAAAGTAGAAGAAGTGCGTAAAGCCCATAATGGTGAGGTTGATGGGCGAGTCCTTGCTGAGGTTGGAAAACCAAAAGGTTGGGTTGAAAGCTTAGCATCTTTTTTTCCGGTTTTATTCGTGGTTTTTGTTATTCGTTCATTTATTTATGAACCCTTTCAGATTCCTTCAGGATCGATGATGCAAACTTTATTAATTGGTGATTTTATTGCGGTTGAAAAATTTTCTTATGGCTTAAAAAATCCAATTAACAATAAAGTACTAATTGCTACAGGAAAACCCCAAAGAGGGGATGTTGCTGTATTTAAGCATCCTAACATACCGCAAATGGATCTAATTAAACGTGTGGTTGGTTTACCTGGTGATAAGATTGTTTATCTGGTTAATGAAAAGAAAATAGTTATTTATCCTGCTTGTCAAACAACGGATAGTAATTGTGTTGGTCAACGATCTGAGCCATTAGATTTGCACTATACTCAACCACAGCCAAGCAATTGGAAACAAGTACACGAAAAAGATAAATCTAACCCAAGTTTTTATACCTTGGAACAATATAAGGACAAAGGTATTGTTGATTCTCAATCCATAAGAACGTTTGATATAAAAATTCAACAAGAAACCTTGGGTAACAAGTCGCATGATATTTTAACCACGTCAGGAATAGAGGAAGATCCGAGTTATTATTATCATCAAAAAGGTCAACCTGTTGCTACTTGGGTAGTACCACAAGGTAATTACTTTATGATGGGCGATAATCGTGATAATAGTGGTGATAGCCGATATTTTGGTTTTGTTCCCGAAGAAAACTTTGTTGGTCGTGCAACCGCTATTTGGATTAGCTTTGAAAAACAACCTGATGAATGGCCTACAGGAATTCGATTCAGCCGTATCGGTGGGCTCCATTAACTGTGATAACTATGAAAAATTTGAATCAAATACAACAATCGATTGGTTATCAGTTTAAAGATACATCTTTGCTACAACTCGCACTGACTCATCGCAGTGCGAATAAAATGCATAATGAACGGCTAGAGTTTTTAGGTGATTCAATCCTTAGTTTTGTTATTGCTGATGAGCTTTATCATCGATTTAGCAAGCAAGATGAAGGAGATCTTAGCCAAATGAGAGCAAGTTTAGTTTGTGGCCAAACTCTTGCTGAAATGGGTAAAGAGTTTAAATTAGGTAATTATCTTATTTTAGGTCAAGGCGAATTAAAAAGTGGTGGTTATCGCCGTGAGTCGATTATTTCTGATGCCGTGGAAGCTATCATCGGTGCTGTTTACTTAGATAGCGATATTGAAAATATTCGGCAGTTAATTTTAGCTTGGTATACAACTCGTTTAAATGAAATTAAACCCGGCATTAAGCAAAAAGATGCTAAAACACGATTACAGGAATATTTGCAAGGTATTCGACATGAACGACCATGCTATTTAATTCTTGAAGTTACTGGTGATAATCATGAGCAAGAGTTTCTCATTCAATGTAAAATTGACAATGATGATCATCAATATTTAGGACGAGGTTTAAGCCGTCGTAAGGCTGAACAAGCCGCAGCTCAAGAAGCACTAAACCAATTAGGTATAAAATGACAGAATCAAAACAACATTGTGGATTTGTTGCCATCGTCGGTAGACCGAATGTCGGCAAATCAACTTTATTAAATCAACTACTTGGCCAAAAAGTATCAATCACTTCACGCAAGGCACAAACTACACGCCACCGTATTGTAGGTATTGATACTCAAGGTGATGATCAGATTATCTATATTGATACTCCCGGTCTTCATATTGAAGAAAAAAGAGCAATTAACCGTTTAATGAATCGTGCTGCTAGCAGTTCAATTGGCGATGTTGAATTGGTTATCTTTGTTGTTGAAGGTACACACTGGACTGATGATGATGAAATGGTTGCAGGCAAACTTAAAGATTGTAAAGCGCCTGTATTACTGGTGATTAATAAAATTGATAATGTGACAGATAAAACCGAGCTATTGCCTCATATTCAAGAAATCAGCCAAAAAATCAAATTCTTGGATGTTGTGCCCATTAGTGCTGAAAAAGGTGAAGGCGTTGATATCATCAAAGACATTGTAAAAAAACATTTACCTGTTGGTGGACATCATTTCCCCGAAGATTATATTACTGATCGTTCACAACGGTTTATGGCTTCAGAAATCATCCGTGAAAAACTAATGCGCTTTTTAGGTGATGAACTACCTTATTCTGTCACGGTTGAAATAGAACAATTTAAAGTCGATGAACGTACCGGCATGTACCGTATCAATGGGTTAATTTTGGTTGAACGTGATGGTCAAAAGAAAATGGTCATTGGTAATAAAGGTGAAAAAATCAAAAAAATTGGCATAGAAGCACGTAAAGATATGCAATTATTTTTTGATAATAAAGTTCATTTAGAATTATGGGTAAAAGTTAAAGCTGGCTGGGCTGATGATGAGCGAGCTCTTCGAAGCTTAGGCTATAGTGACGATTAATCCAAATCCTTTTGTATAAATATCAGGCAAAGATTTTGCCTGATGATTACTTTCTAATTTATCAACTCCTGTTCCGATTTATTTTTCAAAAGTTAATGCTAAACATCTACTCTGGTTTTATATATAATAGCCTTTCACTGACTTGGATTTAGAATTTTAATTTCGGAGCTTTTTCATGCAGCAGTTTCGTCCTATCCGTCGTGCTCTACTTAGTGTTTCTGATAAAACAGGAATTATTGAATTTGCCAAAGCTTTATCAGATCGTAATGTAGAACTCCTTTCCACTGGTGGTACCGCCAAACTATTAATCGACAACCATATTCCTGTTACTGAAGTATCTAATTATACAGGTTTTCCTGAAATGATGGATGGTCGAGTTAAAACCTTACATCCTAAAATACATGGTGGTATTTTAGGCCGTCGAGGTGTTGATGATGACGTTATGCAACAACATAAGATCGACCCAATTGATATGGTCGTTGTGAACTTATACCCTTTTGCAAAAACTGTTGCTGGTCCAAACTGTAGTTTAGAAGATGCGATAGAAAATATCGATATTGGTGGGCCAACTATGGTACGTTCTGCCGCCAAAAATAATAAAGATGTTGCGATTGTGGTTGATTGTCAGGACTATAACACAATCATTGATATGTTGGATAACCAACAAAATTGCCTTTCTTTTAAATATCGTTTTAGTCTAGCAATAAAAGCTTTTGAACATACTGCTCAATATGACGGTATGATTGCTAACTATTTTGGTAAACTTGTCCCATCATATTATGGCGACACTGATAAGCCTGCTGGAGAGTTTCCTCGAACTTTAAATCTACAGTTTATTAAAAAACAAGATATGCGATATGGTGAAAATGCTCATCAACAAGCTGCATTTTATGTTGAAGAACAGCTTGAGCAAGCCTCTATTGCAACTGCTAAACAGTTACAAGGTAAGGAATTATCTTATAATAATATTGCCGATACTGATGCCGCATTGGAATGTGTAAAATCCTTTGATGAACCTGCTTGCGTAATTGTTAAACACGCCAATCCATGTGGTGTTGCAGTGAGTGATAATATTTTAACTGCATATTTAAATGCTTTTAAAACTGACCCAACCTCTGCATTTGGTGGCATTATTGCTTTTAATCGACCTTTAGATGCTAAGACCGCTCAAACTATTGTCGATAAACAATTTGTTGAAGTGATTATTGCACCTTCAATTGACCAAGATGCTTTAGCTATCACACAAACTAAAAAGAATGTTCGTGTACTTGAATGTGGTAGTTGGTCAAATAATTCTACAACTAGTTTAGATTTTAAACGTGTTAATGGTGGGGTTCTTGTACAAGAAAGAGATTTAGGTATGGTTACTAAAGATCAGTTAAAAGTTGTTACCAAACGTCAACCAACTGAAAAAGAACTATCCGATGCACTATTTTGCTGGAAGGTAGCAAAATTTGTTAAATCTAACGCCATTGTTTATGCCAAAGATAATATGACAATTGGTATTGGTGCAGGGCAAATGAGCCGTGTTTATTCAGCGAAAATTGCCGGTATTAAAGCAAAAGATGAGAACCTAGAAGTTGCTGGTTCAGTAGTTGCTTCTGATGCATTCTTTCCATTTAGAGATGGCGTAGATGCAGCCGCTGCGGTGGGCGTTACTTGCGTTATTCAACCGGGTGGATCGATTCGTGATGATGAAGTGATTCAAGCCGCAAACGAGCATAATATTGCGATGTTTTTTACCAATATGCGTCATTTTAGGCATTAATCTTTAAAAGTATTGAAAGGACCTTGTATGAAAGTTTTAGTTATTGGTAATGGTGGGCGTGAACATGCCTTAGCATGGAAAGCAGCACAATCACCATTAGTGACCAAAGTATTTGTTGCGCCGGGTAATGCAGGTACCGCACTTGAAGCAGATTTAGAAAACATCAATATAAAAGCAACCGACATTGCCGGACTATTAAATTTTGCACAGGAGCAACAAATAGACTTAACCATAGTCGGACCAGAAGCGCCATTAGTAATCGGTATTGTTGACAGTTTTCAAAAAGCTGGATTGAAAATTTTTGGCCCATCTAAAGCTGCTGCACAGTTAGAGGGATCAAAAGCTTTTACTAAAGACTTCTTAGCTCGTCACAATATCCCAACGGCTGAATACCAAAATTTCACCGAAATTGAGCCTGCTATTGCATATATTCGCCAAAAAGGTGCGCCAATAGTGATAAAAGCCGATGGGTTAGCTGCTGGTAAAGGTGTGATTGTCGCTATGACGCTAAAAGAGGCTGAAGATGCTGTACATGATATGTTGGCTGGTAATGCCTTTGGTGATGCAGGTCATCGAGTTGTCATTGAAGAGTTTCTTGATGGTGAGGAAGCCAGTTTTATTGTTATGGTCGACGGTAAACATGTTGAACCAATGGCAACTAGCCAAGACCATAAACGAGTGGGCGATGGGGATACAGGTCTTAATACCGGTGGAATGGGGGCTTATTCACCCGCACCAGTGGTAACTGATGATGTATTTACTAAAGTGATGGAACAAGTCATCTATCCAACAGTTAATGGCATGGCGCAAGAAGGTAATGTGTATGTCGGCTTTCTTTATGCTGGTTTAATGATAGATAAACAAGGTAATCCAAAAGTTATTGAATTTAACTGTCGATTTGGTGATCCTGAAACCCAACCAATCATGATGCGAATGCAATCTGATCTGGTTGAACTCTGTTTAGCTGCCGTAGAGGGTAAATTAAACACAGTTAAATCACAATGGGATCCAAGACCTGCTTTAGGGGTAGTTCTTGCTGCAGGTGGATATCCTGGCGATTACAATACTAAAGATGTTATTTTAGGTTTAACTGCTGAAACAGATAAAGATTGCAAAATTTTCCATGCTGGAACCAGTTTAGAAAATGGACAAGTATATACTAATGGTGGGCGAGTTCTTTGTGTCACTGCATTAGGTAACTCGGTATCAGATGCTCAAAAAAATGCTTATGAACAACTTAAAAATATCTATTGGCATGGTTGTTACTATCGTCATGATATTGGTTACCGAGCTATTGAAAGAGAAAAAAATAGTTAGAAGACTAATGAATAAAATAGCGCTGTATAGCGCTATTTTTTATCTGTTAATAAGAAGTTAAAAAAGTTGAGGAGAGGGGTTTTTAACCCAAAAAGTTAAGTATAGTTTCTTCATGGCACTGATAGAGCCCCAAAAACTTTTCCTAAAAAATATTTTGGGGATATTGTGAGTGAATGTATAAATAAACTATATTCTTTTGATAACAATTGAGGTATTAATACCACCAAAAGCAAAATTATTAGTTTGAAAGTATTCGATATCTAAATTTCGCCCAGCCCCGACAATATAATCAAGATCTCCGCATTGCGGATCCACATGATTTAAGTTGATAGTTGGGTTAAACCAACCTGAATGCATCATTTCTAATGTTAACCATGCTTCTATTGCACCACAAGCACCAAGGGTATGACCAAAATAACTTTTTAATGATGATATTGGTGTTTTATTACCATAAATATTTGCAACTGCGTTACTTTCAGCTACATCTCCTCGTGCGGTAGCGGTGCCGTGTGCACTAATGTAACCAATTTGGTTGGCATCTAATCCTGCATCTTTTAATGATTGTTCGATACAATACTGGATTGTTTCTTGTCTTGGCTGAGTAATATGACTGGCGTCACAGTTGGTTTTAAAGCCAATAATTTCACCATAAATTTTCGCTCCACGAGCTTTAGCATGCTCATATTCTTCCAAAATTAATGCTCCTGCACCTTCACCAATAACTAAACCATCGCGATCGCGATCATACGGCCTTGGTGATAGTTTTGGTGTGTCGTTAAGTTGACTAGTAGCAAATAGAGTATCAAAGACTGCTGCTTCTGAAGGACATAACTCTTCAGCACCACCAGCTACCATGATTTTTTGCATACCGTATTTTATTGCTTCGTAAGCATAGCCAATCGCCTGGCTACCAGATGTACAAGCACTTGATGTGGTGATCAATCTACCTTTCAAACCAAAAAATAGGCCAGTATTAACAGCGGTAGTATGCGGCATCATTTGAATATAGGTTGTTGCTGTGATGTTATTAGTATGCTTTTCATTTAACATAGTCGCAAATGATGCAACTGGTTGAGTACTACCCGTTGATGATCCAAATGCGATGCCAGTATTACCATTAGTGAGCTCGGGGGCATCTAACAATCCAGCCTTTTCCAAAGCAATTTCAGTTGCCTTGGTTGATAGTAGGGATACTCTGCCCATTGAACGGGTTTTTTTTCTTGTATAGTGATCAGGTAATACAAAATTATCAATAGGAGCACCAAGTTTGGTATGTAAACCGTCATAGATTTCCCATTCCGGCATGTATCGAACTGCATTGTCTAATTGTTTTAATTTGTGTTCAATTTCAGCCCATTCGTTACCAAATGCAGTAACACCACCAATCCCTGTTATGACTACTCGTTTTGTCATACCATTCCTCCATTTATTGAAATGACTTGCCGTGTTATATATCCAGCGTTGTCTGACATTAAATAACTTGCAAGTCCTGCGACTTCATCAACGTGTCCCATTCTTTTTAATGGAATCATGTTCATTGCTTCTTTTAAAGCTATTGGTTCCATATCCAATATCCCTGTATCGATTAGGCCTGGTGCAATGCAGTTAACGGTAATTTTACGTTTAGCTAGTTCAAGGGCTAACGCTTTGGTTGCGCCAATTACACCGGCTTTAGCTGCACTGTAATTAACTTGGCCACGATTCCCAACGATGCCTGAAACTGATGATATAACAACAATTCTTCCTCCATTACGTAATCCAATCATCGGCATGAGACAAGGGTGTAATACATTGTAAAAACTATCAAGATCGGTATGAATCACAGCTTTCCAATCATCTTGGGTTAAAGCAGGAAAAGCCCCATCACGTATAATACCTGCATTATTCACCACTCCGTAATAAGCACCATGTTGTTCAATATCGGCTTCAATTACTTGTTGGCATTGTTCCGTATTGCTGATATCAAATTGTATGAGTCTGCTTTTTTGACCTGTTTGTTCGATGAATTTTTGCGTTTCAAGCGCACCTTGTTCATCACGATGGTAGTGTATAACAATATCAAAACCATCTAACGATAATTTGCAAGCAATTGCTTTACCAATTCCTTTACTTGCTCCAGTGACAAGTATTGTTCGATTCATTATCATAATCCTCCTAGTCGCTGGGAACCAAAAAGTTGATCTAATTCATTGTGATCGGGTTCATAAACATTTAGTTTGCCTGATGAAACACATTGTTGATTGATGGTAATTTGGCAATCAAAATTAGCCAATTTTGTATCAAAAAGTACTAAATTAGCGGTTATTAGTAATTCACTATTAAGAGGAAATGCTGGTAATGTATTTTTTATTGCTCGACCGCCTAGTAACATACCCAATTGTGGTGAATGATTTTTTTTTGCATCATGATATCCATTCCAAACGCCAATGGTTTGAGCCATCAATTCGATAGCAAAAAAATTGGGTAGTTGATTATCTCTATTTAAAAATGGAGAGAGTATGCCATCTTTAGTAACTTTAACACTGCAAATGCTTTGTTTATTGTTAACTAAATGAACTTTATCGATCATGATCATTGGTGTCTTGTGTGGTAAATAGGAATTTACTGATTGATATTGCATTATACTTTTCCAATAATAAGTGATGCATTATTGCCACCAAAAGCGAAAGAATTTGACATTATAATTGGTGTTTGTAGCATCATTTTTTCTGTAACTATATTGATTTTATCTAGATTCATGTCATAGGGTGATATCGAAAAATCTTGCTGCGGTAAATAAATATTTTGGTTAAGTAACAAATAACCTATGGCCAATTCAGTAATTGCTGCACTACCCAATGTATGCCCAGTTAGATGTTTAGTTGAACTGCAATAAGGCAAGTTTTGATTAAATAAACGATAAACCGCCTTACTTTCAGCTTGGTCATTAAGAATTGTTGCTGTGCCATGTAAGTTAAGATAGCCAATTTCATTAGGTGTTAAGTTAGCATCATTTAATGCCATTTCCATTGCAGCTTGCGCACCAATTCCTTCTGGATGAGGGGATGAAATATGATAAGCATCTGAAGATTCCCCGGAGCCTAATAGAACAATTTCACTTGATTCTTCTTTGGTTAATAAGATTATGCCACTAGCTTCACCAATGTTTATGCCGTTACGATCTTTAGCAAATGGCATGCAAGGGCTATCTGATAGAGCCTCGAGTGCATTAAAGCCATTGATTGGCATTCTGCTTAAGCTATCAGCACCACCAACAATCGCAGCATCAACTAGACCTAATTCAATCAATCGTTGTCCACTCATTACTGCTTTTGCACTAGAAGTACAAGCAGTTGAAATGCTGTAACTAGGACCTTTTAAGTTGAGTAATTCTGTTAAAAATCTAGACGGATCACCCAGTTCTTGTTGATGGTAATGAAAATTTGGCTGACAATGGTGTGTTTTTAGGTAATATTTAATATTGTTGTCACCTTCATGTATTCCCGAAGTACTTGTACCCATTATGACGGCTATTCGTTTGGTACCATATTTTTCGATAGCTTGTTGTATTGGTTGTTTGATTTGCAAATATGCAGCATAGAGTAATTGATTATTTCTTGTTGAATATTGCACCAGATGTTCTGGAATTGAGGGCAAATCATCGGTAACTTTACCTAACCAGGTATTATGGCCATTTAGTAACCAACCGTCTTGTTTCGTTAAGAAATGTTTCGCACAATAATTCTCTGATAAATTATTGGCTATTTGTTGTTTGTTGTTTCCTAAAGTGTTTATTGCGCCAAGCGCTGCAATATAAATCATCTATTATTGTTCCATACTCTGAATTGCAATTTGATAACCAAATACAGCATGTTCAATTTTAATTGGTTTGCGTATAACAGTTGAGGACTGTTTATTATAGGTGATATTAATAATGGTTTCGTGTAGGTCATTAATAAGTGTTCTAGATAAATCTTTATCAATGAGCTGCCAATTGCTAGGTAATACTTTTTGCCATGCAACTGTTGGCAAAATGCTTAACATGATGTCCGATAATACTTGTTCTGGTGGAGGTAGTTGTTGGATAAATAAATGTTGTTTCGCTTTGACTTCACTGCCGTTATATTGGATTTCAAATAGACGAATACCGATAGTAGAAAGTCCCATTACAGTTAAATGGTTGTTTTTGATGTCAACGATTGTGATAATTGAGTTTTCTTGATTATTGTATTTAAAAGTTAACAATTGTTGATCGTGATAATCTTGGTTGAGATCTAATTTTGGCAAGTTAACTTTAGTTCCTTTGGTCAACCAAGCTTCTGATTTAGGTTGAGATGAGCAAGCTGAAATCAATAGACTTAATAATAGCAAAGTTAAATTTAAATATTTCTTCATCCTTTTGTACCTAATATTTCATTATTCGTTTTATTTATTATTGATAACTAATGGCGCAAATAAAAAAGCAGTAAAAATACCACTGGTTAATACCAATCCAAAACCTTTGATTGCGACAGTATGGCTTATTATTAGTAAGCCAAAAGATAATATTGTGGTTAGTGCTGCCATTGTGACGGCTAATAACGCACTTTGGGTTTGGCTTTTATCATTACTAAGAAATAAACTATAGTCGATACCAATACCAATAACAAGAATTAGTGCTAACATTGAAAATAAATTAAGTGTTTGGTTAGTTATGCCATGCATAGCTAATGCGATACCAATCGATAATAAGGTTGGCAATGTGCTTTTTAATGCTGCTTTTAAACCATATTTACGATGATAGAATATAAAACATAGGCAAATAATAGTTACTGCTCCAGCAATAAGTTGGGATAAGTGTATTCTATAAAAGGTAAACATAGTGTTAAATTCATCTCGACGATCAAGCCAATAAATACCTTTATCAATTTCAGATAATTTTTTAATTTCACTGATATTTTTAATACCGCTAATTGGAATTAAAGTAGCACTTTGTCCTGTTTGTAAGGTTAACCAAAGTAATTTTCTCCCCTGACTAAGTTCACTTTGTTGCCATTGCTCTGGTGTAATAATCGCTTGTTTCTTATTAAGGTCAGGTAACTTAGTTTTAATTCCCATTTGCGTTAATGAGGATAAAATTTCTGGACTGTATTGTTTTACTAATTCAATATTTTGTTGCTGTTTTTGTATCGAAGGTAAATTTATACTTTGATATTGTTCAAAATAACCTGCTAATTTGGCTTGTTCAAGTTTGAGTGAAAATTGTTCTAGTCGTTGCAAGGTTTGTTCAGCTGTATCACCAAACACGATAAACCATTTTTGATCAGTTGTCTGATGGGTGATGCTGATAATTTTTTGTTCTTGTTGTTGTAATTGTACTGGTAATGCTTGTAGTTTTCCAATATCGTCATCGACCTTTAAATTAATTAAGCCATAACCAATAAATAATACTGCAATCGATACCATTAACCATTGCATCTGTTTATATTGCCATAAATTTAACCAGCGATTTAATAATTTATAACCAACATGTTCACGGACAGGCAATTTGTTAACTAGTAATGGATACCAGCATATAACGGTTAAAAAAGCACCTATCAAGCCAAATACTGCAAATATGGATAGCTGTTTTAAACCAGGAAAAGGTGCAATTAGTAAAATAATATAAGCAATAAAACTTGTACATAATGCTAAAGTTAGCGTTGATATTAGTTTTTTTAAACTGGCATAAGGTGATTCTTGATTCCCATGTAACAGTCGTTCTGTTAAGTAGTGAAGTGAATAATCAACGGTTATACCTATGACACTAGTGCTCATAACTAGTGTCATAATATGAATTTCACCAAATAGAGTTAAAACCGCAATTAAACCACAAATTAAACCAATAAAAATTGACAGTAAAGATAGAATTATCGGCCTTATGGATCGAAATATGCTAATAATTAATATTACAATACCGATAATAGATAGACTACCAATTGTGGTGATATCATCTTTAGCTTCACTACTGGCATAATCGCTATAGAACAGCACACCTCTTTTTAAAATTTCAACACTTGGCCATTGTTCATGTAATTGTTTGGTAAGATCATTTAACTGAGAGGTGATCTGATGTGATTGACTCATATTAAATGATGAATCATTTAACTCAGCGTAAATCATATACCATTGATTGCCTAGGTTGTCTTGTCCAGACAACCAATTATTTTGGATAGTTAATCCACCTGAGTTTGCTAGTTGATTCAATTGTGATGAGCGTGTTAGTAAAAGCGGATCATTTTCTAATTCAGTCGCACTTATCCCGCTAAAAGGAGAATATAATTGGCTTTGAATCCAATTTAGTTGCGTATGATTTTTTAATCTTTCTTGGGTTTTCGTATCGAGCAATTGGTAGCGATATTTGAATGCAAACTCTCCCCACTTTGTTTGAAATTGTTCGTCGAAATAACCATTTACTTCACCGATAAAAGATTGCTTTTTTAAAGTTTGATACCACCAATTTACAGGTTCTAATTCATTATTTTCCGGCTTAATTAACCAGACTAACTGTTTGTCCAATCGATTTTGGAAGCCGTCAATGAGTTCAGTTGGAACATTGTTGGTTTGTTCTTTTGGCAATAAAGATAAAACACTACTATTGATTTTACTGCTAACTAAAAGATTATATGCAGTAAAAATCAGACAGATCACTATTATTAACCATAGAATTGCTCTTCTTGTTAATATTAATCGATTATCGGAATAACAATTGTTCATTTTGACTTAATTTCATTGTTTTATGATTTGCGAATGTCAGCTCTGTTTTATCATTTTGCATATCATTAATGGTAACTTTTTCCAAATAAGATTTACCATTGAGAATTATCTGTTTGAAAATTTTGTTTAAAGGAGCTAATTTTGGTTGTAGTGTTACGGTCCAATATTTATTTTGTTCGGTTAGCGTTATATCAAAATTACTTTCAAGCATATCTTTATCGGCAGTGAAAATTGCTGTTAAGAGATGGTTAAATTGAAAAAGTTGTGGCTGTTTTTCAGCAGTTATAATTTCTGGATCTTGGCCTTCTATTCGTTGTTCCATCCGTTGTTGATTCATTTTTAATGTCATCGCAAAAGGTGTCTTTTGTTGCCACCATAATCCTAATTCTTTGGATATGATCATTTTTCCTGTTGAATGAATGGGTGCAGTTAAACCATTAATATAGCGATCTTGAACAAAATCAGCACGAACAACTTGGTTTTTACTAAATAACTGTTGTAAATCAGTTAACGTTATTGCACTGGATATAGTTGAAAAGGTTAATAGTAGTGCCGAGAATAAAATAGTAAGGTATTTTTTCATTTGATTAATCCAAAACATTGCAAAAATATGTCAGGTGTGACAAAGGTCATTTCTTGATTGGTAGCCGATACAGCAACTTGAGTTGTATAGCCTGAGGTTGTTTTTTTACCTGTTTTTTTATCTTTTATCAGGTAACTTATTTTTATTCTATGTTCATATTCTTCAAGTTTGGCAAAAATTTCTAAAGTTTGTTCAGCTAGCGCTGGTGCTGTATATTTGATTTTTGCATCCACAATCGGCCATAGATACCCCGAATCGATCATTTCTTTATAACCATAGTTAAATTTTCTAAATAAGGCTTCGCGAGCTTTTTCGAAAAATTTAAGATAATTACCATGCCAAACAACACCCATAGCATCAGTATCATGAAAAGATGGGGTATAGTCGATTGTGATATAGCAGTTGTTAAAATTATTCATCTTTATTTCTAAGTGTTTCAGGTGGATTAAATTGCCAAAAATCGAAAAAATTGAACCAATCAAGTGGTGATTGTAGACAATAATATTCTAGCCTATTAGCGTAAAACTGTACGGTTTGTTCAAGTTCTTCTTGTCTGTTTTTTCTTGATAGTTTTAACTCATCAGTAAAGTGTTCAAGGTATATTTGGAATCGCCCGTTTGGTTTTAATCCCCAGCAAAAGTAAACAGGAAATTTTAATGCAGAAGATAATACAAACGGTCCTTTAGGAAAGGGAGCAGGTTTACCAAGAAAGTTTGCCCAAATAATTGAGTTTTCGGGTACTCTCTGATATGGATTAACCGAAGTCCTATCTGCAATGATAGCGACCCATTCACCAGCTTCTAGTTTTTGCTGAAGTAATATGGCTGTATCTGCACCTAAAGTTGCGACTTCAATTAAATTAATAATCGAAGCTTCATTAACTTGTTTTAATACTTGATTAAATCGTACTGCATTACGTTTATGAACTAGGGCATTAATTTTCACATTATGTGATATTTCAGCTAGTGCTCGACACATTTCAATATCACCTAGATGGGAACAAATTAATATAATGCCTTTTTGTTCCGAAACTAACTTTAAAAATTCGTTTTTATTCGGTGCATAAATGTCATCAAGTTTTATATCACCTTGCCAGCTGGCAAGTTTGTCTAAGAGTGATTCACCAAAATGTTGAAAATGTTGGAAAGAAGTTAATTTTTTCTTCTCTATTAAAGGAACATTTTGATATTGTTTAAGAATTTTTTCTAAATATATTTTGGATGCTTGCCGTTGTTTTTTTCCAGTTAACCAGAAATAACTAATTACCGGGAACATGATTATTTGAGCCGCTCGACGACCTAATAGGCGATATAACATTAAAATTAATTTAATACCAAATAGACCTTTGCGTTCTTCAGTTTGTGACCAGTGCGTACTTTTATTTTTCTTCAATCGGTTATGTTTTATTAATTTTGGTATTCGTGGCAACATGCTAAAAAAAAGTCGTGTATGCATCCAACTAATTAATAGGTTATCTTTGCAGGCTTTAAAGTGAGAAACTCCATCAATGGGATAAGTCACATGAGTTGGTACAAAAACTGAATCGATGCCTTGCCAATATAATCGAACCATGATGTCGGTATCAAAGTCCATTTTTTTACCAATTTGGTATTGTTTTATCAGTTTACATGTTGGTTTTAAAGGATAAATACGAAATCCGCACATACTGTCTTTTATATTAAAAGATAAGGTTTCTATCCATACCCAAAAATGGGTTATATACCTCGCAATGAGGCGATGTTTTGGCACTGAATCATCATAGACAGGACAACCAGATATCAATGCATTCGGGTTTAATTTAGATTGTTCGATAAGTTGCCTTACAATTTTACTATCATGTTGACCATCTGCATCAATCTGTATGGCATAATCAAAATTTTGATTAAATGCATGGTTAAATCCACACATCACAGCCGCACCTTTACCTTTATTTGAAGATAATCGAACTAGATTTACCCATGGGTACTGATTACTGATTTCAATTAGTTTTTGTGCTTGTTCATATGCACTACCATCATCAATTAAAAAGCAAGGAATCTGGTATTGCTCAATATTTTTGAGTACATTGGCTAATGCATCACTATGATTATAACAAGGGATAATAAAACAATAACTATCAGACAAGTGCGGTGCTGCTACTGACATAGGGTAAGCTTTCCTGTGCTTGCTATCTTATTGTTATTGTACTTGGTAATAAAACTATAAGTAAATTTTAGTTTTTGGGTATCTTTATCCCAAATTAAGGTTAATTTTAGATGATCATTGGGTAATATCGGTGATTGAAATTTTACTACTTCAATAGATGATATTGATAAATTAGAATTGAATAGCTTTTGGGCATAACTAATAACCCAATTAAGCTGTGTCACCCCAGGCAATACTGGTTGTGTAGGGAAATGCCCTTGAAACCAAAAAAGATCTGATGGTATGGTCATTTCAATATTAGCTTCTGTTTCAGTTTTTATAATGTTTATTTCTGTGGCTAACTCTTTTTTCATATCTTATCTGTTGCATCAAATAATGCTTTTAAGTCAGTATAAGTGCATTTACCCTGTGAATTTTTCGGAAAATTTTCAATAAAACGCCATTTTTTTGGCGTTTCAACTAATGATAATGTATCTTTTATTAAATGTCGAAAATATTGTGTAAGTTTAAAGTGGTTAAAGTTATCTATCTCTTTACTGTTGGTTGAGTCTATTTTGATAATGGCGCCTAAAATAGTTCGATTATTTTGTTCTAATGGAATAACAATTACTTCTTCAACTACTGCTAGTTTATTTATTTGCTTTTCTATAAATGTAAGGGATAGGCGCTGTTCGGCAATCTTGACTATTTTATCTATGCGACCTTTTAAATAGAATTTCGTATCATCTATCTTTTGTAATTTATCGCTTAGTAATTCAGCTTGCTGCAGTAATGGTGATATCAATAGTGGTTGATGATCTGGGGTGTATTTTATTTGAATTGGATAAAAAAGTTCCCAAGGCGTATTTAACGATTTTTGCTTTCTTTTTGCTATAATTCCTGTTTCACTTGAACCATAAATTTCACAAGGTAATACGTTGAAATTTTGTAAGCAAAATTGAGCATTGTCGAAACTCAGTTTTCCGCCAGAAGAAAACACATTTTCACACTTAATAATCGGTAATTTATTATCTAAATTTTTAACAATTGATGGCGTTGTAATGTAAGTTATTTTTTTTGATTGGTAAGTTGCTAATTGTTCTTGATAGAGTATTGTTTCGCATACAAAAGGTATTTTACAACTTAACGATAACATTATTTTAAAAGTTAACCCATACATATGTTCATGTGACACAGAAGCAACAAATAGATCATTGGTTGGTCCGCCTAAATTATTTATTAATATCGCAATTTCATTTTCAAGTTGAGAAATTGATTTCTCAATTGGTTTGGGTAATCCAGTTGAACCTGAGGTAAATAATGTCAATGATGTTTGTTTAAAGTTTAGATTGATTGTACTAATTTTCTCATCTAGTTGAGGCTGATTGATATCAATGATTTGTAGCGTAGTTGGTAAATTAATATTTGCGATATCGATATCAGTTAATATTGCCTGATAATAGTGTTGTAACTCAATATAGTTAGGATTTAGTAGCAGTGGATGTTTTCCTGAATATAGGAGAGCGAAAAGTCCTGCAACAAAATTAAAACTGTCATCCATGAATAAAACCCAGTTTTTTTCTGGATGTTTTCTGATTTTGCTGATAATAGTATTGGTTAGTTTTTTTAAATCACCAACTGTTAGTGGTTGGTGTTTTCTGTATGCTATTATTTCATAATCAGGGCGTAATAATTGCTCCGATAATAAAACTAATGTTTTAGTTTTTGACGAACAATCCATTCTCCCCCCATTAATAGTCCAGTAAAGATATAACTTATTAATCCGTTATATATTGTCCACCAATACATATCATTAATGAAACATGTAATTAGTGCAATTGAACCATTTAATATAAAAAGTAAACACCAACAAATAGTTACTTTTCTTGTATATTTAATTGTACTCGGTGTTAAATTACCTTCTTTTAATCTGGCAAATTTTTCAATAATATTTTGTGGTTGATATAATGAGTAGCCAAAAAAGATTAAGAATAGTAGGTTAGTTGTTACAGGGTAATAAAGTAAGAATTGAAATTCGTTAAATATCCAACTAATTAATGCTAATAACAACCCAAAGCACGTTACAACTTTAGCTAACCAACCTATATTTGAAAATAAATTGGGTAATGTAATTAGTCTCAATATTAACAATGTAACAATACATAAAATAGCAATATTGATTACTTGATATTTGAAAGATAAGTAAATAACTAAAGGGTAGCAAAACAGGATAACCCCTGTTATTGCTTTTATTATTAACTTTACCTTATTCATTATGCTATTTGGTATTCATTAAATTGTCTACTGCATCAACAACGTCTTGAACGGTTCTAACTGCTTTAAATGTTTCTGGATCTACTTTTTTACCAATCTTTTTTTGTAAATGTACGACTAAATCTACAGCATCAATACTGTCTAAGTCTAATTCTTCAAAAAGTTTAGATTCTGGCTTAATCTGATCGGCAGGTAATTCAAAAAGTTGCACTAGTGCAGATTGAACTTGTTGAAAAATTTGTTGCTTATCCATTAAAAAACTTCCTTATTACTGTTGAGAACTAATTAAATCAGCTAAAGTTGCAACTGAGTAAAATGCTTTTTTGGTTTCTTCACTTTCAGATGATAAAACAATACCATATTGATTTTTGATCGCAAGACCTAGTTCTAGTGCGTCTATTGAATCTAAACCTAATCCATCTCCAAATAGTGGAGCTTGGGTATCAATATCTTCAGGTGTGATATCTTCTAAATTAAGAACATCAATTATTAATGCCTTTATATCATGATGTAGAGTTTCCATTTTATTTCCTTTGTATCTGTTATTCTTTTAATTGTTCTAGGGTTAACAATGATGCAAGATGTCTTGTCAGTTTTCTTGCGGCAATAGTGGTATTTTGGTCTAAAAAGTCTTCAATTTTAATCTTTTCACCGACATTGATATTGAAAACTGCCTTTCTTTTAGGAATGTCATACCATTTTTGTTGTTTTATCAACCAAGGTGGATTGCATTGAATATGTATGATTCGAATATCTGCATGGCAACGTAATGCTATGTTTGCAGCACCTCTTTGTAATGTTATAGGGTTATTGGGTATGCTTCTTGTTCCTTCTGGGAAAATCAAAATTTTACCCTTGTTAGACAAGATTTCGTTGCATTGTGGTAGTATCCTGCTTGATTCTCCATTAAGAATATAACCTGCCGTTTTAATAATGCGACTGATGAAAATATTATTAAGTAAAGCTCCTTTAACCAAGCAATCACATCTACGCATAACGGATACCAGCAATACCACATCTAATAAAGAGGGATGATTTGCAATGATTAAACATCCTTCATCGTGTTTTAATTTTTCAATTCCTGTAAATTGATAATTAAAAATACCTAGATATTTTATTATCCACAAAAATACTTTAAAACTTATACTAATGCTATATTGAGCAATTATTGTTCTTTTTTGTTTATTCCATACGAATAACCTCAATAAACTAAACCAGATTATCGAAAGAACGATTAACCCATAAAGACCAAATATAATAAAACCCAATGCAGTTGCGAATAATCGCCACCACTGATTTAAGGTATATGGTTTTCGTTTTTTTATGTATTGAGAGTCCATTGCCAATCTTGAGATAAACCTTTTATGATGAATTGTTGCTGTTTATTTAAAAATGCATTTAAAAAAGCTAACGATTGAGGATAGTCGATTTGATTTGATTGTGATGTTTTTTCAATACTTTGACAAGTAAATTGATTACCTTTAGTTAAAATATATCCTACCGCATAGTAAGGAATTAATTGGTGAACAATTGTTTGATAAGATTGAGGTATCATACCATCAAAATCAATTAATAGTACTTTTTTATCTTTTTGAAGTAATATCGGTAGTGCTTCTAACAAACTTTGCTGAAAACTATCATCATTTGCACTAAGTGAAGTGACGGGCACTTTTTGTTTGGCAATAATCGTGAATAATCCTGATGCTGTATTATGTACTGATAATGCGAAGTCAGTTGGTGAAATATCAACATTTTGATTTAATGCTGTAAGTATTTTATATGTTCTTTCAAGTTCACCATGCCTACTTGAGAATATTGCTAAGTCAAGTTTGTTATTTTCAATAAGCTCCAAACCAACTTCAACAGCTAGGCGTGATGAAATACTCATCCTCCTTGCTTGCATCATAGGTAGTTTATTGAGTTTGGGTAGTGGTAAATCCCAATTGTGGTTAATCTGTTTTGACCATAATTGCCAGTCAGATTTAGAAGATAAACCCGCAGATAAAGCAAACCAATTTTCGATTGAAAAAGAAAATTTCATAGTAATGTTTTTAATTAATTCTTTACTTAGTTACTTTTTGTAATATTATTAAATCAATAATTCTTGAGAAACATCAAATTTAATTTATACAATACAGTAAAACAATAAAAAGGCAAGAGATTGACAGAACAAGAAAACAGCAAGTATGGATTTAATAAAGAAATTTATACTGCATTAGAAGCAATTACAGAAGCCCAAAAAATTGCCTTTGCACCAATTTTATTCCAAGCAATCATCGCTATTAAAAATCATGGGATTTTATCTCAAATTGATCAGGCTGGAAAAAATGGTATTAACTTAGATGACCTAACTAAAAAAGTTTCTTTATCTTCTTACGCAATTGAACTACTGTTAGATGTTGCACTTAGCATACGTGTCATTTATCAACAAGATTCAAACTATATTTTAGGTAAAATAGGTCATTTTTTATTACATGACAAAATGACAGAAGTTAACCTCAATTTTTCCCAAGATATTTGCTATCAAAGCATGTTTTTTCTTCAAGAAGCGCTTGAAAAGGGTGAACCAAGCGGCTTGAAAATTTTTGGTGAGGGAAAAACGATTTATCCAATATTACAATCATTACCAAAACAAGCTAAAAAAAGTTGGTTCGAGTTCGATCATTTTTATTCGGATCACTCTTTTCCTGCTGCTTTGCCTTATATTATTCAATTAAAACCAAAACATATTTATGATATTGGTGGAAACACAGGTAAATGGGCGATTTTTTGTGCTAAGCATTTAGAGAAAACTCAAGTAACAATCTTAGATTTACCTGAACAAATAGCTGTCGCTAACGAAAACATCAAACAAGCAGGTTATGATGATCGTATTGATGGTGTCTCTGTTAATTTATTGGATGCTCAAATTTTACCCAATCAAGCAGATGTATGGTGGATGAGTCAGTTTCTAGATTGCTTTAGTTTGGATCAAATTACCCAGATATTAAAATTAATCCATCGTAGTATGCATGATGATGCTACAGTCTGTATTATGGATCTTTTTTGGGATCGTCAAAATTTTGAAGCAGGAGCTTTAAGCTTAAATGCTTCCTCTCTCTATTTTACCTGTTTAGCTAACGGTAATAGTCGTTTTTATCATTCTAAAGTGTTTTATCAATGTTTAAATGAAGCTGGTTTTCACGTTGAGAAAGATATTGATGGACTTGGATTTGGTCATACTTTACTTATATGTAAAAAACGTTAATAAAAATAATCTTAAAGGAGTAAACAATGAAATTTTTTAAATATATTGCTGCATTTTTCTTAGTTTCACTATTATTTGGTTGTGCCGGTAAATATCAAGCACCACACAATATCACTACCCCTGTTAGTGGTTTAACTAAAGAACAGGTTAAACAAGCTATTTTGGATAGTGGAACAAAAGGTAAAGCAGCATTCGGTACTTGGAAAATGGAAGTCTTAAATAGCAATACAATTAGAGGTCATTTATTCAACCGTAAATTTGAAATTGTAGTTGATATCCCTTATTCTGCAACAAGTTACTCAATCAATTACGTGTCTGTTAGTCCAAACTTGCAAGATAGTAAAGGAAAAGTACATCGTAATTACAATCGTTGGGTAAATAATCTTGATGTTAAAATTAGAGAAAGTCTTTTCAGAGCTAAATAAAAATTTAATCTAAAAATAATTTTTATTTTCAAAGAAAGAACCACTAAGCCCAAAATTTGTTTGGGCTTTTTTATGTTGAATTCATTATTGATATTATATTTTTCCATTCACTACTTTAGACAATATAATGTTATTTACTGACAATAATATTAATCGTTAAAATTAACTATCTATTCTTGGTATTGAAGTTTAAAATATATCCATATTCATAAATTAGTATGAATATTATTCAAGTTCCAATCTTTTCTTTTCTATCTTTTTCTATTTCATAAATCTTAGCACTTGAGGACAATTATTATGTTTCAATGGCTTTCAAATTGGATTTTAGATGGACTTAAGCATTCACCCGAAATACTTTTATTTCTCTCTTTAAGCTTAGGGTATTTGATTGGTGGAATTCGAATTGGTAAATTTCAATTAGGTGGTGTTGCTGGTTCATTATTGGTAGCAGTGGCATTAAGTGTATTTGGTGTTACTGTCGATGCTGGCGTTAAAGCGGTGCTTTTCGCTTTATTTATCTATGCTGTTGGTTTCGAAAGTGGACCACAATTCTTCCGTTCATTAGGGGTTAAAACTCTTCGTGAAATCTTTTTAGCATTATTTATTGCTGTTGCCGGTTTTGTAACAGTAGTTGTGTTAGCCAAATTATTCCATTTAGATAAAGGTCTTGCTGCTGGTTTAGCCGCAGGAGGATTAACTCAATCAGCTATTATGGGTACGGCATCAGATGCGTTAACTCAGCTAGGTTTAAGCCCAGAAGAGTTAAGCCGATTACAAGGTAATGTGACCATTGGTTATGCAGTGACTTATATCTTCGGTTCACTTGGCGCGATTATTGTTTGTGTCAACATTTTGCCGAAAATTATGGGGAGAGAAATTAACGACGATGCAATTAAGGCCGAAGCAGAACAATTACATGGCTCACTTTTATTAGGTAGTGGTCAAAACTTTGCTTTATCTGATGTAACTGGTCGCTTATATCGTATTACTAATAAGGTTAATCAAACCGTTGAAAGTTTAGAAAAGGTGATTAATGGTATTAGTATTGAGCGAATCAAACGTGGCAATCGTATTATTGAAGCTGCACCTGAAACCTTATTAAAAGCCAAAGATATTATTTTGGTTGTTGGTCATCGGGATGCCATGATTGCTGCAGCTGATTTATTGGGTGAAGAAGTGAATTCAGCACAGGGTATGGATGTGGTGATGAATACCCAAGATGTTGAAATGCGTAATACTCGATATGTCGGTCAAAATTTAACGCAAGTGCTTTCATCTGACGAAGTGATGAAGTTAAAGCATGGTATTTATTTAATTGCTGTTCATCGTGATGGACAACCATTGCCATTAAATAATGATATGGTATTTAAATTAGGTGATGTCATTACTATTTATGGTACTGATGGTGATTTAAGGCGTGTAGTGGATAGAATTGGTGCGCCGATTACCAAAAGTGAAAAAACTGACTGGATATTCCATGGTTTAGGTCTGGTAGTTGGACTTATTATTGGTCTTATTGTGATCAGAGTCAGTGATATTCCAATCACTTTAGGTGCAGGTGGTGGTGCATTATTATCAGGCTTATTGTTTGGTTGGTATCGCTCCTTACATCAAACTGTTGGAAATATTCCAACCGGAGCAGTGCAATTACTTAAAGATTTTGGTCTAGCTGGCTTTGTAGCAGTGGTTGGTCTCAGTTCAGGTTTACAAGCCATTAATACAATTAAAGATCAAGGTCTTTCATTATTCTTAATCGGTGTTGTGGTGACTTTATTGCCGATGTTACTTGGTATTTATTTTGGTAAGTATGTCTTGGGTTATAAAAATTCAGCGGTATTTGCCGGGGCTTTAGCTGGCTCTCGCAGTGCGAATCCTGCTTTTGGTGAAGTACTTAATAAAGCGGGTAACTCAACGCCTACCAATTCTTTTGCTATTACCTATGCTTTAGCTAATGTTTTCCTAACGTTATTAGGACCATTAGTTGTTGCTTTTGTTTAATTGACATCTCAAATTAAGGATACATGGTTATGAAAAGTAATAATGAATATGCAAAATATGCGAATTTAAGTCCTTTTGAATTGAAAGATAATTTAATTAAACTAGCACAAAGCCATACTGACCGTGTGATGTTAAATGCGGGGCGTGGTAATCCTAATTTTTTGGCAACATGGCCACGACAAGCATTTTTTCAACTTGGTGTTTTTGCGTTACAAGAATCCGAAATGTCTTTTTCATATATGAATGAAGGTGTCGGTGGTATGCCAATTAAGGCTGGTTTAACTGGTCGTTTTGAACATTTTGTTCGTCAAAATTATCAAACTCCGGGTGTGTCATTTTTAGGTAAAGCATTTTCTTATATTCGCGATCAGCTTGGCCTAGATGAAAATGCATTTTTACAAGAGATGGTGGAAGGTATTTTAGGCTGTAATTACCCTGTACCTGACAGAATGCTACGTTTTAGTGAGGAGGTAGTTAAAGCATATGTTCTCACTCAAATGGGGGCACAATATCTTGGTCGTGATGATCTGGATCTGTTTGCCGTTGAAGGCGGTACAGCAGCAATGGCTTATATTTTCAATTCTATGAAAGAAAATAACTTAATCCAAAAAGGTGACAAAATTGCCATTGGCGCACCTATTTTTACACCATATTTAGAAATTCCAGAGCTTAATGATTATCAATTAGTAGAAGTTTTAGTTAACTCTGATCCTGATGCCAATTGGCAATATCCAGAAGCGGAACTGCGCAAATTAGAAGATCCTGCTATTAAAGCTTTCTACTTAGTTAACCCATCAAACCCACCATCAGTAAAAATTGATGATAAAAGCTTACAGATCATTGCTGATATTGTGAAAAAACGTCCGGATTTAATTATTTTGACTGATGATGTTTATGGCACATTTGCTGATAACTTCCAATCCTTGTTTGCTATTTGTCCAAAAAATACCATTTTAGTTTATTCATTTTCTAAATACTTTGGGGCAACCGGTTGGCGTTTAGGTGTTATTGCAACAGCACGTGATAATATATTCGATAAAAAAATTAAGGCATTACCAAGCAAAACGAGACAGATTTTAAATAAACGCTATAGTTCTATTGTAACTGATCCTGAAAACCTAAAATTTATTGATCGTTTAGTGGCTGATAGCCGTGCAGTTGCACTAAATCATACCGCTGGGCTTTCAACTCCACAACAAGTACAAATGGTATTATTTGCATTGTGTGAGATGATGGATACCGATCAAAGTTATAAAGCTGCATTAAAATCATTGATCCGTCGTCGAGCGGCTTCGTTATATCAACATTTAGGGCTTGCGCATCATACTGATGAAAACAGTGTTGATTACTATACCTTAATTGATCTAGAACATATTTGTCGTGAGCTTTATGATGACAAATTTGCTAAATGGATCCTAAAAAATAAGAATCCATCTGAGATGTTATTTAGAATTGCCGATGAAGCAGGGGTTGTTTTATTACCTGGTAAAGGATTTGCTGTACAGCATCCTTCGGCTCGAGCTTCATTAGCCAACTTAAATGAATATCAATATGCAGCGATTGGCTTATCAATGCGAAAACTTGCTCAAGAGTATTATGCTGAGTATCAAGGAAAAGCGAAGAAAAAATAGTTAATCACTTAGATTAATTCATCTGTCTACATATCAAACCCTAGTTTAACTAGGGTTTTTTATTTTATATATCATTTAACTTGATTATAAATTTTAGTTATTCCTTCTGAATAAAATCAAGTTAATTTAATAATATTGATTTTTTTAAACAGCTATTTGACAGCTTATTTTCTAATCTATATGATCGCAAATGAAAATCATTATCAACTTTAGTATATTCGGATGAAAAAAATAACTGTAAAATTTAGTCTATTTAGTTTGTACTTTATGTCCTCATCTTCTCGATATAGTACTTATCAACAACCACGACAAGTAGGTATTTCTGCACAAATAAACTATTGATAAATCAGTTAAATATTAGATGCATAAAGGATATAAATTTGTTTTTGTTTTACAAAACTGATTGTTTTAAATTTACCGAATTATGAGTGGTAAAGGGTTATTAAAATATATTTGTACTATTAAAGAATGATATTAATGAAAATATTATGACCACAAAATAGGTACTGCAAAAGGAAAATGAGTAAATGAATGACAAAGCAACAATTAGATTACCTAAAAATGTATGGTTTTTATTTGTAAGTCTTTATATTACAGAATATGTTGGTATTGGCTTTTTGACTATCGCCTTAGCTTTAATCCTAAGGAAAGATGGCATGGAGTTAGATCAATTAAGTCTTATTCCTTTAATGATGTTACCAATTGGTTTAAAAATTTTATGGGCACCGGTTATTGATAAATATTTAAAAAGACGGATATCTCATTATCGCAATTGGTTGTTTATCTCTTTAACTTTAATGTTAGTCTGCTTGGTGTATATAGCTTTATTAGATCCTATACAACAGTTTTATATCATTTTACCCATCATCTTTATTTTTTCGACCATGACTGCAACTCAAGAATTAGCCATATCAGGATTAGCCTGTAATATTTTTTTAGTTCAGCAACGTTATCTTATTTCAAGTATCAAAACCAGTGGTTCTATGATAGGTAATATTTTAGGCGGCGGAGTAATTTTACTACTTTATGCCTATATTGGTTGGATGGGTTGTTTATTATTAATTACTATTTTAATTGGATTTACATTAATTCAACTTTTCTTTTTTGCAGAGTACCGTTACTGTCAAAATAAACCAATATATGAAAATATGGATCCTAAATATTGGAAAGATCTGATTATCATCTGGAAAGGTAGAATTAATTGGTTAATTATTTTGATACTTATGCCGTTTAGTTTCCTACCGGCTTATAATCTATTATCACCAATACTTGTCGATGAGGGTTGGGCATTATCAGATATTGCTATTTTATTAAAAGTATTTGGATCCATTGTTAGCTTAGTGGCTGTTATATTAGTGGCAAAAATCCTCAAACGATTATCTAGGAAACAAAGTTTAACCTATTCATTACTTTTTCAGGCGTTTGCTTTACTTGCATTCATCCCGATCTCGTTAGGTTATGTTAATATTTTTAATGTCTATTTAGCCTGTTTTCTTTACTTCTTTAGTTTACCTTTAATGTCTATTGCGATTACTGCCATCATAATGGACAACTCAGATAGTTCACAGGCACGTTCTACTGCCTGTAATGCTCAATCGGCACCAAGTTTTATATGTGGATTTATCGTGATATCACTAAGTTATTATCTTGCAAAAAAATTTGGTTATTTTCCAGTTGTAATCGGCTCAATAGTATTGGCATTTTTAAATGCATTCTATGCAAGCAGAACAATGGGAAAATAGGAGCAGAATAGGTAGATAGGATAACTTTATAGTGTAATTGGATGGATAATTAAATTAGTATGCTTATTGCTCAAGATATTGAATACCAAATTCAAAATACCCTTGTAGTTATTGGTGTTATTACGGTGCGGAACGCAGTGTGGTAGGAACGCTTAACTATAAATGGTAGTTATCAACTATAAACTAACAAAATGCAAACAATTGTTTGCATTTTTTATACTATTTAAAAAAAGATATCATAAAAATAAAATAGTAAGAAAGTTCACCTTGTTGATACACTTGAACAGTTTAAAATGAAATTATCTTTCTATATTATGGTTTGACTTTTGGTCCATAGCCCCAATCTAGAATGTATGGTTTATAATTAATATCTTGTTCATTATACTTTATAGAAGAGTCCATACCTTCCTCTTCATCTTCCTCTGACGGAATTTTACCAACAAAATCATTTAAATCACCTACTTTAGGTATTGTAGCAAATTCTTCAATAGTGACTAATTTATCATTTTTGACGTAAGTGATCTTCCAAATGTAATTTGTAGGATCTTCACCATGATAGAAAGTATCAGCAAATTTTTCTACCGGGGTTAATAATGTAGGTAATTCACCACATAGATCAGTTTCGTCGACACAAAACTCAACTAAAACTACACGATAAATATTGTTACCGACGATATATCTCGCAACCGCTTCTCTGGAATAATCGTTTTTATCAGAATAATTATTAACAATAAATACAAAGCGACCATCATCAATATCTGCTGAGTAAGTTAAATATTCTATTCCATCATTTAAAACTTCCTTCTGTTTTTTAAATATGGATATGTTTTCAGTAGTTGGGTTGGCAAATAATGGGGCTGCAAACAACAAAGATAATAGAGTGATTTGTTTTAATAGTTCTTTCATGTGTTCTATTCCTATATTTTTATATGCAACAAATAATCTAAGTATGCATTTCAGTAAAGATTGTTGTTTATTGTATTTTAATTTTGTTATTGTACAAATATTTGGCGTTCAATATTGCCAATAAAATTGGTAGATAAGAGTTAAAAACAGATATTTTTCATAAAAACTCTAATATAAATAATCTTCTAATAAATAGATGCTAAAAGCAATGTTTCCCTTTAAAAAAACTCACTTTTTTGTTGGTTTTTGATAAACTAATTATCAATAAACTATATAATCTTAAAAGATATCATATGTAGCATTGGTTCTATTTTAGTATTTGTTTAAATTTTTTATTTAGGAAAAACCGTGCGAGCTTTTTTTCAGCAATCAAATTTTACTGATGGAGCACTAGCTTTAGCGCTTTCGCCTGCTTTGACGCCAACAGGTATTGTTCATCATCCGGTATTTTTTTCTGGTTTTTCGCTTTACCCGCAAATTATTGCAAGAGGCTTGCTTGTATTAGCAGACATTACTTCTACGAACTATTTCCAGTATAAGCCTGAGTTTCAAAAAGATCCGGTACTTTCAGCGCAAGGTGATCGTGTAAGAGCAGAGTGTTTTTCTGCCTGTAATGGGGTATATGCACGTTTAGATTTATTAAGAGAAGGCCTTGATGGAGAGATTTATCGAGGTACTACTAATGTTGATATTGGTATTGGTTTAAGACAAGCGCTTGCTAAGGTTAATAGTAAAGACAGACTTCATTTAAATATAGGTGATCAAGGGTTAGCAACACGGCATATAGAGGATAAAGGCAATCATCTCAATGGGTTAGATAAAATCATTTTACAACGGCCTGTTCAAATGCCTAATCGGTGGATAAGAGCTTTAGGCAATATCGCTGAAATTCATAAAAACATGAAGCCAGTTTTTACAATAAAAGGACTTCAAGCACAAATGTTTGTGAGTACTCTACCTAATGTAACGAGTAAAAATCAATCTGGTTGGCTTGTATTATCGCGTTCAGGTATTAAATTAATGTCTAGAAGTGATACGCATAGTGTTTATATATCTGGCTTGCATCGTCTCAATGCACTTAAGCGCCTAATAACTAATATTAAAAGTTTAACCTTTTACTGTTTGCAAAATAACGAGCAGGGGCCATGCATGATTGAAGTAAGCCTTTTAGGTGCTCGTTTAACACTTAGTTTAACAGCTGAAACATGGCAAGGATATTCTGGTGAAGGAGCATTGTTAACATCTTTAGTTTCATCTGCAGAACAAAAAGATTCAAAAATAGTGAATGATCTTTTACAGTTTGATGCGCTTATTAATAAAGAACAATTGTCAAATGCTTCAGCATTAGAGGCTTATCGTATTGAGCGCGCACTTGCTTATCTTGCCGTTTCTGGAAAACTTGGGTTTGATGCATATGAAGGTTCTTATTTTCATCGCGAATTACCAGAAGATCCGAACCGAGTTTTAAAAGATAATCCACGTCTTATTGGTGCGCATAAATTAGTTGATCGGATCGAAAAAATTGATGAGATGACATGGATGGTCAATTCTACAGATGATTGTTATCGAGTGTCTATTCCTACAAATCAACTGAATTGCAATCCACAATGTACATGTACTTGGTATCTTAAAAATCAACAGAAAAAAGGACCCTGTAAGCACGTTTTAGCTGTACAAATCAAGGAAGGTATTTATGAACTCTAAGCTTGAAGAAGCCGTTGCTATTTTTAACTCTTTGGGATGGGAAAAAGTAACTATAGATACCATATTACAGCAACCACTAGGCACAAAAGAACAACAAAAAATAGCGCTGAATGGTCTAAAAAATGGAGACTGGGAGCGTCTTATTAAAAGAGAGGCAAACAGCGATTACAGCAATGAAGGATATATTGAATGCAATCTCAAACATATCACATTGTATGCTATTAGGATTGGCGTTTCTATCACCCGTGCTCTAGAGTTTGCTTATTTTGCTGATAAGCCCTTATTACTGCCTATTATTAAGGATAAAGGTGAAAAATATGCGACTAACTTTATCAGTAAAGCTTGCGTATCCAGAAGAAGAGTATTTGAACACTCTTCAAGTGTATTTGGTGATATTGCCGTTCAACTTGTTGATCAGTTAAATTTAGCTATTCCTGAAAGCTACGAATATATGAAAGATTGGGCTGTTTATGCTGCTTTGTCTATGGGATTACCTGCTGAAGACTATTCTAGAGCAGTATCGACTCAAGAGTTACCAACACAAGAACAAATAAAACGCAGATTTTCTGAGCATATTAAAATAGGGATTGCCGTCAATGTACCTGCAACTGGACCATTTTTTTCTGTATTTATCGAAGGTGTTAAACAAGGTTGGCTCTCAAAACACGATGCAATAGAGTTTATCTTTTTTGCGTTAGATATTGCCAGTCGACCTGGGGATAGAAAGGTTTGGATTAGTGCAATAGAGGGGTTGGGGATAAGTACTACAACGTTATGTGAAAGAACAGCTGTTTTGATTCCTTTACTTGCCAAAGGTGAATCAGATGTAATTGCAAAAATTGCGCCTATATTGATAAAGAATGTTGATGATGAACTTTTAAATGAGGTAATGATAGCTTCATTCTCAGCAAAGGTTAAATCAACAAAACAGTTAGTTTTAAAAACAGCAATGACAAGAAAAGCCGCTAGTGATGTAGCGCAACTCACACCATGGCTGGCGATATGGTGTGACGATAAAGATAAATCTATTGCAAAGCTAGCTCGTCAATTGGCTTACCATTGGCAACTCAATTATGCACAAATTGAAGAAAGTCATACACAGGACATTAAATATCTTTGGCAAAAAACACCATCTTTGTGGACATGTCCTCAATTTGATTGGGGAGAAGTTACACCTCAAGCACTAACAGAGCTTGCCAGTGAACTGGTTAGTCGAAGAGAGTTTGTTTGTGATACTGTTGCTGAAAGATTTTTAGCTGTTGCAAATAAGATCGCTTATAACGATCCTCAATCGGCTAGAACAAGTTTGACGGGGGTGAAACCAACATCTGTTGATGTACTACTTAATTTGATTGCTTGTTGGGTGAAAGGAATTGAACCTGAAGGCTATTGGGGAGCAGATCAGAAAGATATGGTACATGAAGTACTGCATGCTCGTAATTATGTAGTTTGCAAAAATTTAGATCAATTGCCTTGTATTTTATCAACTCCCAGTAAGAATGACCTTTCAATTACAGTAGATGATCTTTGTAAACGACTAGAAAAATACCAGAAAAATAATATTGATGCACTTGAAGCGGATATATTTTTAGCTTTAACTCGTTTGGATACCAAAACACAAAGTAGTAAAAATTTAAACTTATTAAAAACGTTAAAGGTTGATGTCATTTTACAATCAGGTAAAAAAATGCCTGTTAACGCTGGTAACATAGTTTTAGCTTATCTTGATTGCCCTGTAAAAGAAGTTTTATTAGATTATAATGAGGAATATTTTTGGGATATAAAAATTCCAACCACTCCATCATTACAATATTTCCCTAAACGATTTGATTCTTTAGGTGATTTGACTAATGCGTTTTCAGTGTTTCCGCTCTGGGGTGATGCTGCTATACGACTGAGTGTTTCTTGTTTCAATGAAACGGAACATGTCAAGGGTCTCATTTTTAGACAAATTGCTAGGAGGCAAATACCGTTAACTGCTGGCGCGGCAATGAATTTTCTTGCAGCACAGCGTTCAGCATCATCTCGTGCTATAGCTGATATAGCCTTAGCCGTGAATGAGGCATGGGAAAGAGGCTTACTTATCCCAGGAATTGCTGATGTTTTCTTGCTAGATTGGGCAAATAGAACCCCTTCTAAATTAGTTAGCTTAGTTGCAACGCTGTCAAATATTGCTCAGCAAGGGCTTTTATCCGTTGTATGGCCAATTTTAGATGAATTAATTTTAGCATCTTTAAAAGCGCCGAGATTGCTATTAGGAACTGATGAAATTGTAGATGCTATGGCAGAATTTTTACCCGAAGTTCAGTTTGCAGTTACCAATGGACTTGCGTCGCCAAACCAACTGGATCTTTTAGGTTTGAGAGCTTTAGCTGAAAAAACAGGTAGTTCACGAGCAATCAGTGTAGCAAAATATATTATTACCCAATTACCAGACATTAAGTCTGTTAAATCAAAAAATTCTGATGAAGTTAATATAACTGATTTTGATAAAATTTGGCCTAAAAAAGAAAGAAACATTCCGGTACTTGATGATGGCGCTATTATCTCAATTGATTTATTTGAGCAAAGCAAATCTAATTCCGCTTTCATTTTTACATTGAAACTACCAGATATTAATGACCGTGTTTTTCATATAGTAAAAACAAATTGGTTTTTTGATTTAGAAATAGAAGGGCAATGTCAAGCATATCCGGCTCCCATGGAACACCCTAAATTTACAACAGATAGCCAAGAAAGTGTTTATTTGCATTGGGATAATGATAAAAAAGCCTTACTGGTGAGCAAATATCGAAATTGGTTAAAAAATGAAGATGGCCCATTGTCAAGTACAGAAATACCAGCATTATCGAATACTTTATTAATAATTGTTATTGGACTTCTCGCTCAAGATGGCGAGGGGGCCTATTTTGCTGAAAATTATGTTTTAACGAGTCGCATTGATGAAGAAACTGTTCGTAGAGCAATTTTACTATTTTTAAAAAATCCCATTGTAAGTCCTGCAAAACTTATTAGGTCATTAGAGAAAGAAATTAAATTTTTACCATTACTTTGGCCTATTTTAATTGAATGTGTTCGTTTTGTTGGTAATCTCGTTAGCCGAGGAGAAAAAATACCAGTCTGGACAAATCGTATTTTAGACATATCGTTACAGTATTCCGCTTATTTGAAAGAAGCTGCATTGCGTGGTTACATCAAAGATGCTAAATGGGAAGGTCTGCACGAAATAGCTTCATCAAAATTAAAGTCAACAGCAGTGGCGAAAGCAAAACAGTTACAAGAAGCTTTGAATATTAACCTTTAATCAAAGACTGTTACAGTACTATTAAATCTAAATTTATTTAGGTTATTGCTAGTGTATTATCAATTTTAATGCCTAGGTAGGATGTTATATTTTTGTAGTAGTATGTCTATTTAGGTAATAGTTTTAGTTAAAATGAGCCTTAAGCATAGCTAATTCCTTTATCCATAATCATCCAAACGAGAGTGCTTTATTAATCCCCAAATATTAATTTGATGGTATACACTCCTCAATTATTTTTACAAATAAATGATGGAGTGATACTACAGGGAAGAAAGATAACTAACACTACAATAAAAATGACTTATCCTGAAATCAGTTATTTCTTTACCAAAAAATTCCAGATAGAATACTTGCAAATATATATTTTTTATATAGTTATATTCTCGGTTCAACGTATATTGATTAAATTTAATTTTTTATCATAATAACGATGTGTATGAGGAATAGGTGTTCCTCTAGTTTTGTACTCAATATGAAAATGTAACATACTATCTTCAATATTTATCAAGTGTATTTTTTCCATATTCGGATGCATTGTTAATTGTTTACATAATGATTCAAAAGAGCAATTAGTCGTTTTATCTAATCTGCAAAGTATTAACTCAATCTTAATTCATCAAAGTATAAGTGCTTGCGAACGCTTGATACAACTCAATGGTATTGCGATTAATCAAATGCAATCTTTGGTCAATATTTCTGAAACGAAGAATCTTATATTCAGTTAGTAGTATATAAACGATAATACAGTGTATTTTAGGTATGTAATGCCTGAAATACGCTGTACAAACAGTAATGTTTTCCGCATATAGTGTCTTTATTATCAATTATTAAAGCTCGTTTGAGTTGTGATGGTCTCAGCCCCAAACTAGATAAACATGTTCTGCTAAAATGAGCCGAATCAGAAAATCCCATATCATTGGCTAATTTTGTCAGCGTTGTATGGGAGTCGAGTGTATCAATTACATCCTGCAATCTTTTCCACAATAGGTAACCCCTGAAATTAATACCCAACTCAGAACGAAAAAGATGAAGAAAGCGACTTTCAGAAAGGTGTATTTTTTCGGCGATTTCCCTCGATGAAATTTGCTTTATAGGTAATGATGAAATAATAGAGACTGCTTTATTAATGCGGTTATCTTGATCACATGAACAATTAGGATCTGACTCACATAATAACTTATAGACGTGATAAAGCTCAAATGGTTGGCTAACAGTAACAGATTTCATAAAATAACTGGCAATTTTTAATGCTTCTTCTTTAGTAAGAAAATAAACAGGATTAGTTTCAGTAAAATGCGATAATAAGTGATAATAGGGATCTTCTGGGTCAATAAGCAAATTAATACAACAGACATCTGGTGCGCGCAGTTTATGGGGAACATTTGATTGAATAATAAAACCAAACACATCTTTTTTTTCATCTGGTGTTTCTAGCTCAAAAGACATATTGTGCAATGATATTGTCAATTGAAGAGAAGGGTGACGATGCCAATCCGTCGTGATATTGTTTATAAAAAGCAATGTAGATAAATTTTGTCGGTGCACTTTAACTAACAAATCATTGTCTAACATGATATTTTATCCCTGCTAAATAAACATCCTTGTCATTAAAAACAGTAACATAAACCATATTTAAAGACTATATATATACGTAATTCGATTAACTTTAACTAACTAAAGGATAACACATATCATGTATAAAGTTAATCAAGAACAATACAAACGTATTTTTGGTTATTTTAAACCTATCACCAAAAACTTTATTATAGGATCGCAAAATATTTCGCAATCTTTTTGCCATTTTTCAGTAGATAATTTTAATATTAATAATTTTGATAATTTACTATTAAAATTAAAAAAAGATGTTAAATAATTTCCAGTAAGAAGAAAAATAGAGTTCTTAGCTGGTAGAGTGTTTTCTGCTATGGCATTAGAAAACTTATTGCGTGAGGGAGAATATTACTGGAGACTAAAAAGTTCCAACGGAGCCATTTTATGACCTAAAAACATAGCTGGTTCAATATCTCACTCTAATAATTTTGTAACTGCGGTTACAATAAAACACTCAAATGAGGTTCAAAGCATAGGAGTTGATATAGAAAAAATAATGTCCACTCAAAAAGCAATTGATTTAAGTCAAACGATCCTAAAATGCTCTATTCCCAGTGACATGATAATGGACATAACACATTACATTACTTTAGTATTTTCAGCCCAAGAGAGTTTATATAAGGCGTTTAGCTCAACTGGTATTACACTTTCATATGAAAATATTTTTTGCATAGGTATAAACAAAGAAAAAACATGTACATTACATGTAGCTAATCCGATCAATAAAGTTTGTGAAGTTCATTTTTATTTTTCAAAATATTATAATCTTGTTATTAATTAAGGGATTATATAACCAACTATTTTTCTATTTCATTCTTTGATGTAATGGTTGATTTTGCAAACCAAACAACTATGATTAATAGTAGAAAAATAATTCCATATAGCCAAAAAATTTCGTTGGTTGAGATTACCAGCCCCTGATTAGTAATATTTTGTGCCAGTTTTGCCGAAGCTTGAGTTTCAGAAAAACCTTGCAGCTGAAACTGCTGATATGTGTATTCTAGCGTTTGTATATTTTGATTCATTAGATCAGTTAGTTGGTTGTGATGAATTGCTTCACGATGTTCCCATAATGAATTTGTTAAAGAAGTACCAATGGAAGTAGATAATGTTCTAAAAAAATTAAATAAACTTCCTGCTGCCGCTAACTTGTGAGAAGGTATATCAGTTAAAATTATTATATTCAAAGGCATAACAAAGCAAGCTATCGCAAATCCTTGAATGAATTGGGGCCATGCAGAACTCGAAAAATCCATATTAGGCTCAAACGAGTAAGCTCTCCAAAAAAAGCACAAAGCAAAAACAATGAAACCAAAAGTCACAAGCTTCCTCATATCTAAATAAGGAACCAAACGGCCGACAATTGGAGCAAGAACGATAGGAACTAAACCGATGGGAGACAATGCTAATCCTGCCCACGTTGCAGTATAACCAAAAACTCGTTGTAATAGCTGTGGTTGCATAACTAATGTTCCTATATGTAGCAAAAATGCCAAACTTATGCAAATCGTCCCTACTGTAAAATTTCTTGATCTAAATAAAGATAGATCAACAATAGGATGATTCGATGTCATTTCCCAAAGAACAAAAAAAGAAAGTGTTACTAACGCTATCACAGATAAAATAATAATTTCAGATGAATTAAACCAATCCAGTTCTTTTCCTCTATCTAAAATAAGCTGTAAACTACCAACACCAAATATTAATAAAGCAAGCCCGATAGTATCTATTCGAGATTTACTTATTTCTGTTTCTCGTCCTTTTAATAATATTCTAATACTTATCCATGCTATTAGACCAATTGGCACATTTAGTAAAAAAATCCAGCCCCAAAATAAATTGTCACTTATCCATCCACCCAAAATAGGTCCGCAGACGGGAGCAATAATAATAGTCATCGACCATATTGCTAAAGACATATTTTTTTTGGAATCTGGAGAGTTAGCTAATAATAAGCTTTGAGAAAGAGGAATAATTGGTCCAGAAACCGCACCTTGTAGTACTCGTGAAATAATTAACATTTCAAGGCTGTTGGAGACACCACATAACCAAGAAGCAAATACAAACAACAAAATTGAAAACAAAAATAATTTAACTTCCCCAAAGTACTTAGCTAGCCATCCAGATAAAGGAATTGAAATGGCATTGGATACGGCAAATGATGTAATTACCCATGTTGCTTGGCTACTTGATGTTCCTAGGTTTCCAGCAATAGTAGAGAGAGCTACATTGGCAATTGTTAAATCTAAAATTTGTAAGAAGGCCACTGTTGCCAATGCAACAATAAGCCCAATTAATTTTGCACCTGATAGATATAATGGTGACATTTTATGATTCACTGAATATTACTCTCTAAAATTAAGTTATTTTGCATAATTTCTCGTACTAGTTGCTCGAATTCATCTAAGTCGTAAGCAAGTACATCTGTTTGATATTTAATTTCTTGAGGTGAAATATCAGTAAGTAATTTTCCACTTACATCACTGGTATCCACTGTTACATACATAGATAACCCTACCCGTAATGGATATTCCTTAATTTGCTCTTTATTCAATTCAATACGAACAGGTAAACGCTGAACTACTTTAATCCAATTTCCTGTTGCATTTTGTGCTGGTAATAACGAAAATGCACTTCCCGTTCCCATAGCAATTCCTGTAATCACCCCGTCGAATTTAATATCATCTCCATAAAAATCACTAGTTAACTTAACTTTTTGTCCTATTCGAATGTGTTTTAATTGAACTTCTTTAAAGTTAGCTTCTACCCAAACTTGATCCAAAGGAACAATAACTAATAATCGTTCTCCTCTATTAACCTGTGTTCCAACTTGGACTTGGCGCCTCGAAACATATCCAGTGACAGGGGAAACAATTGTTACTCGTTTTAAGTTAAGCCAAGCTTCCTTTAGTTTAGAAATAGCTTGCTGAATACGTGGTTGTTCTAATAATGAATTCTGCATTAATAGGGCATTATTAATTTCTAACTCTTGCTTGGAAATTTTTAAGTCATTTAACGCAATTAATACATCTTGCCTAGCATGCTCTATTTCTTCTTTTGAAATAGCATTACGAGACCAAAGGCCTTCTCTCCGAGCTAAATCTTTTTCTAATTTATCTAATGTCGCTTGCTTTAATTGAATACTTGCTGACAATTTTTCAGTTGTCAGTTTGATCTGTTGAATTTCTCTTATTACCTTGGCTAATTCATTTTTTGCATAACTAAAATTATTTTCAGCATCAATTGATTCTAATTGAGCGATAACATCTTTTTTTCTCACAAAGTCATTATCATCAACGTAAATGGAGGAGATTCCTCCGCTTATTTGAGTATGAATTGGAATTTGATTTCCCATAACATACGCATTATCTGTAGATTCTGTAAACCGAGAAAACATGAACCAAAAAATGAAGTATCCTATCCCTGAAACTAGGAAAATAACAGATAAAATAATCAATTTTTTATATCGTTTTAAACCATTGAATTGTCGGCCATCGGTGTTGTTTTCCATCCTACACTCCATTTACATCTTTCATTTTAATCATTGCTTCTATGAACAGCATCACAAAATGCTGTTTCATTAAGCAGACATTCCACCATCAATAACTAGAGTTTGACCCGTAATATAATTACCCCTACAACCGAGTAAAAAATTCACAGACATAGCCACTTCCTTATTATTTTCCATTATGTTACTCCATCTCTTGTTTGGTTATTAGATTGTGAAAAGTTAACTGCATTATATAAATGGGTGAGTAATATTGTCTTGAACAAATAAGCTGACTTCATTTTATAAAAAAAAATTATTCATTTATTTAACTCTCTATATTTCAAATAGTTATTTATTCTTTGACAATTATTTTCATTTAAAAAAAAGAATGAGAGATTTAATATAGCTAGTTTATTCAATTAAATAACCATTGAATTGATATATGCTCACCCAACATATATCTATTAGAGGATATAATTAATGACTTACGACTGTGTTTAGCATCATTTCTGACTAAAAAAATATTACTGTTCTTATATTAGAAAGAGATGAACGTAAAGGAGACGTCTGGCGTAGACGACCAGATAGTATGCGGTTATTTACACCAAGAGCAATGAATCAACTAACAGGTTTAATTATGACTGGTGATCAAAGAGGGTATCCAGATAAGCATGAAGTGGCTGATTACTTAGAGTTTTACCCTCAACATAACAAATTACATGTATTGCTAAATAAAAACCAATAAAATTCCGAATAAAAAAGGAGTTAGGCTTTACTCTAAACTTACTTTTTTAATTAGTGTTTTAAATTTAAAAAAATTTCATTATTTTTTTACTAATTCGGCTAAATTAGCCGTTTTAGCCATAAGTTAGTGCGTATTGACTTAAAATATTGGCAGATGAGAACTTATTTAAGATTGTAAGATTATTTAACTAAAGTGGTATATTAGATGGAATACTAAAAAAATTCTATTTCAACTTTTTGATTTTTAGATAATATTTAAAGAAGATGGCGGAAGCGCAGAGATTCGAACTCTGGGAGGGTCGCCCCTCGCCGGTTTTCAAGACCGGTGCTTTCAACCGCTCAGCCACACTTCCGCAATGGCTGTGAATATTAAAGGAGACGGACTTGTTTGTAAATAGTAAATTTAATATTTTTTATCGACTGCTTTAATTTTCGCCAAATTCGGATGAAATTCAGCAAAACTAGCTTGTTTACTCGCCAAAACTAGTGTTGCAATCTTATTAATCGAGTATAATACGCAGCAAATATTAAGTTATGTTTTGAAAAATGTTAAATCAAATAGACACTGATGATAAAGGGTATTTAAAAAATTGGCAGGATTGGACTGTTGATTTAGTACCTGAATTAGCTACTTTAGAATCTATAGAGTTAACTGATGCTCACTGGGAAGTGATTTTATTTGTTCGTGATTTTTACTTAGAATATAAAACTTCACCGGCAATTCGTGCATTGGTTAAAGCAATGGAAAAAAAATTTGGTCCAGAAAAGGGCAATAGTAGGTATTTATATAAGTTATTTCCTGATGGTCCAGCTAAACAAGCAACTAAACTAGCAGGCTTACCAAAACCTGTTAAATGTATTTAAGTTAAGAGATAAATTAAACTTATGATTAGGTGGAAAATTCCATTTTTATTACTACTAGTGCTGGGTTATTTACAGTACTCATTGTGGTATGGCAAGAATAACATTTATGATTATCAAGAAAATGTGCAAATGTTACAGAATCTGCATCGAGAGAATGATATGTTGAAAGCACGTAACGAACAGATGTTTGCGGAAGTTGACGATTTGCAAAAAGGCTATGAAGCGATTGAAGAAAGAGCGCGCAGTCATTTAGGCATGGTTAAAGCCAATGAGTATTTTTATCGAATAATTATTGATTCTCAAGCAAAACAATAAGGTATTACGTGACAAATAATAGTGATATTATCGCAATCGTTCCTGCTGCAGGAGTGGGTTGTCGCATGAAAAGCCAATTACCTAAACAATATCTAAAAATTGGTCCAATGACAATATTGGAACATACTATACAAAAATTGTTAACTCATCCCAATATTTCCTGTGTAGTGGTGGTCATTAGTCCTGACGATAAGTTTTTTAATACCCTTGAACTCGCTTCGCAAAATAATGTTAAAGTGGCTTATGGTGGTGAAACTCGAGCTGATTCTGTTTTAGCAGGTTTAAATTTAGTTAATGATAACCAATGGGCCTTAATTCATGATGCCGCAAGGCCATGTGTTACTCATGAAGATATTACAAAATTAATTAATCGAGTATTACAAGAAAATAAGGGTGGAATATTAGCAACACCACTAAGTGATACGATTAAACAAGCTTATAAAGATGATCAAACTGTTATTGCTCACTCTATCGATCGAACTTATTTATGGGGAGCTGCTACGCCGCAATTATTTAATGCTGGTGAACTTAAAATGTGTTTAAGTAAAGCCTTAAAAAATAATATTGCAATTACTGATGAAGCATCGGCTATAGAGTATTGTGGTGGTCATCCATTATTGGTGGAATGTCGTCGAGATAATATAAAAATTACTCGACCAGAAGATTTAAACTTAGCATCATTTTATTTAACTAATCAAAATTAATATAGGTAGATTATGCGAATCGGTCATGGGTTTGATGTCCATAAATTTGGTGGTGAAGGGCCAATTACATTAGCTGGAGTGAAAATCCCTTATCAGTTTGGTCTTGTTGCTCATTCTGATGGTGATGTGGTATTACATGCTATTACTGATGCATTAATTGGTGCATTGGCTTTAGGAGACATTGGTAAATTATTTCCAGATACAGATCCTAAATACAAAGGTATAGATAGCCGATTATTATTGAAAGAAGTGTATGGTATTATCCAATCTAAAGGTTATAAATTAATTAATTTAGATACTACTATTATTGCACAAGAACCTAAAATGAGACCTCATGTAGATCAAATGCGGGTTAATATTGCTGAAGATTTGCAAATTCATTTTGATCAGATTAGTGTCAAAGCAACGACGACTGAACAATTGGGTTTTACTGGCCGTAAAGAAGGCATAGCTTGTGAAGCCGTAGTGTTATTAGCAAAGAAATAGAGATAAATTAGACAATAGGCGATTACGTGTTAGCAGAGCTCAATTATTTTTATGGTAAACCTACAAGCCATGGTTTATATAAGCAACAATATGAAGATTTTATTGTTATCGAAGAACTAGGTTTTGATTTAACTGGTGAAGGTGAACATGTTTTAGTTTATCTCGAAAAGATAGATTGTAATACGGTATTTGTGGCTGAACAGTTAGCTAAATATGTTGGCATTTCAGCGAAAAATGTCAGTTATGCAGGCCTTAAAGATCGCCAAGCTGTTACCCAACAATGGTTTAGTTTGCATATGCCTGGCCAAGATACCCCAGATTTTTCACAATTTGATTTAATTGGCTGTCAAATATTGCACGTTACTCGGCATAATAAAAAATTGAAAATAGGGGCTTTAAAAGGTAACCGATTTAAAATTGTTTTAAGAAATTTGACTGGTCAACAAGAAGTCGAATCAAAATTAGACTTAATTAAACAACATGGTGTTCCTAATTATTTTGGCGAACAACGATTTGGACGTGAGCAAAATAATATTAATCAAGCAATAAAGTGGGCTAATGGTGAAATGTCAGTTAAAGACCGTAAAAAAAGAAGCTTTTATCTTTCTGCTGCACGTAGTGCTATTTTTAATGATATAGTCAGTCAAAGGATTCAACGCCAGATTCAGCAAACAGTTGTTGATGGGGATATATTACAATTATCAAAAAGTAATAGTTGGTTTTTGTCTAAAACAGAGGAATTATCACTTTTACAACAACGTTTACAAAATGGTGAGATTAATATTACCGCTCCTTTGGTGGGGGATTCAGGATTAGGTACTGAATCTATTGCTTTAACATTTGAACAAAATTGTTTGGAAAATTGGGCTTGTTTTGCTGAGTTATTTAGAAAGGAACGGGTTGAAACGATGCGACGCTCAATATTGTTGCGTCCTGAGCATCTAGAGTGGCAATGGCGAGATGAAAATAACTTGGACATCAGTTTTTATTTACCTTCAGGTTGTTATGCAACAAGTGTATTACGTGAATTGATTATTGGAAATGAGTAATTTAAATGCAAAGTTTAAAAAGGCAGCAGTTGATTGACTTATTACGCCAGCAGGGCATAAAAGATGATCGTGTTTTAGAAGCTATAGCTTCAATACCACGTGAAAAGTTCGTTGATGAAGCGCTTTCACATCAAGCTTATGATGATCGCTCGTTACCTATTGGTAGTGGTCAAACTATTTCTCAACCTTATATTGTTGCTAAAATGACCGAATTATTAAACTTAACGCCTAATGCTAGGGTACTTGAAATTGGTACTGGTTCAGGATATCAAACAGCAGTTTTAGCCAAACTAGTTAATCATGTTTTTTCAGTAGAAAGAATAAAAAGCTTACAATGGAATACCAAACGACGATTAAAGTTACTTGATATCCATAATATTTCAACTCGGCATGGTAATGGTTGGCAAGGTTGGCCAGAACGTGGGCCATTTGATGGCATAATTGTAACTGCAGCAGCAACCGAAGTGCCTTCAAGTCTGCTGACACAACTAGCTGACAAAGGGCGACTAGTGTTACCTGTAGGTAAAAACCAGCAAACGTTACAATTAATTGAGCGAGATGGTGATAATTTTATTACTCAGAATATCGGTGAAGTGAAATTCGTACCGCTTGTAGATGGCGATATAGAATAATGAAAAAAGGAGCAAATAATTTGATTATTTGCTTCTTTTTCAATTTAACTATTATCTTTCATTTATCGAAAATTAATTTTTCTTCTCTTTTTCTTTTTGTTCGGAAAGTTTCCACTCACAAATACCGTATACTGCATTAAACAGATAAATTAAATACTGAGTTGCGATAACAATATTGTCAGTATAAATATTTAAACTAATAACTAATACATTTAATAAGACCCATAAATACCAATTAAAAGCATATCTCATCATTAATAAAAGTTGAGCAACTACGCCTAGCCCGAATATAAAGCAGTTGGTAATAAGTTGGTAGGAGGTATTTATTGCGCCGATTTCATTAGTTAAATAAATATTGAAAAAAGCAGCCGCAATGAGGAATATTAACGCATATAAAAAGGCATTTTCATTTAAAGTACGAACTTTAACGCTTTTATTATTATCAAGATTTTTTTGCCAAGTTAATATGCCATAAATATGTGAGCCAAAATAGTAAAACGTTGGCAAACCCGCCCCAATATTACCACCAAGGAAATTTGCACAACATTCAGCAATTACCGCTAGCATACCAAGCACATTACCTAAATTTTTTCGTTTTGCTAATAAGATCACACATAACAATCCTAAAAATGCACCAGCGTATGATACTGCATAGCGTAAATTGAAATCATTAATTGGATCCGTATATATATATGCTCCGGTGACACAGATAATACAAAACAATGGATAAAATTTATTGCGGCCAATAGCTATGGCAAAATGGCTTAATTTATTCATAATCATTACTCTTCATCATTAATAAGTTGATTGACTAGTTCGATACTTCGCAAATAACGCTCTTCATAATCTGGTGAATCAATTTGGATGTATTTAATATGATTTTTTTTTAACAATGAGATCAGCAATTGTTGAAAATCTTTTCGCTGTTTTGGACTGCCTAAACTTCTTAATCCGTCAGCAACCCACGGTGTGTTATTACCTAATAAGATAACTAGATCGAATCGATAATTATTGATCATAGCTTGTAAAAAAGGATGTTCTTTACCTTCATATTTTTTACAAAACGCTTGAGTGGTAATAAAATCGGTATCAATAAATGACACTTTGTTAGCATGTTTTATTGCGAAATCAATATATTGAGCATGCCCTAATGCAATTTTATCATAGTCAGCATATTGCAATGCTCGTTCATCGCCACCAAGGTGAAAAAATACATAATCACGGCCATATTCCCAAGCACTAGTGGTATTAAACATATTGGCTAATTTATTTACTAGTGTCGATTTACCGCTTGATTCACCACCAAGAATAGCTACCGTTCTCACAAAAAATGGTCTCACTTCTGTTGGTATATATTGCCAATTTTTTAATGGGGCTTGACGAATTTGAGTACCACTGACTTGCATAAATTGCCGAGTAGGATCGATAAGTACTGTGTCTAAATCGAATAAATCTTTATACATGGCTACATCTTGTGGTTCACTTGAATAGACGCAACTAGGATTAATGCCTTTTTCTTTAAATAATTTTTTGACTCTATCACTCCATTCATTCCAACCATTTGGATAAGCCGGAATACCATCTTCTTCTAAAAGTTCAATATGGATATTTTTTTGATATTTGAATGTTTGTAACAACCAACGAATCCTATCATTGATCGTTGGTTGGCGTGACATAGCACTTTCTTCAAATAACGCCATATCCCGGATAGTATCGGAACAAAGAATAATATAAAGTTCATCAACTTGGCTAATTGCACGTTGAATCAAATAAATATGGCCAGTATGCAATGGATAAAATTTGCCAAAAATCACTCCAACTTTTTTATTTTTGCTAGCTAAGTCTATTTGCAAATAATGATGAAGTGATTGTAATTTCTGTGCGCTTGGATTTTTAATTTTATCATTGATCAATTGACTCAAATAACCTTTAGTCATCTGACAAGCATCAGCAACAGTCTGTAATGATAATTTTTTGCGTTTTATGGCTGCTTTTAAATAATTGAAACCATCCATACCGCCTCCTTTTGTTTTTTATATGTAACAAAATTTACATTATTTTTAATAAATGTTCAATGTACTAAACAAAAAATAAATAATTTAGATTTGTAATTTAAATCTTATGCTGATTAAATATAAAATAATGAATATTTTTTGATCATAAAAAACTGTAGATAATTATATTTTTATTAATTTATATTTAATAGATTAATAAATAAAATCATCATGATATAGGGAACTGCTAATATGAAAATTCACAAAATTGCATTGGCTATTGCATTAATTTCAGGAAGTGCTTGGGCAAATAATAATGTTACATTAAATAAAGTAACTTTGTTTTTACAAGGTGCCGAATTGCAAGGACAATCCACTGTTTCATTAACTAAAGGTGAAAGTGAAATCATATTAACAGGTATCGCAAATAATGTTAAGCCTGATTCAATCAATGTTGGTTTTGGTAATAATGATGTCAAAGTATTGTCGACATCATTAAATAATAAATATGCTGGAAATGTAAATAATAGTCAAGATATTCAAAAGCTTATTGATAATAGGCAACAGTTACAAGAAAAGCATGATATTGTAGAAATTCAACTAAAAGTGGTGAATGAACAAGTTTCACTTTTGCAAGGTAATCGCTTAGATAGCTTAGTTAAAAGTGAATCTGCTGATTTAATTGCCATGAAAAATGTACTAGATTTTGTAAAAGCTAATCTAACTGTGACATTAAATGAGCAAAGTCGATTACAAAAAGAAATTGATTGGTTAGATGAACAAATTAAACAATGCCAAACCCAAATAGATGAAATGCAAGAAGCTGACAAATTACATAATGCAGTTGTTGTCAAAGTCATTTCCAATAAAGATATTACATTACCTATTACACTTTCATATGTTACCTCTGAAGCTGGTTGGGAACCGATTTATGATGTCCGAGTTGCCGATATTAATTCGCCTTTACAATTGACCTATAAAGCAGCAATTTATCAAAACAGTGGTTTAGATTGGCAAAATGTCGATTTTAGTTTATCAACCTCTAATCCGAGTAAAGGTATATCTGCCCCTGAAATTAATCCATGGTATATTGATGTTTATAGTGAAAAAAGTGGTCTATTTTTTTCCAAGTCCGAGAAAGAAGAATATTACGAACGAGAATCAAAATCAAGATTGGTAGAGCCTGGCCAAAATACCAAAGTTAATACTTTAGGTATCAATACCCAATTTGATGTTAAATTACCTTATACTATCAAAACCAATAGTGAAAATAATATTCTTACATTGCAAACAAATGAAGTTGAAGCTAATTATCATTATATTTCAACGCCTAAATTAGATAGTAGTGTTTATTTACTAGCACAGATAAGAGACTGGGATAAACTGAATCTATTCTCAGGAAAAGCCAATATCTTCTTTAATGGAGATTTTGTTGGTGAGACAACTATCTCAACCCAAAGTGCTAAAGAGACATTGGATTTTTCATTAGGACGTGATAAAAACATTTTAATCGCCCGCAATCGTAATGTTAAAGAAACCTCAACTCCATCACTATTTGGTGATGATATTTCACAAAAGTATGCTTATACTATTGATGTCAAAAATAATAAAATATTGCCAATTGATATCGTAGTTAATGATCAGCTACCGGTGATTTTAAATAAAACCGTAATACTTGATGATGCTAAATATGATGGTGCTCAATATGATAAACAAACCGGATTATTAACTTGGCGATTTACTTTAAATCCAAGTGAAACTAAAGATCTTAATTTAAGCTTTAAACTCACTTATCCAAATGATAAAGAAAAAGATATATATGGTTTATAAACCTCATAAAATAAAGTACAAACAATGTTAACTAATTGGTTTGAGCAATTTAAACAGAATAGTCAGATAAGTTTACTCGATCTTCATTTGGCACAATTTTTGGTCAATAAAGTTGATGGCAACGATGAAATTATTAGTAAACGTTTTGCCTTTTTAATTATATCGTTAAGTCAGGAAGTCAGGTCAGGTCATGTTTGTCTTGATATTACTCGCCTGAATCAACAATTTATCGATCCACAACTTTGGCAGGAACTCAATGCTCCAACAGTTGAAGATTGGGTTAATGTACTCTGTGTAGCTTCATATAAACAGGTAGTAAGTGATGGGAAGCAACTTGCGCCACTTATTTTTATTGAAAATAAACTTTATTTTCAACGTATGTGGCTAGATGAACGTCATGTTGCACAGTTTTTTAATCAACCACAGTTGAATATTACATCAAGTAAACCGATTGACTTAAAAAATATTCTCGACCAACTATTTGTTGATGATAATACAACTATTGATTGGCAAAAAATTGCGGTTGCGGTGGCGCTAACTCGTAAAATTGCCATTATTTCAGGTGGCCCAGGTACAGGTAAAACAACCACAGTAGCTAAAATCTTAGCAGGAATAGTCTTAAATGATCCTACCACGCGAATCGTGGCAGCAGCACCAACTGGCAAAGCTGCATCAAGGTTAACCGAATCTCTCAGTCGAGCAATTGAACAGTTATCTTTTGAATCATTAAATATTCAAACTGAAGCCGTGACTCTGCACCGTTTATTAGGTGCAAAAACTGATAATCGCTCATTTAATTATAATAAACACAACCAATTACATATTGATGTTCTTGTAGTTGATGAAGCGTCAATGGTTGATCTGAATATGATGGCAAGAATTATTGAGGCTCTGCCTGATTGTGCTCGCTTAATCTTATTGGGTGATAAAGATCAGCTATCTTCTGTTGAAGCAGGTGCAGTATTTGGTGACTTATGTGGCTTTATTTTAAATGGATATAGTCAATCTAGGGCTGATGAACTAAGTCAATTAACTGGCTATACTATTCCAATCGCAGACCAACCAGCAAGTATGATCACCGATAGTATCTGTTTATTGAAAAAAAGTTATCGTTTTAACGAGTCTTCAGGAATAGGCTTGTTGGCTAATGCCGTTAAAGAAGGTCAATTGCAAGTGGTTAAAAAACTGCTAGCCAATGAAGCTTTACCAGATGCTTGTTATTATGAATTATCTTCATGTCAAACTTACCAAGCTGTTTTAGATGATTGTGTAGCACATTATAAAAATTACCTAAATGCTATTAAATATCATCAATATAATGATATTACCAATGTTTTAAGTAAATTTGCTGAGTGTCGTTTACTTTGTGCTGTACGTGAAGGTAAATTTGGGTTAGGTGGGTTAAATAAGCAAATTGAATCATTATTAGCCAAACATAAATTGATTAAATTAAATAATCGTGATCAATGGTATATTGGTCGGCCAATTATGATCTTACGCAATAGTACCGCATTAGGTTTATATAATGGTGATATTGGTATCACTCTTATGGCTGAACATGATCACTCAAAATTACGGGTTTATTTCCCTTTTTCTGATGGTTCTATTAAAGGCTTTTCTCCCTATCGATTACCGGAGCATGAAACAGCCTATGCAATGACGATCCACAAATCTCAAGGTTCTGAATTTGATCATGTTAATATCATTCTACCAACAGAATTTTCGCCACTACTTAATCGATCATTACTCTATACGGCAATAACAAGGGCTAAAAAAACAGTCTCAATTTATTCTGATGCTAAAATTTTAGATCGTGTAGTGAAAAGTCAAATTCATCGAGAAAGTGGCCTAGTTGAACAAATAAAAAATGTTCTACAATAGTAGCGACACTTAAATTATTGCTGATATAGATAAAGCACCAACTTATTGTATTATAGCTGGTGCTTTTTTATCTATTAGTGAATGATCTTAGCTAAAAAGTCTTTAGCACGATCTGATTGCGGATTGGTAAAGAATTGCTCTTTTGAGGTATCTTCAATGATTTCACCAGCATCCATAAAGATCACGCGATGTGCAACTTTACGTGCAAAGCCCATCTCATGGGTAACAACCATCATGGTCATGCCTTCATAAGCTAATTCAACCATAACATCTAGTACTTCATTAACCATTTCCGGATCAAGAGCCGAGGTTGGTTCATCAAATAGCATAACGACAGGATCCATACATAGTGCTCGAGCGATTGCAACACGTTGTTGTTGACCACCAGATAGTTGAGCTGGGAATTTATCTGCATGAGCCAATAAACCAACACGATCTAATAGCGATAGCGCTTTTTCACGCGCTTCTTCGTTTGATCGGCCTAATACCTTAATTTGAGCAAGTGTCAAATTTTTCAAAATTGTTAAATGAGGGAAAAGCTCGAAGTGTTGAAATACCATTCCCACTTTTGAACGCAGTTTTGCTAAATTAGTCGATGGATTTGTAATCTCAGTACCATCAATAATAATTTTACCTTGTTGAATAGGTTCTAGAGCATTTACGGTTTTGATTAGTGTTGATTTACCTGAACCAGAAGGCCCACAAACAACAACAACTTCACCTTTACCTACTCTTGTAGTACAGTTTTTTAATACTTGAAATTTTCCGTACCATTTTGATACATTTTCTAAGGAGATCATCGACTTATCCCTTTCTTGAAATAATTAACTAAACGAGAAGCAGTATAACAAATTATAAAGTAACTTATTGCTGCAAAAATAATCATTGAATATTTAACAGTACCACCCTGAACCGTACCGATTTGGGTAACACTGGCGCCAAATAAATCAATTAAGCTCATCACATAAACCAAAGAGGTATCCTGGAACAAGATAATACCTTGTGTTAACAACAATGGCACCATTGATCTAAATGCTTGTGGTAATATTATCAAACGCATTGCCTGACTTTTGGTCATACCTAATGCGTAAGCCGCATGATATTGACCTTTAGCAACCGCATTAATCCCTGCACGAATGATTTCAGAATAGTAAGCTGCTTCAAATAAAGCAAATGCGATCATTGCTGAAACAATCCTAACATCAGCATAAGGCGGTAAATTAAATATATGTTTAATAACTTGTGGTAACGCTAAATAGAACCATAACAAAACTAATAGTAATGGAATGGAACGGAATAAATTGACATAACATTTAGCAAAAATATTTAGTATTTTATTATTTGATAAACGCATTAAAGCTAATACTGTCCCCCAAACAATACCAAATACGACGGCGGTAAATGTAATTTTAGCGGTTAACCATAACCCACTTAATAGTAGATGATAATTGTCTGATACTAATGAAGGTATATCTGCAATCCAATTTAGTAGTTGCATGTTATCCTCCATGATTCATATTAGGTAAGCGGGTTTGTTTTTCAACAAAACGCATAATGGTTAGTACGGCATAGTTTATCAACATAAATGCAATCGTTACTCCACATAAAATTTCAACAATGCTGTTAGTTGCATCGTTAATGCGATCTATTTGGCCAATCAAATCTATCAATCCAATAGTAGATGCAACTGATGAATTTTTAATGATATTGGTCATTTCAGACGTTAGTGGTGGAATAATACGACGATAAGCATTAGGTAGTAGAACGTACATATATGCTTGTCGATTTGTTAAACCAAGTGCAATAGCGGCATAACGTTGACCTTTGGGTAAAGTTTGAATACCTGTTCTAACTTGTTCTGCAATACGCGCAGAAGTAAACAAACCTAAAGCAATTGCTGCTGTGATAAATGCACTGACATCAGGTGATAAGCCAGATATAAACCATGTTTTTAAACTTCCAGATAGAATTTCTGGAAATAACATATACCATAAAAACATTTGCACTAGTAATGGGATATTACGGAATAGTTGGATATAACCGGCTGCAAAACGATTTAGAAATTTATTTTCTAACGTTCGGCAGATTCCCACTAGTGATCCTAGTATGAATGCAATAATCCAAGCAGTAACTGCTAATGAAACGGTAACAACAATACCATCCCAAAGCCAGTTTAAATAAATTCCATCACCATACGGAGTGGATTCAAAAAATAGTGTCCAATTGAAACTCATAATATATTTATTTCACTAAATTAGATTATGTACTAAATGCAACATACATTTAGTACATAGGATTAGAAAGATAAGAAAAGTATTAATCTAATGCTTTATCATTTGGATTTGCAAAAAGCTCAACCATTTTTGGTGAAATTTCAAGAGCCATATTCGCTCCTTTTGGTGGAACAGGTTGAGTAAACCATTTGTTATAAGATTCTAATGCTTTTCCTGATTTTTGAGCATCAGCAATGGTTTTATCCATTAATTGTTTAAATTGGGTATCGCCTTTTCTTAACATACAACCATAAGATTCATAAGATAATGGCTCACCGACAATCTTCCATTCTGCAGGGTTAATTGCACGTGAACGCTCACCGGCTAAAAGTGCATCATCCATTAAAAATGCCACTGCACGACCCGTTTCGAGAGCATTGAATGCATCACCATGATCTTTCGGCGTAATAATACGAATATCTAACTTCTCTTTATTATTGATTTGGTTTAAACGGACTTCAGATGTAGTACCAGCGGTAGTCACCACATTTTTTCCTTTTAAATCTTCAATACTATTGATATTGCTATCTGCTTTAACAAGGAATCGGGTACCTACAATAAAAATACTGTCAGAAAAATCTACTGTCTTTTGACGTTCAAGATTGTTTGTTGTGGAACCACACTCAAAATCATAGGTATAGTTATTTAGTAATTGAATTCGAGTTTTAGAAGTAATTGGTAAATATTTAACTTTAAGATCCGGCAAGTTTAGTTCTTTTTTTACTGCATCTATAATTAGGTTAGAGTAATCTTGAGAATAACCGATAACTTCTTGTTTTTCACCATAGTAGGAAAATGGGATAGAAGACTCTCGATGACCAACAACAATCACACCGCTTTCTTTGATTTTAGCCAATGTACCACTTAGTTCCTCTGCAACAGCGGCACCACTCATTAGGCCTAGCATTGCTAATGATAACACTAATTTGGTTAGTTTTGTCTTTTTGTACATACTCATCTCCTACTGTTTAATTTGTATCATATTAAATAAATTTAATATTTTTACAAAGGGCGTATATTATAACTTATTTTTTAGCATAAAAGTACTTTTTACTGTTTATTTATCGTTTAAAAGGACAAGCTACAGTCAAGAAATTCGATGATTTTTACCAATTCTTAACATAGCCAATTTTTTGAATTTCAATATTATATAAGCAATATTTATGCCAAAATATTGCTTAGCGACGATTTCTTACAAAAATCAAAATAAATAATAATGAAATAATCAGATAATAGAAAAGGTTTCCAAACCTTGCATAAGGGGTTAAACCAACAGTGGGGGATAATTTGTAATTTAAAACCTGAGTTTGAAATTGTGGTAATTGTTCAACAATTTGACCATGATGATCAATAATTGCTGTAATACCTGTATTGGTACTACGAATCATTGGTCTGCCAAACTCTAAGGCTCTTGCTTGCGCCATTTGTAAATGTTGTTTGGGGCCAATACTGTTACCAAACCAAGCATCGTTAGACACAGTTAGTAAAAAATCTGTGTCTGCGGTAAAGTTTTTTAAAATCAAATTGGATAAAATAACTTCATAGCAAATTGCTGTAGTAAATTTGAAGCCTTTTATCTCAAGTGGTGGTTGTTTTTCAGCACCAGCCTGCATGGATGACATTGGGATATCAAGCATTTGCCCAATAGGATCAAGTAATGATTCTAAAGGAGTAAATTCACCAAACGGTACCAGATGATGTTTTTGATAACGGTTGGTGTTAGGGTATTGATATGGTGTTTTTCCACCTAACACTAGCAATGTGTTATAAATATTAGGGTTCTCTTGATAACCGTAATTTCCTAAACGGTAATCAATAATACCAACAGCTATTTCACTATTATTTGCCCTTGCTTCGTTATCTAAAAACTGGAGGAAAGGTTGCTGATTGATTTCGTAATCGGTAATGCTTGCCTCAGACCAAATAATAATTTTATCTTTAGCAAGATTTTGTTCAGTCAATGAGCCATAAGTTTGCAGAGTTTTATTTAGTTGCTCTTTGGTCCAGCGGAGAGATTGTGAAATATTACCTTGAATTAAGCTAAAATCAGCAGAGCGGCTGTGGTCAATTGTTGTCCAATTAATTGAATTGAATGATATTGGTGCAATAAAGAGCATTAATAGTGCGAAAATTGCACCAATTGGGTGCTTTTTAGGGGAGCGATTCAATGTCATATTTAAACAATAGATGATTAAACCACAGCAGATAGTCAATATTAATGTGACACCATTTATTCCAACTATCGGGAAGTAGCCTCTCAATGGACTATCTAGTTGACTATATCCTAGTTCTAACCACGCAAAACCGGTTAAAATATAGCCTCGTAAAAATTCAGTAAGCTGCCACAAAATAGGGGTGAGCAAAACCAATTGTTTTATCGAGAATTTTGGTGCGAAACGATCACATACTCTTAGCAATAATGCAAATAACATAGGGTAAAATGCTAAGTATGCGATTAGTAGTCCTAAAATAATTACTGCTACCGATGTTGGTACTTCACCATATTGTTTAATGCTTATATAAACCCAATGAGTACCCGCTAAAAAATAGCCAATACCCCAGCTAAAACCAATAAGCATTGCTCTCTTTTTCGGTTTATCAGCGATTAACCACAAAAGGCCGGCAAATGCTACAAATGCAAGTGGCCAGATATGAAAGGGTGCGTAACTAAATACCGCAATTGCACCAAAGATAAAGCTTAATAAAATTTGTTTAAGCATTTTCTGATTGCTCTAAATTAGGTATGTTTGCATCTTCAGGGATCGTGACATGCAATTGAATAATACGTCTTCGGTCAACAATGGTTACTTTAAATTGATAACCATCAATAGTAATCGTTTCGCCTCGGATTGGTAAACGTCCAAAATGTTGCATGACTAATCCGCCAATAGTATCCATTTCATCATCACTAAACGTGGTGGCAAAAATTTCATTAAAATCTTCTACAGGAGTAAGGGCACGGACAGAATAAACTGATTGTGATAAACGGCGAATATCGCGATCTTCAACTTCATCGTATTCATCTTCGATATCACCAACTATAAGTTCTAAAATATCTTCGATAGTGACTAAGCCTGAAACACCACCAAACTCGTCAATGGCCATTGCCATATGATAGCGTTGCATGCGGAATTCTTTTAACATATGGTCAACGCGTTTACTTTCAGGAACGACAACAGTTGGTCTTAGGATCTTTTTCAAATCAAAATCGTTGACACCTTGTCGAATATAAATGAGTAAATCTTTGGCTAATAGTACCCCTTCGATATGGTCTCGATCTTCACTAATTACTGGATAACGTGAATGACCATGTTCAGAAATAATATCTAAACATTCATCAAGGGTGAAATTATCTTTGATTGTTACAATTTGAGAGCGAGGTATCATGATATCACGAACGCGTTGATCGGCTATATCCATTACACCTTCGATCATATCGAGGGTATCAAGATCAATGAGTTGATTTTCTTCAGCCTCACGAATAACTTCGATCAGTTCTTCTTTATCTTTTGGTTCTGAATTGAATAATTGACTTAACCATAATGTAAACCCTTTTTTGGGTCTCCGGTGATTATCATCACTCATTTTGCTCTCTTCCTTTTTGTAATATCAAATATAGTTCGATTTATTGTTATTGTTCTAATATCTAAACAGATTATTAGTCACACTTATTTAATCAATTAGTTGATAAGGGTTATCAAAACCTAATTGTGCCATGATGTCGATTTCGATATTTTCCATTTCTTCAGCTTCTTCGTCAAGGATATGATCATATCCTAATAAATGCAAACATCCATGGACAATCATATGTGCCCAATGTGATGTTAATGATTTATGTTGTTCGCTAGCTTCGATTTCAACCACTTGTTTACAAATCACTAAATCACCGAGTAACGGCACATCAATTTCAATTGGTGATTCAAATGGGAATGATAAAACATTTGTCGGTTTATCTTTATTACGATAAGTGTAATTAAGATGTTGGCTCTCTTCTTTATCGACAATTCGTATAGTGATTTCGGCATTATCCATAAACTGCGGTAAGATCACTTCTAGCCATTGCATAATTTGTTGTTCTGTTGGGAGATTCTCATGATGCTTACAGGCAATTTGCAAATCTAAAATAATAGTACTCATTTTATTATCCGATCTATTCACGATGATAAGGATGATTAGCCGTTAAACTCCATGCACGATAAAGACTTTCAGAAACAATTACTCGTACTAATGGATGAGGCAATGTTAAAGGTGATAATGACCAACTTTGTTCAGCCGCCGCTTTACATGCTGGCGACAAACCTTCAGGACCGCCAATTAACAAACTGACATCACGACCATCGGTTTTCCAACGTTCAAGTTGTTTTGCTAAATCGTGGGTTGTATAAGGTTTGCCTGGAATATCCAGTGTGACAATGCGATTACCTTTGCCACATGCAGCTAGCATTAATTCACCTTCTTTATCTAAAATTCGCACAATATCAGCATTTTTAGTCCGTTTTCCTGCTGGTATTTCAATCAGTTCTAAAGGCGTATCTTTGGGGAAACGGGATTGGTAATCATTAAAAGCAGTGGTCACCCAATTGGGCATTTTATTGCCAACAGCAATAAGCTGTATTTTCACGTCACTAACTCCAAAGTTTCTCGAGTTCGTAAAGTTGCCGACTCTGTTCTTGCATGATATGTACAATGACAGAATCCATATCAACTACCACCCAATCAGCATCATTTTGGCCTTCACTACCTAATACAAGATGGCCTTGTTTTTTTGCTTCATCAAGTAAGTGTCCTGCTATTGATGCAACATGACGGTTAGATGTGCCTGTACAGATAATCATATAATCGGTAATACTTGATTTACCTCGAACATCAAGGGTAACAATATCTTTGCCTTTAAGGTCATCAATTTTATCAATAATAAAATCTTGTAATGATTGTTGCAAAATAATCTCTCTACTATTTTAAATAAAGTTGTAGTATAGCATATTTTTTCTAAATCGCCTTGAAAATAGTGTGTCTCAGCAATAGCCCTCTATATTTAAAAAGTCACAAAAATAATTTTATGGAGAGCTATTTTAATCAAAAAAAGTTGAGGAGAGAGGGTTTTTAAAAGGGAAAAATATGATTAAACCGCTTATCTCACTAATAATATTTACAAAAGTTAACAATTTAGCTTTTTAAATCAGTTGCATAGATTATTTTCAATCACTATACTTTTAGATGATTTTTAGCGCAATAATAGGCTGTTATTTAGTTAAATTAACTTAAAAAAGCCAAATAAAACATGGAATTACTTGACAAGGCTGTTGTTATGAACTATAATTTTAAACACCAAACACCAAACACCAAACCTGCCCAACTTATACTTTAAATTCATCTCGTTATTGCAATCAACGTTTAGTCTTTTCTAATAATTTATTTTTTCCTCGATTTTTAAGGTTATTTTTATTCTCGCCACTTTTTAGTGTTTTCGCCGTTACTTTAGTTTTATTCTTTTCATCAAGTAGTTATGCACTAACATCCCTAAGAGCCAGTACCGTCAAAGTTATTACCGGGAATTCTCCCTATATTATATTAGGTGATGGTTTTAACCCTTTAACTGATTTGCGTCAAATAATAGGTTTGAATTTTCCTAATGGTCAAGGTGGTTATAATTGGATAAGCGCCTGGGATGCCGGGGTTGCCATCAAAGCACCGCCCGGTATGCATTTTAATCAAGTCTTGTCCCATAGTGTCATCAGTGATGGTAATGCTCATCATATCCCTTCTCTTTATATTGGTGATGCAGATGGTGATGAAGCGGGTGGATATATATCAGGTTATCTAAAAGCGACATGGTATGAAAATGGCGTACAAATTCCGAATGATAGGTTAGGTAATGAATTATGGGGCTGCGGTGGGCCTTATAAATTAAGAGTAGAGGTTAGGGATATTAAAGCTAATACCCCTTATGGTGTACCGAATAATCGTTATTATGGTAATAGTTGGGTGGAATATACCGTCATTCCCTATAATCCCAGTATCTGCTATTTAAGACCAAATGATATGGACGATTATGGTGGTTATGACGGAAATGTATTTCATAACTTTTGGGGCTTTTCACGCTGGAGTGGTTTCCCGACCACGGGTTTTCAAAATGCGGCATTTACGTTAATAGGTGCAGGTGCAGACCAAAGTCGTTATCGCTGTTATTCACATAATGGGGGTGGCAAAATATGGTTATCGACCATCAGTGGTTATGGTGAAAACTGCACGGTTAATTATGCGGCAGAAAAAAAATGGCAATTTATTCAAAATGGTACGCCGGTAATAACTATGGAGTATTTTAACGGTCGAGATTGGTTTTGGATAGATAGTTTTACGATCCCGGTACCGAGTAAATGGCCATCGAAAGGAGGTAAACGTATGACATATACCAATGTTAAATCAGAAGCAAAAAAAGATTCAAGAGCATTCGAAAAGTTTACAGATAAACTGACTTTTTATGTATTAGATTATTGTACAGGAAGAGAACTTCCTCCTGATAATGTAGGACACTATAATCCTAACCGAGTGCGATTACATGAAGCATTGGATGACAACTTCCGTCAACAATATATGTATAAATCAGATGAAATAATAATGAAAAACCCCAATAGTAATGATGGTTGGGTTCGTTCAGTTGGTAATTTTATGGGAGAATGGGGGATGTTAAAGAAATATAACGTAGGATTGTGGGGAGATAGAGGAATATGGACAGCAGATAGAGGTGTAGACACAAAGTATACAAGTCCAGTTTATGTTGCATCATATGGTATTATTTATCATGATAATTGGACAGATATATATCATGCTATAGAAGCAGTTTGTCGAGGAGATTAATCCTATGATGTTACCATTGATAATCTGACAAATACAACGTAACAAATTGTACCTATCAATAAGTGTATAAATACAATAAGTTGCGTTCAACCTTTAACAAATCAGGCATCGAATGTAGATTGACTGCATAGCATATCTTTGAAGAGCGCACTTTTTAAACTCAAGAATTTGAGGAGAGGTGAAGGGTTTAAACAGTGCGTTAACAGCTTATCTCACTAATAATATTTACAAAAGTTAACAATTTAGCTTTTTAAATCAGTTGCATAGATTATTTTCAATCACTATACTCTTAGCAGATTTTAAGTACAATAATCGACTGTAATTTGCTCGAACAGACTTAAAAAATTAAATAAAACATGGAATTACTTGACAGGACTGTCGTTATGAGCTATAATGTTAAACACCAAACACCAAACACCAAACCTGCCCAACTTATACTTTAAAATCATCACGTTATTTTAATCAACGTTCAGTCTTTTCTAGTGGTTTATTTTTTCCTCGATTTTTAAGGTTATTTTTATTCTCGCCACTTTTTAGTGTTTTCGCCGTTACTTTATTTTTATTCTTTTCATCAAATAGTTATGCATTATCGTCTTATACAACTAATGTTATTCATGGTAGTGCACCCTATTTAACATTTGATGAAGGACAGACTAAAGTTACTGATACCAATCATTTATTAGCTATCCGTTTATCTGATGGGCGATTATTTACAAATGAATCAAATAATTCAACGGCGACTAATCCTATTGTATTAACTAATTTGGGTGAAAGCTTCGCTGATATAAAGATGTTTATACCAACCAATACTAATTCAATCCGATTAAATACACTTATTGGCGCGCCTTATAACTATTGGCGCGATGATGATGGCGATGGTCAGGGGAGTAATGGTATTTCAGCTACTGGTAATTTAACTTTAACTATTGTTGATAATAAAAATCAAGTAGTAGCACGTAATCATGTACTAAATATTTGCGAAGCACCATATAAAGTCACAATAACAAGTACTGATGGCTTATTAAATACTCAGTATGGCGTTCCTAATCGTAGCACTTTTAGCGCTAGTAATGCTACATATTACATTAGCCCTAAAGCTATGCCAACGATCTGTTTTGCTAAACCAGAGCTAAAGTCTGGTACAGGCATATATGCTGGACCTAAATCGATATGGGATCCTGAAAGGGGATTTCTAGTCCAATCAACTACTCCATCATCTTATGCACGAAATTTTCCAACTACTGGAGCAAATGGTTTATATTTTGATTTAAGTATTGGTGGTAGTTATGAACCTTTGAGTTGGTCTGTTACTAATAGCGGTAGCGGTATTAGTGCTGATGTGAAGTATTTAAATGAATCAGATACCAGTGTTGTTCGGGTCACCTTAACGGGTCCCTTTGCTATAGATGAAAAGATACTTGTTCCATCATTGCCTCAGACATTTGAGTTAATAGGTAAAGATAGTGATGATAATGATGTGGTGAAGTATGGTTTTCAGGTAAAAAAGTGGTTTATCAACCGAGGAAATGTAAAAGCTAAAAATGGTGACCAACGTTCGTGGTGCAAAAAAATTGGCTATCGTCTTGCACAAGTAAAAGATTTAACTAATGCTTCTTGTCAAGGAAAAAATGCTGATGATCGTTGTGTAGGTGCTGTCGGTGCGACGCCATTGTCACCTAATAATTATTATCAACGTATAATTAATGCAGGTTTTTTTTCGGAGTGGGGATATATGATTAAATATGATGGAGCTAACTTTTTTAATGACTATTATTGGACAGACGACACAAAAACGAATGGGGTTTATACTGGTATATTTGTGGTTTTTCCTGATGATGGAGACATTCATTATAGAAGTTTTAGCAAAAAAACTTATGCCGTCTGTGTTACACCTTAATGATTAATCTCTGATTAGCTTGCTAAAAACGATAAATAATACAGTTAAATAAAAAATGGTCGTTATTGCTTTGTATTTAATACACCCTATATCATCTATAGATGGTATGGGGTGTATTAAATAGTCACAATTCATAAATATGAGATATCTTTACATAAATTAACAATTTAGATTCTAAAATCAGTTGCATAGATTATTTTCAGTCACTATACTTTTAGATGATTTTTAGCGCAATAATAGGCTGTTATTTAGTCAAATTAACTTAAAAAAGCCAAATAAAACATGGAATTACTTGACAAGGCTGTTGTTATGAACTATAATGTTAAACACCAAACACCAAACACCAAACCTGCCCAACTTATACTTTAAAATCATCTCGTTATTACAATCAACGTTTAGTCTTTTATAGTAGTTTATTTTTTTCTCGATTTTTAAGGTTATTTTTATTCTCGCCGCTTTTTAGCGTTTTCGCCGTTACTTTAGTTTTATTCTTTTCATCAAGTAGTTATGCACTAACATCCCTAAGAGCCAGTACCGTCAAAGTTATTGCCGGCAATTCTCCCTATATTATATTAGGTGATGGTTTTAACCCTTTAACTGATTTACGTCAAATAATAGGTTTGAATTTTCCTAATGGTCAAGGTGGTTATAATTGGATAAGCGCCTGGGATGCCGGGGTTGCCATAAAAGCACCGCCCGGTATGCATTTTAATCAAGTCTTGTCCCATAGTGTCATCAGTGATGGTAATGCTCATCATATCCCTTATCTTACTATAGGTGATGCAGATGGTGATGAAGGGGGGGGATATGTGTCAGGTTATCTAAAAGCAACATGGTATGAAAATGGCGTACAAATTCCGTATGATAGGTTAGGTAATGAATTATGGGGTTGTGGTGGGCCTTATAAATTAAGAGTAGAGGTTTGGGATATCCAAGCTAATACCCCTTATGGTGTGCCGAATAATCGTTATTATGGTAATAGTTGGGTGGAATATACCGTCATTCCCCATAATCCCAGTATCTGCTATTTAAGACCAAATGATATGGGTAATTATGGTGGTTATGACGGAAATGTATTTCATAACTTTTGGGGCTTTTCTCGTTGGAGTGGCTTTCCGACCACGGGTTTTCAAAATGCGGCATTTACGTTAATAGGTGCAGGTGCAGACCAAAGTCGTTATCGCTGTTATTCACATAATGGGGGTGGCAAAATATGGTTATCGACCATCAATGGTTATGGTGCAAACTGCACGGTTAATTATGCGGCAGAAAAAAAATGGCAATTTATTCAAAATGGTACGCCGGTAATAACCATGGAATACTTTAACGGTCGAGATTGGATTTGGATGGATAGTTTTACCATACCGGTACCGAGTAAATGGCCATCAAAAATGGGCAATGAGAGTAATTTTACCAATCAAGTGATTCTTGACGGTATGCACGAGCCTGGAGATCGAAATGTTTGGGATGGAGGTGCTGAACATGGAAAATGGGTACATGTTCCTAAAACAATTTATTACATATTGGATTATTGTAGTGGCAGAAATAGTAACAATGTAAAACGCCGAACCCAAACAGCGGAAGCGGTGGATGACAATTTTCGCAGGGGATTGCTATATACGCTTGTAGAGCTTAAAGGTAATAATAATACACGAGGTTTTGTTCGTGGTTTAGGTAATTTTATGGGCGAATGGGGGGCATTGAACAGTTATAATTCACTTTGGGGAGATAAGATATGGACAGCAGATAGAAATGATGCTTACAAGCCTTTTTATGTTCGAGTAGATGGATATGCTATTACACCAAGTATAAACCGTAATGGAGTGACAATTTCAGCCAATTCAATATGTCGTGGAGATTAATCCTATGATGTTACCATTGATAATCTAGCAAATATAACGCAACAAATTGTACCTATCAATAAATGTATAAATACAATCAGTTGCGTTCTGCCTTTAATAAATCAGGTATCGAAGGTAGAATTAACTGCATAGCATATCTTTGAAGAACGCACTTTTTAACCTCAAAAATTTGCGGAAAGGAGTTTTAAAAAGGTTAAAACAGTGCGTTAACAGCTTATCTGACTAATAATATTTACAAAAGTTAACAATTTAGATTCTAAAATCAGTTGCATAGATTATTTTCAATCACTATACTTTTAGATGATTTTTAGCGCAATAATAGGCTGTTATTTAGTCAAATTAACTTAAAAAAGCCAAATAAAACATGGAATTACTTGACAAGGCTGTTGTTATGAACTATAATTTTAAACACCAAACACCAAACACCAAACCTGCCCAACTTATACTTTAAATTCATCTCGTTATTGCAATCAACGTTTAGTCTTTTCTAATAATTTATTTTTTCCTCGATTTTTAAGGTTATTTTTATTCTCGCCGCTTTTTAGCGTTTTCGCCGTTACTTTAGTTTTATTCTTTTCATCAAGTAGTTATGCACTAACATCCCTAAGAGCCAGTACCGTCAAAGTTATTACCGGGAATTCTCCCTATATTATATTAGGTGATGGTTTTAACCCTTTAACTGATTTACGTCAAATAATAGGTTTGAATTTTCCTAATGGTCAAGGTGGTTATAATTGGATAAGCGCCTGGGATGCCGGGGTTGCCATAAAAGCACCGCCAGGTATGCATTTTAATCAAGTCTTGTCCCATAGTGTCATCAGTGATGGTAATGCTCATCATATCCCTTATCTTAGTATAGGTGATGCAGATGGTGATGAAGCGGGGGGATATATATCAGGTTATCTAAAAGCGACATGGTATGAAAATGGTGCAAAAATTCCGAATGATAGGTTAGGTAATGAATTATGGAGCTGTGGTGGGCCCTATAAATTAAGAGTAGAGGTTAGGGATATCAAAGCTAATACCCCTTATGGTGTACCGAATAATCGTTATTATGGTAATAGTTGGGTAGAATATACCGTCATTCCCCATAATCCCAGTATCTGCTATTTAAGACCAAATGATATGGGTAATTATGGTGGTTATGACGGAAATGTATTTCATAACTTTTGGGGCTTTTCACGCTGGAGTGGCTTCCCGACCACGGGTTTTCAAAATGCGGCATTTACGTTAATAGGTGCAGGTGCAGACCAAAGTCGTTATCGCTGTTATTCACATAATGGGGGTGGCAAAATATGGTTATCGACCATCAATGGTTATGGTGCAAACTGCACGGTTAATTATGCGGCAGAAAAAAAATGGCAATTTATTCAAAATGGTACGCCGGTAATAACCATGGAGTACTTTAATGGTCGAGATTGGATTTGGATGGATAGTTTTACGATCCCGGTACCGAGTAAATGGCCAGCGAAAATAAATCAAAACCTTCTTGAATTTACTAACCAGTTATCAGACGATATTAGCGATCCCGGAGATCGAGATGTTTGGCGTGGAGGTGGAGATCGTGGTGGACATTGGGAGCATATTCCCAAAACAACTTATAAAACATTAGATTATTGTCGTAACGATGACCACTCATCGCTCATAAGATATAAAACAACAAGAGATGAAGCTTTAGATGACAATTTTCGTAGGGGATTGCTATATACACTAGAAGAATATAAAGGAAATAGTGATTGGAATCCAAATTTTATACGAGGAGTAGGCAGTTTTATGGGCGAATGGGGGGTATTGGGTAATTATAACTCTCTTTTTGCAAACGAGATATGGACCGCTTCTAAAACGGCTTATAATAGTCTTGGTGTTACACGTTTTTATCCGCTTGGTTTGAGACAAAATGGTCAGGTTGTATTCCATATGGGCGGCAAAAATCAAGGAAATTCTAATATTATTAATATTGCTATTTTTAACAAAAGAGCGATATGTCGTGGAGATTAATTCTATAAAGTTAATGATTGATAATCTGGCAAATACAACGCAACAAATTGTACCTATCAATAAACATATAAATACAATAAGTTGCGTTTAACCTTTAACAAATCAGGCATCGAATGTAGATTGCCTGCATAGCATATCTTTGAAGAGCGTACTTTTTAAACTCAAGAATTTGAGGAGAAGTGAAGGGTTTAAACAGAGCGTTAACAGCTTATCTCACTAATAATATTTACAAAAGTTAACAATTTAGACTTTAAAAGAAGTTGCATAGATTATTTTCAGTCACTATACTTTTAGCGGATTTTAAGTACAATAATCGGCTGCAATTTGTTCGAACAAACTTAAAAAAGTTAAATAAAACATGGGATTACTTGACAAGGTTGTCGTTATGAGCTATAATATTAAACACCAAACACCAAACACCAAACCTGCCCAACTTATACTTTAAAATCATCTCGTTATTGCAATCAACGCTTAGTTTTTTCTAGTAGTTTATTTTTTCCTCAATTTTTAAGCTCATTTTTATTTTCACCATTTTTTTTAGTTTTAGTGACTATCTCAGTTTTATTATTTTCATCAAGTAGTTATGCATTATCGTCTTATACAACTAATGTTATTCATGGTAGTGCACCCTATTTAACATTTGATGAAGGACAAACTAAAGTTACTGATACCAATCATTTATTAGATATCCGTTTATCTGATGGAAGATTATTTACAAGGGAATCGAATAATTCAACGGCGACTAATCCTATTGAATTAGCTAATTTGGGTGAAAGCTTCGCTGATATTGAGATGTTTGTACCAACCAATACTAATTCAATCCCATTAAGTACGGTTATTGGTGCGCCTTATAACTATTGGCGTGATGATGATGGTGATGGGCAGGATAATCTTGGCATTACTATTACAGGTAATTTAGATCTGAAAATTACTGATAAAGATAATAAGGACGTGTCCCGCAATGAAACGTTAGATCTCTGTAAAGCTCCTTATAAAGTGACATTAAGTAGTACTTCAGGAACTTTGAGTACAAGTTATGGTGTTCCCAATAGTAGTGATTTTATTGGCAATAGTGCGACCTATTATATTAATCCTAAGGTCATACCAAAGGTTTGCTTTGCTAAACCCAATATGGATAGAAGTAAAAATGAGTTTGCTGGTCCTGATTCAATGTGGGATCCTGAAAAGGGATTTTTAGTCCAATCAACTACTCCATCATCTTATGACAAAAATTTTCCAACTACTGGAGCAAATGGTTTATATTTTGATTTAATTATTAGTGGCAGTCATGAACCTTTGAGTTGGTCTGCCGTCCCTAATGATGGTAAAGGAGGTATTACTATTGATGTGGGGTATGATCCTAAAAAACCAGATACAAGTGTTGTTCGGGTCAAAATAAAAGGTTATATTGCGGATAATCGACAACGGAAGTCAGACTCTCCTTCCCATGTGAAAAAGCCAACATTACCTCAAACTTTTGAGTTAATAGGTAAAGGTAAAGATATTCACAATAATGATGTTGTTGTGAAGTATGGTTTTCAATTACAAAAGTGGTTTATCCTTCGAGGACAGGTATTAGGTGATTTTACGCCTCAAATAGAATGGTGCGATAAGATTGGTTATCGTGCAACTAAAATTAAAGACTTGACCAATGCAAAATATGAAGGCGTCGAAAGTGCCACACCTTTGTCGTCAGGTAATTATTTTCAGCGCCACATTGGTGCAGGTTTTTTTACAGAGTGGGGCACTATGCAAAGGTATAGTGGTGCTGAGTTTCCAGATATTTATAATTTTTGGCAAAACGATGAGTATAAGAAAAAACCGTATGTTGCGAGCCAGACAAATGGATTTATCCGTAACTACGCTGTCAAACATTTTGGTGATGGTGGTCATGTTCTTTGTGTTACTCCTTAAACTTGGTACCTATTTTTTTAAGCAATAAGAAAATATTAACAAAATGTGGGTAAGCAATTATAGGATAGTTATTAACTAAAATATGGCTAATGAACTAATATTTGTTTAGAAATGCTAAAAAAGCACATTACAATACTCAATATTTTTTAAATATAGGCATTATATTAAATATCACTCGATAAATTAATCAAGTTATATTTAATATAAAAAATTGTGGATTAGAGTTTGAACTATGAGTATAACGATATTTTACATATATAATGCAAAAATTATAAGTTTATAATTCGATCAAACAACGGATTATTGGTTAATCTATGGGTGACCATTAGTAATGTTTTATTTTTACAGGTTTGTTTAATCAGCTCGATGATCTGATGTTCGGTTTGTTGGTCAAGACTTTCAGTTGGTTCGTCCATTAGGATCAGTGGTGAATTATGTAATAATGCTCGAGCAATACCGATACGACGAATTTCGCCGCCTGATAGAGCGCGCCCACCTTGTCCTAATGGTAAATTTAAACCTTGATCGTTCGCTAATAATTTTGATAGTTCAACTTGATGTAATACATCGATCAACTGTTGGTCAGATGCCTGTTGATTACCAATTAGCAAATTTTGTTTAAGTGTATCACTAAAAATAGTAATAACCTGAGGTACAACCGCAATGATTTGTCTAAGTGTGGTTTCATCGAGTTGATCAACCGGAATATCATTGATCAAAATTTTGCCGGAATTTGCTTCCCATGTGCGTGTAACTAAATTAAGCAGTGTTGATTTGCCACAGCCAGTTTTACCTATTAAACCAACATGTTGACCGGAATTAATAGTTAATGAAAAGTGACTTAAAATAGCAAAAGGTTGATTAGGATAACTAAAACTAATGTCATCGAATTGTAGTTTAGCAATAGATAAATCAATAGTTTTGCCTTGTTCAATAAATTTGATATCAGGTGTTTGGTTAAATAAGACTGTTGTGCGTGTTGCGGATGTTAATACCTGCCCTAAAAAGATAAATGCTCCTGGAATGGGCGCTAAAATTTCACTACTAGCCAAGCAAACAAAAACAAATAAGGCAACTAAAGGTGATAATGTGTATTGAGTAATCAACCACAACACCAATAAAGTTAAAAAACCAGCAATCAACACGACGAGTGCACTTGATAGTGCCATTAATGTTGATTGACGTTGTTGATGAAAAAGCCAGTCTGATTCAAGTTTATCTAGTTTTGTACGGTAACGATGTTGCGCATTAAATAACGTTAGTTCAGCTTGACCTTGTAAATAATTAATTAATAACGCCCGATATTCACTTTGTTGTTTAGCTAATGTTTCTCCTAACTGTTTGCCTGCATGATAAAAAATGACAGGTATAGCGAGTAAGGTAATTGTTAATACGATAGTAATGATTAAGGCAATGGGTAAATTGATATAACTTAGTCCGACAAACAGCAACAAAATTATGACTAATGCTGTAACAATCGGTGAAAATAGTTTTAAATATAGATGATCAAGTGCATCAATATCGACAATAAAACGGTTAAGTAAATCAGCTTTTTGATATTGAGCTAATTGGTTAGCACTGAGTGGTAAAATCTTTCTAAATGCTAACGTTCTTAAATAAGCTAAAATTTTAAAAGTAGTGTTATGATCAACTAAACGCTCTACATAGCGTGATGCTGTTCGGGTAATTGCTGCTGCTCGTACACCAGCTGCAGGTAACATGTAATTAAAGGTATATAAACCGGCAACACTAACAACGGCTGTAGAGGCTAAAAACCATCCCGATAATGAGAGCAAAAAGATACTGGCTAATAGCGTAAGAATAGATAAACCAAGTCCAATAACAATTTGCCAAAAGTAGTGCTTATAAAGTGCAATATAAGGGCGTAATAGCGTTAGCATAAACTCTCCTTAATGGCGTTAATTTGTCCTTTTGACAGTTTCCAAACTAGCTCAAAATCATGCATATCATCATGTTGATGAGTTATGGTAATACTGTTAGTGGCAATATCATATGGTGCTAACAATTCTACTGTCTGTTTATCTAAACTTGCGGTTGGTTCATCTAGGATTAGTAATTGGCAAGGTTTTAGCATTGCTCTGGCCAGCGCTACACGTTGGGCTTGTCCTACTGATAATCGTACCGCATCTTCACCGACCTGTGTCTCCACTCCTTCAGGCAGTTTAGCGATAACATCAGATAATTGTGCTTTGGCTATCACTTCATTAAGCTCATTAGTGGTTGCTGTGGGTTTACCAAGTAGAATATTTTCACGAATCGAACCGTTAATGAGATAAGGATTTTGGCCAAGCCAACTGATTTGTTGTTGCCAACTCTTTAAATCTAAATGATTAAATTCAATACCATTAATTTTGAGTGAACCTTGATAAGGCAAAAATCCAAGTAATACTTGCATGAGCGAGCTTTTTCCTTCACCACTAGTGCCAATTAAGGCTAGTTTAAAGGGCGCATGTAATGAAAAGCTAAGTGGCCCAACAATTGGCAGAGCTTCATTGGATAGTACGATCAGATCTTTGGCTTCAATTGTTTTTAAAACTCCAATATCTAGATAATTGTTTGCTTGCAATTGGTTCAAGTTATTTTTTGGCTGAGCGTTATCAACTTGTTGCGGTAAATTTTTATTTAAAAAAGTTTCGATATTATCAGCAGCAGCAATAGCTTCGGCTTTAGCATGATAATAGACTCCGAGATCTCGTAAGGGTTGAAAATACTCAGGTGCTAAAATTAATGCAAAAAAACCAGCAAATAAAGTAACAGTTCCATTATAGGCACCAAAATCAAATTCGCCTAAATATGAAAAACCAAAATAGACTGCCACTATAGCAATTGAAATTGAGGTAAAAAACTCTAACACAGCAGAGGATAAAAAGGCCATTTTTAACACTTGCATGGTTTTAACTCGGAAATCTTCAGATGCTCGAGCGATTTCTTCCGTTTGTTGTTCACCTTGATTGAATAAACGAATGGTGTTAAGTCCTTTTAATCGATCTAAGAAATGGCCACTTAAATAAGCTAACGCTTTAAAATGGCGTCGATTAATATCAGCTGCTCCCATTCCTACTAAAATCATAAAAATAGGGATCAGGGGGGCGGTGCAAAGCAAAATAATGGCTGCAGCCCAGTTGAAAGGGAAGATAGCAATACAAATTAATATTGGTACCATGCTGGCTAAACGCATTTGCGGTAAATAACGAGCAAAAAAGTCATGTAAATTATCGACTTGTTCAATAACTAACGTACTCCATGCTCCGGTAGTGCTTTGATTTAAATAAGCTGGACCAAACAATTCAAACTGATCGATTAATTTTTGTCTAATTTGCTTACGGATCTTTTGCCCTAAAGCAAAGTTAATCTTTTCACGAAGATAAATTAACGATCCTCGAGCCAGTAAAATGATAATTAAAGATAAAAAATAAGGAATGACCGTCAAAAAAGACTGTTGTTCAATAATTAATCTTTGTAAAATAATCGCCAAAAAAGCTGCTTGAGCAATCATTAAAATACTTAACATAAATCCAGTCAAAACCGAAGCACGTAAATCTGACTTGTGTATTTTGGTGTGTTGTTTTAACCAGTTAAGTAAATAAGTTTGGCGTTGTTTATCTAAAGACATATTATTTAGCTGATTCTATTTTAAATTATCTAAATAATGTTCAGCATCTAACGCTGCCATACATCCCGTTCCCGCCGATGTAATTGCTTGTCGATAAATATGATCCATAACATCACCGGCAGCAAAAATACCCTCAATGCTAGTTTGAGTTGCATTACCTTGAGTGCCTGATTGCACTTTTATATAACCATTATTTAGTTCAAGTTGGCCGTCAAAAATAGCAGTATTAGGTTTGTGGCCTATAGCAATAAAAACGCCCATTACATTAATTTCTTCGCAAATATTGGGATCTTGGCTACTACGAATTCTAACACCTGTCACGCCCATATTATCACCTAGAATTTCATCAATAATTTGATGAGTATGCAATATAACTTTACCTTCTTGCACTTTTTCAGCTAAACGGTTCATTAATATTTTTTCAGCCCTAAAACTATCACGACGATGGATCAAATGAACTTCGCTAGCGATATTGGCTAAATAGAGGGTTTCTTCAACAGCAGTATTACCCCCACCGACGACAGCAACTTTTTGGTTACGATAGAAAAAACCGTCACAAGTAGCACAAGCTGACACACCTTTACTTTTAAACGCTTCTTCCGATGGTAAACCAAGATATTGTGCTGACGCGCCTGTAGCTATGATTAATGCATCACAACTATATTCGGTATCACTACCAAAAAGTTTGAATGGTTTTTGGCTAAAGTCAACACGATCAATATGATCTAAAATGATTTCTGTATTAAATCGTTCTGCTTGTTGTTGCATTTTTATCATTAATTCTGGTCCGGTAAGTTCTGGATCGCCAGCAGGCCAGTTTTCGATTTCGGTGGTTGTAGTCAGTTGTCCACCTTGTTGTGTACCAGTAATTAATACTGGTGATAAGTTTGCTCGTGCAGCATAAACAGCAGCTGTGTAGCCAGCAGGTCCTGACCCTAGTATCAATAAGCGGGCATGTTTGGTGTTCATGTAATATCCTTCTTTATTCTGATATTCTGGCTAATTTAAATACGGTTAGCGCAATTTATAGTTGATAAGTCTAACATTATCAAGCATTATCGTGCAAAAAAATTGGTTATCATAGCGATAGGTAGCATTGATAATTTGAATCGCTATTGAATTTTTTATTTCTTTGTATTTTTATTTTTTTAATTAGGTTTTTCTTTATACGTTTTGTGTTGTTTATATTAATTTTTTAAGTTTTCAATTAGATCTTAAAAATTATTTTTTATTAAATAATAATGAGATTAAATCAGTTTTATTTAAAAGCAAATACTATGATCACATCCTCACAATAAACAGTGAACGCTCTGTTAGCTGAAATAAAATGGGTAAAAACTCCAAATTCCACGCAAAAAATATTAGTGATCTGCAAATTGGTAATATTTTATCTGGTATTGAATTTATTTTGCAGTCGTTATCAACTGATGTTGAAATACTGTATACGTTGATGAAATGAGTTTTTAGGCTTTGATCTTCATGCCGCCAATTGGCGACAGAAGAGATTTTGTTATTAATTATGATAAATAAGTCGTCACATCTTGAAGTGACCAACGAATATGCGGTTGCTGTTCATTAACTCGATAACCAAATGCTAAACAGAGTCCAACGCCAAAAGTTTCACCACTAAACTGTGGAATATGTTTTTCTAAAATCTGGATGACTTTATCATGTTCAAATCCACCAATAGCACAAGAATCAATACCATGATAAGCCGCTGCTGTCATCATATTTGCTGCCGCTAAGTAATCTTGCATTTCTGACCAATGATTTACCGTTAAACCATTTGCTAAGCCAAATTTAGTAAAATTAATAAAATCTTGGCAAGCAATATCAATGGCGGTTTGATCATTTTGATTAGGTAACGTTCTTGCTACCGCTTGACGTAAATAATGACTTTGTGAAGTAAAGTTATTGGCTTTACGGTAAAGTATAATCACATAGTGTGAGCAACTAGTAACTTGCTCTTGGTTATAACAAGCAGCACGTAATTCAGTTTTAATATCTGCATTATCGACAACTACAAAATGCCAAGGCTCCATCCCAAATGAGGAAGGAGATAAACGACCAGCCTCTAAAATTGCTTCAAGATCTGTATGATTAATTTTTTTTGATTCATCAAACAGTTTACAAGCATGTCTAAACTCAAATGCTAGAGATAGTTTGTCCATAAAGTCTCCTAAGATTTTAAATTCCATGGCGCTACTTTTAATAATAACACCATACCAGGTATCGCTAACATCGTACATAAACCGAAAAAGCTTGTCCAGCCTAAATAATCAACCATAATTCCTGTTGTCGAATTAATAAGTGTTCGAGGAATAGAGGCAATACTGGTAAATAACGCAAACTGTGTTGCGGTATATAATGGATTAGTGGTCTTAGCAATAAAGGCAACAAAAGCAGCTGAACCAAGGCCAACACCTAATGCTTCAAATCCTATTACTAATGCTAATAAAATTTTTTGATGAGTATTAATCTCATCAAAAGGTCCTTCGATTGATAACCAAGCAAAACCTAAAATAGAGATAACTTGGACAAAGCCAAAACACCATAAAGCGCGATTAATTCCTATTTTTATCATTAATATACCGCCAAATAGAGCTCCCAATACACTTGGCCATAATGATGCATTTTTAGCAATCCAACCCACATCAAAACGGCTGAAGCCCATTTTTAGATAAAATGGGGTAGCTAAGGACGTTGCCATGCTATCCCCTAATTTATATAAAAAGATAAAAGCTAAAATCAATACGGCACTTTTAACACCTTGGCGTGTAATAAATTCACTAAAAGGTTTAATAATAATTTCATCCAAACTATGAGTCTTGGGAGTTTGATTGATTGGTTCTTTAACCAGTAATGTCATAATAATTGCTGGTAACATAAATAATGCGGTAATGAGAAAAACACTGTTCCACGGTAAATAACTTGATAGTATCAATGATAGTGAACCAGGTACTAATCCGGCAATACGATAAGCATTAGTATGAATACTATTACCTAATCCAAGTTCATTATCGAGTAACAATTCACGCCGAAAAGCGTCTAAAGCAATATCTTGGGTTGCTGAGAAGAGTGCGATAATAAAACAGATATTAGCTATTAACCAAATATTTAACGTAGGTGACAAAATACCTAAAATTGCAATCGAAAAGAGTAAAACTAGTTGTGATATAAACATCCAACCTCGACGTCGTCCAAGTTTTAATAGAGAAATATTATCCATAAATGGTGCCCAGAGAAATTTGAAAATATATGGCATCTGGGTTAAAGATAAAATCCCAATAGTTTTTATGTTGATATCTTCACTAGCCAGCCATGCAGGTAATAGTTGTATTAATAAATAAAAAGGCAATCCTGACGCAAAACCTGTGAAAATGCAGATTAGCATTTTTGTATTAAAAATAGTTTTGAAAATAGAATTTTGCGGGTTATTCATTACATAACATTATTGGTGAGTTTTTAGGGAAGTGCTATCATAGCATAATAAAAAAAAAAGTAATTGCTAAAGCCATCATAAAACGTTTTACTATATATGTAGATTTGTTGATGCCCAGTTTTCAAGGCTAAAATAGCCAATTAAATCAAAATAAATCAAAACTCAGCATTCAATGTTGTCAAAATTAGCATGTGACAATGTGTTTCAATCATCATTTAAAATCAAAACAATACATCAATTTATCTTAAAGGGAGTAGCCATTATGAAGAAAACTGTGAAAGTTGCTGTTTTTAGCAGTAAACATTACGACAAAGAACATCTAGAAATCACAAATAAGCATTTTGGATTTGAAATTGAATATTATGAGCATAAATTAAGTCATAAAACAGTGGTTACTGCTGAAGGATATGATGCTGTATGTGTGTTTGTAAATGATGAAGTGGATAAACGAGTATTACAAAAATTAGCTCATTATGGGATTAAAATATTAGCCTTACGCTGTGCTGGTTTTGATAATGTCGATCTGGCTGAAGCTAAGAAATTAGGCATTACTGTAGTTCGTGTTCCTGCTTATTCGCCAGAGGCAGTGGCCGAACATGCTGTTGCATTAATGATGACATTAAATCGTAGAACACATAAAGCTTATCAACGTACACGTGATGCTAATTTTTCTTTAGAAGGATTGACAGGTTTTAATATGCATAATCGTACGGCTGGGGTTATTGGTACAGGTAAAATTGGTCAAGCTGTTATTCGTATTTTAAAAGGATTTGGCATGAATATTTTAGCTTATGATCCTTATCCTAATGATATTGTCGTTGAATTAGGTGCGCAATATGTTCAATTAGATGAACTCTATACTAAATCCGATGTGATTACTTTACACTGTCCGATGTCACCAGAAAATTATCATCTACTCAATAAAGAGTCATTTAATAAAATGAAAAATGGTGTGATGATTATTAATACTAGTCGTGGTGGTTTATTGGATGCAACCGCAGCCATTGAAGCTTTAAAACAAACTAAAATTGGTGCGTTAGGCATGGATGTGTATGAAAACGAGCGAGATCTTTTTTTCGAAGATAAATCCAACGATGTTATTTTAGATGATGTATTCCGTCGCTTATCATCATGCCATAACGTGCTGTTTACTGGTCATCAAGCATTTTTAACCCAAGAAGCATTGTTAAATATTTCTGATACAACATTAAATAATATTGCTCAAATTGCAGAAGGGAAAGAATGTCAAAATATTGTTAAATAACAATAAATAATTTAATATATCGCCGTTATTTTAATTAATTAAATATGGATGATTTATGCAACGTATCGTTATTTGTCTCATGATGATTTTATGGCTTGCTGCTTGTTCTAGTGGCGGTTCTTCTAAAACACCTATGCAGAAACATCGAGGGTATTCAGATGTAAAAGGTGGTGTTTATTTAGAGAAACAGCATGAACAGCCGAAACCTATTAGTGCACCTTTATCTGTTGATAAAGAAAAGTTTATTACCATGATGGTAAAAAAACATGGTTTTAATCGTCAACAGCTTCGTACAGTTTTAGAGCAGACAAACAAACTTGATTGGGTAATTGGTCTAATGGATAAGCAAGCACCTAAATCAGGCTCTTCAAATGTACCGAATGGCGCTTGGATTCGGTATAAAAATAAATTCATTACACCAAATAATTTGCCTAAAGGCGTCGATTTTTGGAATAAATATGATAAAGATTTACAACGAGCATATAAAGAATACGGTGTGCCCCCTGAAATCATTGTTGGTATTATTGGCGTTGAGACAGGTTGGGGCCGAGTAATGGGCAAAACAAAGATAATCGATGCATTATCAACGTTAGCATTCCATTATCAAAGACGATCACAATATTTTGCAAAAGAGTTGGAAGACTTTTTAATTATGTGTCGTGATGAAGGGGTAGATCCCTTTGATTTGAGTGGATCATTTGCCGGCGCTATGGGATATGGTCAGTTTATGCCATCGGCATTTAGAAATCATGCTGTTGACTTTAATCATGATGGTCATATTGATTTATGGGATCCAGTTGATGCGATTGGTAGTGTGGCTAATTATTTTAAATCACATGGTTGGCAACGCAATAAAAAAGTGGCGGTCATTGCTGATGGACAAGCGCTTTCTCTTGATACAGGTTTTAGTACCAAATATTCAATTGAGCATTTAGCTCAATCAGGATTAAAGCCAAAAAGTTCATTAGAAGGTCATAAAGAAGTTAGTTTGTTACGTTTAGATATGGGCGATAGTTATCAATTTTGGTATGGTTTACCTAATTTTTATGTAATTACTCGTTATAATCATAGTACACATTATGCTATGGCGGTATGGCAATTAGGATTAGCTGTTAAACAAGCCAGATAAAATAACGTTAAATCACAAAATTAAAGGCCGCAAAATGCGACCTTTTTTATTAATTCCAGTAAACTCTGTTCAAAATTTGAGGAGAGGGGTTTTTACAACTTTAAAATTAGTTAAATCAAAGCAAATAACTATTCAAGTTGTTGGTAAAAATACAATCAGTTCTTGCAATATTTTCTTTTACTGTTAAAAATAATTTTCAAGGCTTATGCTATTAAATTGCCCTTACAATCAAGGACATTAAGGATAGAAAATATCAAAGGCTAGTTTGTTAATATCTAATAAAAAACTGGTTAATCAAATAGTGGTTAATTTTCAGTATAATTATATTAATAAAATTTAACGAACGTTAAATAATCCTGGTAAAACTAAACCGTCTTTAATAATCAATCTTAAAAAGCTAAAATAGCTTAAGATTATCCTAATTACTTAGAATCAATATCAATTCATTCTGTATCAAAATAATTGTTTTTACAAAACTTAACAATTTTTAGACAAAAAATTGTTGCGTAGTTTTTCCTAATAATTATACTTCTTTAAATCACATAAAAAGTGATTAGATAGACTATAATTTAGTCATTTAAATAGGAAAAGTTTAAATTAAACATGAAGTTACTTGACGAGGTTGTCTCGATGCGTTATAATGTTTAACACCAAACACCAAACACCAAACCTGTAAAACCAACTTTATTTTTAAGTTTATTTTTATCGAGTCCGCTCTATTTAGTTCCAGTACTACTTTTTTTATCGCTTCCATTTAGTAGCTATGCTTTGACTGCTAGTACAACAAATTTTATTCATGGTAATGCACCTTATTTAACCTTCGATGGTGGTCAAACTCGCGTTACTGATATGAATAATTTACTTGGTATCAGCTTATCTGATGGTAGAACTTATTCGCCAAATAATAATTCGTCGACCAATCCGATTGTATTGCCGGATATAAATGAGACATTAATTAATGTTAATATGTTAGTACCAACCAATGCGAATTCAATTGCATTAAATACACTTATTGGAGCGCCCTATAATTATTGGGGGGATGATGATGGCGATGGTCAAGGCAGTAATGGTATTGCAGTTACAGGTAATTTAACGCTCACCATTACTGATAAAAATAATCAAAAAATATCGCGTAATACCGCATTAGATATTTGTAATGCACCTTATAAAGTGGTATTGAGTAGTGATGGTGGTACATTATCTACCCAGTATGGTGTACCTAAAAGTAGTGATTTTAGTGGTAGTAGTGCGACTTATTATATTAATCCTAAAGCTCCTCCAAAGATCTGTTTTGCGAAACCTACATTAAGATATGGTTCAGATACTGAGATTAGTGGTATAGACTTTCGTGGTCCGGCTTCAATGTGGGATCCAAGTACATGTTTTATTGTGCAGTCTAGGGATCCTTCATCTTATGGTTTGAATTTCCCAACAACTGGTGCTAATAATCTATATTTTGATTTAGATATTGGTGGTGTAGGGCCATTGAGATGGGATCCGGTTACTCATGATGGAATAACTGCTACCATGACGCCGAACTCTTCCGGTACCACTGTTCGCGTTATACTTACCGGTCCTGTTGCTAACGAAGCTCAATGGCAATCAGATTCTCCTGGTATTATATATAGACCTTCTTTACCTCAGACATTCGAGTTGGTTGGTAGAGATAGTTTAGATAATGCAATTATTAAATATGGTTTTCAATTAAAGAAATGGTTCATCAATCGAGGTAATAAAAGTTCTAATTATAGTTTAGCATTATCATGGTGTAGGAGTATTGGTTACAGTGTACCTCAAGTTAAGGACTTAACTAATGCGGTTTGTTCAGGACCATGGAGTGCTGATAACTGTCAGGGTGCTATCGGAGCCATACCATCATCTACTGGTAATCACTACCAGCGTCGAATAAATGCTGGATTTTTTACTGAATGGGGATACCTAACCAACTACATTGGTGCGGGTACAGGTCACTATTATTTGTATTGGACTAGAGATCAATCAGGAAGTGAGCAGTTTATCGTTTACCCTTATGGCGGTGATGTTATATGTACAATCCAGCCATTAACTTTTATGAACCCTACAGTTTTTATGCTCTCTGTACTTCATCTTAATTGTTGTTTCTTAAATCAAGATTGAATAACTAAAATAGAGTCAGGTAAAATTATTCTTGTTTAGAATAAATAGAGAAGTCATATTAATCGCGCCAAATAAGAGCGATTAATATTTTTGAGAACAGGGATTTTAAGTATAAATCAAGAAACGATAAGTTTGACTGAAATTAATAATAAGAAGATACCAAAATATCTAATTAGTTTATTTATTGGTAATTTTTGAGTAATTTGAACTCCGACTTTTGCCATTGGTATGCTAGCTAACATAATTGATAATACTGCGGGTAAATAGACGAACCCTAAACTGTATTTTGGTAGTTCTTGGATATTCCATCCAGCGATGATGTAACCAATAGTACCGCCAAGGGCAACAGGTAAGGTAAATGCCGCAGAAGTACCGATTGCTTTTCGCATATCCACTCCGCATTTCTTTAAAAAAGGTACCACTAACACACCACCACCTACACCAACTAATGCAGCGAATACACCAATTAATCCGCCGATGAATACATAGATTATGTTAGGTAATGATGTCGATTGGTTATCTTGTTTTTTCGCAACTTTTCCAGTTTTTAGAATAAATTTACTGCCTGTATAGATGAGGAAAACAATAAAAATCCATTTGAGCCAAATACCGGGAATATAAGGTGTCATGTAGGAGCCACCAATAGTGCCAATAATACAACCTAACACCATCTTTTTTAAGATCGACCAGACAATATTATGATTTTTATTTTGAACCCAACTTGATGATAAACTAGTACCAATGATCGTTGCTAGAGATGAAGCCACAGCGATATGGTTTATCCATTGCCCGCCATGACCAAAATAATCGAGTAGCATAAGTAATGCTGGTACAATTAACGCTCCACCACCAATACCAAACATACCTGCCAGTAATCCAGCCAATGCGCCTATACAAAGCAAGATAATAAATTCAATAATCATACTCTATCCTTAAATTGTGAATTCATAAAACTAATTATTTGATTATTTATTAGTTATAATGACTTTTTTGGCAAGTCTATTTAAAATAGTATTGGTTCTGTACTATGGCAATATTGTACTGAGGCTAGCTAAAAATACCAGTAGATAGTTAATTATTGATGACTTATATCAGAAAAAATAATTCAAAAGATGACATATCGTTTAAAAAGACTTATGTTATTTAGCAATTAATATGAATAAATATGTTTAGTTAATTTTTGATGAAAGGGGAAAATAATGAAAGATCGTTTGAAATGGATTGATGAGTTTGGTTTTTTAGCTGAAACTGCAAGTGGGCATTCCTTGGTAATGGATGGCGGTCTTGAACATGGCGGTCGAAACCGAGGTGCTAGACCTATGGAGCTTTTGTTACATGGTGCTGCAGGTTGTATGGCTTACGACATTATTGCTATTTTGAAAAATAATAAAAAGGATGTTCGAGATCTTTGGATCGACATTGATAAAACTCAAGCCACCTCTTCGCCAAAAGTGTATACCTCAATTAATTTTCATATTGTAATTACTGGTAATAATATCGATAACGAGGCTGTTGAAAAGGCGATTAAACTTGCATCTGAAAAATATTGTAGTGCTTCAATTATGTTAGGTAAGACAGCCAAAATGTCCTACACTTATGAAATAAGGGATCATGTTTAATAACTTTCTTATAACAGATAGTTATAAGTAAATAACCAGCTGATATTAGTCTGCATTGTTTAATCTATTGTTGGCGCTTTATGTGCATTTATTATGTTACATGTATCAGTGATAGGTTATTTTAAGTTTAAAAAACGTTCGAATGGTTGGCGAGCTAATTTATTTGATATTTTAATCCCTATTATTGGCATTGTAGTATTATTACCTGTATTGTTACATATTGATAATTATGCAAAAATCATCGGTGGTGTTTGGTTAGTTATAGGAATAATCATTCTTATTTTAAATAAAAATAAATGCCAAATCGATTGGTTAGAGACAAATAAATAATCAAGATTTTGTTTAATCAAGCTATTAGTTGTCTGAATTTATAATGGATAAAATATTTTAAAAGCATTTTCTAAGCTAAAAAATTTGAGGAAAGGGGGTTTTTTTACCTCTTCCTCTAAGTAATCGTAAGTTTTACTGTAACGAATAATAGGAAGATAGCAAAATAGTTAATCAGTTTCTTTATTGATAGTTACCTTGCAATTTATCTAACAATGTTTGCTATAAGCTTAATAGAAAATACTACCGCTTTTACCAATCTAAAAATAAGCTGATAATTTTATTTGTGCTAAATAAGATAATAAACTCAACGATAATAAAACTTTGTTGTTTACATTTTTAATTAATCATATTTCGATTAGTTAACTTCCAGATTTTTAATGATTAATAATTGTATGACTGTTTTTTTATAAAGGATGCATAATCATTGTTGTTTTAATAGTTATACGCATAACCTTTTTGTATAATGCTTCTTATTTACGATGTTAAGTTCAATGCTGACAGAAATATTACGTGGCTCGATGATTTCGGCAAGTTTGATTATAGCTATTGGTGCACAAAATTTGTTTGTACTTAAGCAGGGGTTATTAAAAAATCATATCTTTTTTGTCGCTGGTATTTGTTTTATCTGTGATTTTACCTTGATGACTATCGGTATTTGGGGAGTCGGAGCATTTATTAGTCGTAATCCTATCATTACCGACGTGCTTGCCATTTTGGGCGCTTTATTTTTGATTTGGTATGGATTTAATGCCTGCAAGAGTGCAATACAAGGTAACAGCACTATGCAAATTGATTCTACTCAGCAACAAAAGAATGCGTTAACTAAGGTTATATTGTCTACTTTGGCTGTTACTTTACTTAATCCCCATGTTTATTTAGATACAATTGTAATTGTTGGTGGTATAGCTGGCACTTTATCAACTGAGCAAAAATGGGCATTTTTAATTGGTGCTGTTTGTGTTTCTTTTATTTGGTTTTTTGGTATTGGTTACGGTGCTAGGTTACTTATACCATTATTTAAACAAAAAAGAATGTGGGTTATATTGGACTCAATTGTAGGAGTCGTTATGTTCTATATTGCTTACCGACTTATTTTTTATATTATTTATGGCAGTTGAATGTTGTTAATTTCCCCACAACATTCAACTTGAAAATCAATTAGCATTAGCCTGAGTACAACTTTCTTCATAGCCATTTTGACAAGCTAGATAATAATAATGTCTGGCTCGTTCTGGATCTTTATCAACTCCCAAACCTTGTTCATAGATAATTGCTAACATGTATTGGGAGCCTGCTTCATTTTGAGCGGCTGCAAACTCAAATGATTTTCTGGCTTTGGTATAGTCTTGCTTAAAATAAGTACCTTCATAGAAAAATAAGCCTAAATTGTATTGTGCTAATGGTGATCCTTGTTTGGCAGCTTCGATATCCAATTTTACACCTTTAGCCAAATCTTTGGTTAGTCCAGCATAACCATTGTAGTACATTATAGCCAAATTATGCTTTGCATGACGATCACCACCTTTTGCAGCTATTTCATAATATTTTCTTGCTTTAAATTCATCTTTTTCAACACCACGACCATTTGCATAAAGAACGCCTAAATTATAAGTTGCTTGCATATTTCCTTGTTGTGCGGCTTTTTCATACCATTCTCTAGCTTTGACAAAGTCTTGATAAAATCCACTATCATCTATATTTTTTTCAATTCCTTTGTATGTCTTTTGGGGTTCGGCTTCTTCATATAGAACACCAAAGTAAAATTGACCGATGGGATCTCCACTTAATGCTGATTCTTCAATCAGTTCTTTACCTTTTTGTTTATTTTTATCAATTCCATTACCAAAAAAGTACATTGAACCCAAAACTGCTTGTGCACTCATATGATGTTGTTCGGTTGCTTTTTCAAACCATTCCTTTGCCTTGGTAAAATCTTGTTTAACTCCTTCACCCTTTAGATACATGCGGCCTAAATAGAATTGAGCTTCAGCATCATTTTGCTGCGTTGCTTTTTTATATTGCTCATCAAAAAAAGCCTCAATATTTTCAACTGCAAAGCTGGCATTTATTGCAAATAAAAATAAGCTAATCATTACTATTAATCTGGTCACTGTTTCACCTTATTTGTCACTAAAATTTAATATCTATTGTTACTAAATACATTCATATATGTAGCATTATTTAGTTAATTGGCATTAAAAATTTTTATCATTATCAATGTATAACTAGAATATGTTTAGTTAATCTAATAATAACGTGATATTTATCACAATTATAATATTTTTTGTTTATGACAAAAGTAAGTTTTTAATATTATGCTAATTTATAAATTAGGATTGTTACTGTTTAGTTCACATAACTATTCAGGCAAAACCTAAACATCTTACTCAACAAGGTGTTTAGGTTTTTTTGCTTTAAGAAAGCCAAATATATTAATAACTAGGGAATATCTGTTTTAGCGGCTATGCAAAATTAATTGGATACTGAGTAAATAGACAAGGGGTTCTTATGACAAATAAACTAGTGAAATTAGCATTATTGGTTAGTGCGGCTTTGGCTGTTGGTCAAGCTGTTGCTATTGAGCAGGTTGAGATTAAAAACCATCAATTAAAGAAAATTGTAATTGATAATCTAGAATTTAAAGACTTTGATAAAGATGGCAAATTGTCTCCTTTTGAAGATTGGCGTTTGTCGCCTGAAGTTCGTGCTAAAGATCTACTTAGCAAATTGTCGTTAGAAGAAAAAGCAGGGCTGATGATGCATGGTAATGCCAAAAGTTTAGGCGATGAGCTTGGTCATGGAGATAAGTATAATTTAGAAGAAATTAAACAGTTAGTGCTTGATGATAAGGTAAATAGTTTAATTACTCGTTTAGAGGTGAATCCAAAAGATTTTGCTGAGCAAAATAATCAATTACAACAAATTGCAGAGTCCTCTCGTCTGGCTATTCCTCTTACCATTAGTGTTGATCCTCGAAACACTTTCTATTATGGCTATAAAGTAACGAGTAAAGCTGGATTTAGCCAATGGCCAGGGACATTAGGTATGGCGGCGATTGGTAATGAGTCAATTATAAATGAGTATGGAAACATTATTCGACAAGAGTATCGTTCACTAGGGGTAACTCAGGCTTTATCTCCTATGGCAGATTTAGGAACTGAGCCACGTTGGTCTCGTTTTGAAGGTACATTTGGCGAAGATCCAATGCTAAGTAAAAGTATGGTGCGTGGTTATATTTCAGGTATGCAAAATGGCAAACTTGGCTTAAATTCACAAAGTGTGGCTGCCGTCGTTAAACATTGGGTTGGTTATGGTGCTGCAGAAGAGGGGTTAGATAGTCATAACTCTTATGGTAAATATGCACTCTATACTCATAAAAACAGTTTAGAACAACATATCATACCATTCACTGGTGCATTTGAGGTCAATGTGGCTGCAATTATGCCGACTTATTCTATTTTAAAAAATGCCCAATTAAATGATCATAAAATTGAACCTGTCGGCGGAGGTTTTAATCGCTATTTATTGAAAGATCTATTACGAGATACTTATCAATTTAAAGGGGTGATTATTAGTGATTGGAATATTACAAAAGATTGTAATGAAGTTTGTATCAACGGTAACCCGCCTGATATAGCTCCTAAAGCGGAAGGAATGCCATGGGGAGTAGAAGATCTTACTGTTGAGCAACGTTTTATTAAAGCTATTCAAGCCGGTGTTCAACAATTTGGTGGAGTGAGCAATAGCTCTGTTATTGTGTCAGCTGTAAAAAACAATAAACTGGATGAAAAAACTATTGATAGTGCAGTTTTAGCAATCTTGACGCAAAAATTTGCTTTAGGACAATTTGAAAATCCTTATGTTGATCCTAATGAAGCAAGCCGTTTCGTTGGCAATCAAGATTTCCAAAAAGTTGCTGATAAAGCGCAATTTGATTCATTGGTTTTATTAGAAAATAAAGATAAGATTCTGCCATTGAAATCCAGTAGTAAAGTCTATTTATATGGTTTTGCTGAAGATGCTAAAAATACCTTAAAAGGTAAAATAACTATTGTTGATAAATTAGATCAAGCTGATGTGGTTGTTGCTAGAGTTAATGCGCCTTATGAACAAAAACATAAAAATTACTTCTTTGGTGCAAGATATCATGAAGGTTCACTAGAATATACTGCTGATGATAAAGATATAAAATTTATTAATGACGCAAGTAAAAAACATCCCGTTGTAGTCACTGTTTATTTAGATAGACCTGCAGTTTTAACTCCGGTAAAACAAATAGCAAATGCAGTGGTTGCAAATTTTGGTGTAAATGATGATGTGTTATTTAAACGATTATTGGATAGTCAACCATTCAGCGCTAAATTACCATTTGCATTACCAGACTCAATGAATAGTGTTATAAAACAATCTTCTGATTTAGCAAACGACATGCAGGCATTATATCCATTAGGTTATGGTTTAACGCTTTAAGTTGTCTATTTTGTGCTATTGAATTTAGTTAAGGCAATAGCACAATTATTATTTTCAGTGGAGTTTTTAACTATAAATAAGCAATAAATTAAAAAATATGATAATTTTTTTCTGCTTTAACTACATCCACAATCTACACTGCTAGTTTTTTGTTTTTTTGCTTGATTATTTTTCTTGATAATTGCCTGAACTTTTTTGGAAACTACTGCCAAATGGTCTTTAGAATCTAAATAGTTTTGTTCTGCAGCTTTAGCAAACCATTGTTTAGCTTTAAAATAATTTTGTTTAACACCGGTGCCTTTATAATACATAGTTGCTAAAGTATATTGTGCTACAGGATCTCCTTTTTGCGCTGCTTTAGTATCCCATTCAATACCTTTTAGATAATTTTGCTTTGTACCTTGTCCGTTATAATACAACATAGCTAAACTATGTTGAGCGCCAATATGTCCTTGTTTAGCTGCTTTTTCAAACCATTCTTTTGCCTTGCTATAATCCGGTTCAGTTTTTTGTTCGGGCTCATTAATTGCCCCTTGTTCAATACCTTTAAATATCCGTTTTTTAACTGTATAACCATTAAAATACATTATTCCAACATGATATTGAGCCTCAGGATCATTTTGTTCTGTAGCTTTTTGATATTCACTTTCAAAATTTAATTCAGGTTGTTCATCAGCAAAAGTTGAACTATAGGTGAACAAACCTAATAATAGGATTAGAATTAATTTTTTCATTATATACCCAGTAATTTTATTACTGTAAAAGGACTGTAGCGAATTTATTCGTTATAGATAAATCTATTGTCGTTATGTAATTTAGCTATTTTATAAGCAAGTTTACAAAAGTATCAATAATTTTCTTTTGGTTAGTAAAAATGTTGAGTCGTGAGCTAGATTGTTCGGCACATCGTGAGCCTCACCTTTTCAGGGCCAACACTTTGTGTTGTTCAAATTCGTTCCAGACGAATTTGTCGAACGCTAGCGTTCTCATCGCTAAGTAATTTATCTGTAGTGGAATAGGTGAAAGAGAAAAAAGTGGTGGGTCGTGAGCGATTCGAACGCTCGACAAACGGATTAAAAGTCCGCTGCTCTACCGACTGAGCTAACAACCCATTAAGATAGTAAAAGTGGTGGGTGATACCGGGTTCGAACCAGTGACCCCCTCCTTGTAAGGGAGGTGCTCTCCCAACTGAGCTAATCACCCCAAGTGTTTTATTTCTAAAACATCACGGTAAGAATTGGTGGGTGATACCGGGTTCGAACCAGTGACCCCCTCCTTGTAAGGGAGGTGCTCTCCCAACTGAGCTAATCACCCTTACCGTGTGGATGTGCATTATAAGGCACGTCTTATTTCAGTCAACCTTTTTTTTTAATTTTCCTTAAAATTAACCCTGTTCGGTTTAATTTTAGACATTTTTTGGATGATACTTCGCAAATATGCATATTGTTGGCTTATTTACAGCTACTTATGATTATTATTTTGTGATATCACTAATCAATATTATTTAAGATACATATGATATTTTTTAATAAAAAATGTGCTGTTATTACAATCGAACCAGAAATATTAAGCTATCAAGTGGTAACTGTTAAAGCCCTTAACGAACATTCTAATAATAAAAATTTAGCTGATATTCCTTATCAAAACTCGACTGATATTGAGCAACTGATACAAAATTTAAAAAAACAGCAGCCAAAATTAACCGCAATAGCACTGAATTTAGGCCAAAGTTACGTTCAGTTTCAGAAAACGGCTTATCCTGAGGTGAAATTAAATTCAGCAGAATTAACTTTATATGTAAAAGCAATAATCAGTAAACTATTTCAGTTACCGGCAAACAATATGTTTTTCGATTTTGTGTCATTAGCAGGTCATCCTAAAACTATTATGATTGCTATTTGTGAGAGTGATACAGCCAATTATTGGATAGATTTATCCAAAAAACATGGTTTAAATTTGCTTTCTATTAATAGTAAGTTTGATAATATTAGATTTAATTTTTTACCGTGGCGCCAGCAAAAAGCAAGGCAGCATCAGTTTCAATTACTACTTTTCATGGTTAGCTTTATTGGTTTATTGAGTTGTTTCTTCTTTTATCTTTTACTTGATAGCCAAACTACATTTACTCAATATTCGAAACAGCTATCAACACAACAAGCGCTAGAACAGCAATTGTCTGCTCAATTAGCAAGTTTTATTCCTAATCCTTCACCAAGTCAAAAACAGATTCAACAATCGCTACAAATGTTTGCAGAAATTCTGCCGGAGACAATTTGGTTAAGATTGTATGAATATGAAGCACAAAAGATAAAAATTACCGGTCAAAGTATTAATTATGTAGATATTATTAATTTTAATCAGCAACTTTTATCCAGTCATGAGGTAAATAGTAGCCAGGTGAAAAATATTGAAAATATTGGAGACAGTTTGTTATTTCAAATGGATATTGAATTAAATGAATAATGATTTTTTTTATAGACCTATTTGGCAACAATATTTAATCAGCCTTTTGTTACCTTCAATTGTGTTTTTTATCTGTTATCAGTTTTTTATTCAAGAATTAAAACAACAAACTGAGATGCAAATTGCAATATATGAAGAAAAGAAAACGACAATTAAATTACTTCAATCAAAAATTGAACGTTATCAATCTGCTAAAAATAGTTCGCTAACTTTACTAACAGAACTTGAGTTTGCTAAAGCAATCAAACGTAATCAATTGCACTTAACTTCCTTTAAATATGAGAAAAATGAATCGTCAAGTTATTGGCATATTGAGCTACAAGGGCAGTTTATTAATTTTATGCAATTTATTAGTGAATTAAATGACAATTTTTATTATTTAGATTTTCAGAATTTTATTATTGATAAACAAGATACTTATTTGCTAATTAAATTTAGCATATTGATTAAAAGGGATATTAAATGAATCATTATCTTATTATCAGTTCTTTTTTATTAATGATTTGTTGTTTTAATGTTAATGCAGATATTCATTTAACAAGGGATCCTTTTTTACAAACTATTAATTTTAGTTGTCAGGAGCAGACAGATATTCTTAATAAACAGATCCAAGTTTGGCAATATAAAGGTTATATCCATCGCATAGAGAACCATTACCAACAATTATGGCTTTTTTCTGAAAATAATTGGTTAGCGATTACTGATAATACTATACCGCATATTTTGTTTCCATGGACTATAAGTGCTGTATTAGACGATAAACTTTTATGGCAAGCAAGTTTACCTAACTATTGCAATCATAATGTGTTATGGACAATGCCGTTGACAAAATAAGTGACTATTCTAGTTTAAGGTTGTGATTAATGTTTAAAATTGGCCTGATTTTAAAAAATTTTGCAAAAAAATATTTAAATATTGTTATTTTAGCTATTCTTTTTTCTATGTCATGTTGGGCAAATCCTAAAACTTTATCAAGTGCTGAATCGGACGATCTAGTTTCTATAAATTTTTATCAAACAGACATTGCCATAATTTTGCAAGCACTTGCTGACAATAAACAAATGAACTTAGTCATGGTCGATGATTTGTCAACCAAACAAACCATTAAACTACAAAATGTTACATGGCAAAAAGCATTAACAGTTGTTTTAAATTCTGCAAATTTACGCGCTGAAATTGACGATAATATCTTATTTATATCAAAAGCTGATGATCCAGAGGAGTTGCTTCAAAAAAAATTACTAGAACAAAAAGAACTGCAGTTAAATGAGCCTCTAACTTTACTAACTATTCCAGTTAATCATGCTGACCTTAGTAATCTAGTTGAAACAATTCAATCACAAGGATTATTATCTGAGCGAGGTAAAGCGATTATCGATAAAAGAACTAACTCAATTATTATTACCGATATGTCTAAACAATTTTCTAACATTAAAAAATTAGTTAAAAGTTTGGATCAGCCAATTCCTCAAGTACATATTTCGGCTCATATTGTCACAATGAATAAGCAAAGTATGGATGAGTTAGGCATAAAGTGGGGATATACGGGGCACTCATCACAAGTATTGAGTAAGTTTGATGTTGACTTTGGTGTCACCAATGCAGCATCTTCGGTTGGCTTCAATTTAGCAAAACTTTCAGGTAGTTTGTTAAATCTTGAACTTTCGGCACTAGAATCAGAAAACCAGTTAGAAATTATAGCAAGTCCGAATTTGTTAACGGCAAATCAAAATATGGCTTCGATAAAACAAGGCACAGAAATCCCTTACGAAGTTTCAAATGGTGGTAATGGATCAACATCCATTGAATTTAAACAAGCTGTATTAGGTTTAGAAGTTACCCCGAAAATTATTGCTAACGATCAAATGATATTAGATTTATATATCACACAAAATACGGCTGGTCGTTCAATAAAGCGACGTGATGGGGGCGAAGCGCTAGCTATTGAAACACAGGAAATTAGAACACAAGTCAAAATTAAAAGTGGCGAAACTGTTGTATTAGGTGGAATTTTCCAACAAATTAATAATGTTAGTAAAAATAGCGTTCCAGGCATTAGCAATGTACCCATTATCGGTAATGCTTTTAAAAACAAAGCAAAAAAACAACAAAAAAGAGAATTAGTTATCTTTATTACGCCGCAATTAGTTGAGTAAATAGTCATGGAGTTGTATCATACTCAATCTTATTTTGTTACTTTGTTTTGAGCATATTAACTCACAGCAAAATATAGTCGCTAAAATTACAATTTATTATAAAAGTTGAGAATATCATGTTTCATTTTGTCGCTTCTGATTTAGATGGTACTTTGCTAAATACTGAGCATAGCTTATCGCCATTTACTAAAAAAATTCTTCAAGCTTTACGTCAAATGGGAATTCACTTTGCCTTTGCTACTGGTCGACACCATATCGATGTTGGCCAAATGCGCGAAAATATGGAAATCGATGCTTTTATGATAACCGCAAACGGCGCCAGAGTTCATGATAGTCGTGGTAATTTAGTTTTTAGTCGCAGTTTTGAAGCTAATATAGCTTGTGAATTAGCACAAATTTGTCAGGACAGTCCATATATTTATACACATGTTTATCGTGGTGATGATTGGTTAATTAATAAACCAGATGCATATTCGCTTAGTTTTTTCACTGATACAAAATTTAAATATCAATTCTTCGACCCGCGTAACTTTGCTGCTGATGATATTGCCAAAATTTATTTTACCACTTCTGATGTTGCACATAACCATCACTTAGTCGAACTAAAACACAAAATTGAACAACAATTTGGTAAAAAAGTTAGTATTGCTTTTTCCACAGCAAACTGTCTTGAAGTAATGGCGGAAAATGTAACTAAAGGTAGTGCATTAAAGTTAGTGGTTGAAAGCTTAGGTTATCAACTTAAAGACAGTATTGCCTTTGGTGATGGTATGAATGATTATGAAATGTTAAAAATGGCAGGGAAGGGCTGTATTATGAAAGATGCGAGCCCTGAACTTAAGTCGTTACTTCCTGAACTTGAAGTAATTGGCTCTAATGCTGATGATGCTGTACCTCACTATTTAGCTAATCTTTTACTTTAATTTGAATAGTTATATTAACCATAAATATGATTGTTGATAAAGATCTTAATACTCTGGGCCTGCGTTGCCCAGAACCCATTATGTTAGTTCGTAAAGCGATTAGAGAATTAGCTGTTGGCCAAATTCTACATGTTATAGCTGATGATTTGGCTACAACTCGTGATATTCCTAGCTTTTGTCGGCATATGGACCATCAATTAGTTAACGCGCAAATTGAATCAGTACCATTTGAATATTGGATTAAAAAATCACATTAATAAATTGATCTGAATAATTCTCAATTAAATTTATTTTCATTATGATAAATCAATTTGTTTTAAATGATAGTGTAGTGTGCGCCAATCATTAGGCGCAAGGTTATCGATCATTAAAAACAGTACTCTTCTTTTGCCATCGCGACATGATTTTAGATTTAAAATTACCATATAACGTAAAAGTAGTGGTTTTCGTATTAAATGCCAACGTTGTTTATGCCAATAAATTTGATGTATATAATCAAATAATGCCAGTTCTCCGTTAATAGTTCTGAAATAATTGACACTACGCCACCATTCAACGATTAAAACTAAAATTAAAATATAGGTATAACAATTTAGATATGTATTGGCAAACTGAATTAAGCTGATGATTATTAAAATTAAATAAAAACAGCAAGAACCTAATAATTGTAAAAAAGATGGAGTAAGGTTTGTGCTCCACATATTGTTACTCTTTAATTAGATGTAAAACACAATTATTTAATCAATTTATTTGTTTTATTTAAAAATATAAAAATATTGTGAGATAATACGTAAAATCCTTGAATAATTTACTGGCAATACAGTTAAAATCGACAATTTGTTCACAATTTTTGCACTGTTCTATCATGTATTGATGGTAATTTATTAATCAACGTATTAGTAACGAAATATAAGAATTGCAATTAATTTTAAGCTAAATTTCTCATTTAAATTAAAAGAGTTAATGGTTAAAAATCTGATTCAAATATTATTTGAAATATAGATAATTACTGCTTTTTATTTTGAGTCTTATCGAGTAAGTAGTATACTCGTCGGTTAAAAATGATTTGATATAATAAATATAACAACAGTTTTATTATCTTTTTTTGATCAAAAAATCAATTGGATAGGAATGATTTGTGATAATACTAAAAATATTAAAATTTTGTCTTAAACTTTTTATAGGTTTATTTCTTTGTGGCTTAATTATAGGTATAGCTGGTTATAGCTATTATTCAAAAGATTTACCGGATGTTGCAACATTAAAAGATGTTAGATTACAAACACCTATGCAAGTGCTAAGTAAAGATGGTGAATTGATTGCTGTCTTTGGTGAACGTAGACGAATACCATTAAAATATGATGAAATTCCACCAATTGTCGTAAATGCTGTTATTGCTACCGAAGATGCTCGTTTTCATGAACATTTTGGGATTGACCCAATTGGTATTGTACGAGCAATGTATGTAGGATTAAAACAAAAAGGCTTTTCACAAGGTGGTAGTACTATTACTCAACAAGTTGCTAAAAACTTTTTCTTAACACCGGAAAAAAGCATATCTCGTAAAGTAAAAGAGATGATTATTGCTATTCGTATGGAGCAAGAATTATCTAAAGACGAGATAATGGCGTTATATCTTAATATGATCAATTTTGGATCGCGAGCATATGGTATTGCTGCCGCATCATTTACCTTTTTTGGTAAAACACCTGATCAGTTAACCGTAGATGAAGCCGCATTACTTGCTGGTTTACCAAATGCTCCTTCAGCGTTTAATCCGATTTCTCATCCAGATAAGGCGTTAATTAGACGTAACTGGGTCTTGGGACGAATGTTAGACCAATCTTATATTACTCAAGCTGAATATGATGAAGCAATTAAGAAACCTTTAAATGCCAGTTACCATACGCCAAATATTGAATTTTCTGCACCATATGTTGCTGAAATGGCAAGACAATTTATGTACGATAAATTTGGTGAAAATGCCTATACTGACGGTTATAAAGTTTATACAACCATCTCTAAAACTGATCAAGTTGCAGCAACTGAAGCAGTTCAAAAACATATTATTGATTATGATATGCGACATGGCTATCGAGGCCCCGAAAAAGTCTTATGGGAAAATAATGAGCCAGCATTAAACGAAGAGCAAATCCAAGAAGCCTTACACAAATATATTTGCTATAGCGGTATGTGCCCAGCAGTGGTATTAGAATCGAATGATAAGGAAGCAACAGCTGTATTATCTGACAAAAGTAATATTAATATTGCTTACCAAGATATGAAATGGGCAAGAAAATTTATTAATGATAATCAACAAGGTGCATTGCCAAGAAAAGTTAATGACACGTTAAAAGCAGGTCAACTAATTTGGGTAAAAAAATCTGGTGATAATTGGGGCTTAGCGCAAATACCAGCTGTTAATGCCGCATTGGTTTCTCTTGATTCGGATAATGGTGCTATTAAGGCAATTGTTGGTGGTTATGATTTCAATTTAAGTAAATTTAATCGTGCAACACAAGCATTACGTCAGTTAGGTTCTAATATAAAACCATTTATTTATACAGCAACTTTAGAACAGGGCTTAACCATGGCTACGCTACTTAATGATGCACCTATTGTGCGGACTACTGGAAGTGTAACATGGCGTCCAAAAAATTCTCCTCCTAACTATGCAGGTCCTTTAAGAATGCGAATCGGTTTAGGAATGTCTAAAAACGTGATGATGGTAAGGGCGTTACGTGCTATAGGTATTGACTATGCGGCAACCTATTTAGAACGTTTCGGATTCCCGAAAGAAAATATTTCTCATAATGAATCGTTAGCCTTAGGTTCTGCATCATTTACACCTTTACAAGTTGCTAGAGCATATTCAGTAATCGTGAACGGTGGCTATTTAATTACGCCATATTTAATTGAAAAAATTGAACACGACAATGACAGTGGTGTTATTTATCAACACCAACCATTAATTGCTTGCCATAATTGTAACGATGAGGTTGTTAAATTTGATTCAGTTTCTGTATCGTTAGATAACGTTGAAAATGAATCGAATGAAATAGGTAATGAAGAGCCAGAAGAGGCAAATCTTAAGTCAGAAGATAATCTAATCCTACCTGATATTAATAATGATAACAAAACCGTTGATGTAACACCTAAATATGCGCCACACACGGTTGATAGCGGTATTGCTTATATTATGAAAGATGGATTACGTACCATTGTTTTTGGTGGTTCGGATTGGCAAGGTACAGCATGGCGTGTAAAAGCCTTAGGTCGAAAAGATGTTGGTGGTAAAACTGGTACCACTAACCAATCGAAAGATGTCTGGTTTTCTGGATTTGGTGGCAATATTGTCACATCGGTTTGGATGGGCTTTGATGATCACCGTCGTGCTTTAGGGCGGACTTTCCGTGCCGAAGCTGGTGCAGTTACAGCTAACCCAGTCTGGGTTGACTATATGAAAGTTGCTCTTGAAGATGTGCCAGAAAAACAAGATGTAAAACCAGATAATGTGATTTCAGTGACAATTGATCAACGAACCGGAATGTTACCAGGTTCTGGTGCAAGAACAATGTCTGAATACTTTATTAAAGGAACTGAGCCAACTACATATGGATCACAAGAAGTTGGTACTAGTGTGACGGATTCACAAGGCAATACTCAAGAACTATTCTAAGTAAGGTTATTATATGAATGGTTCAATAAGAATTATTGGTGGTAAATGGCGCGGTAGAAAATTATCAGTTCTTGATAAACAAGGCCTGCGTCCAACCACAGATAGGGTAAAAGAAACTTTGTTTAATTGGTTAATGCCAATTATACAAAATAGCAATTGTTTAGATTGTTTTTCAGGTAGTGGATCATTAGGTTTTGAAGCTGCATCACGTGGAGCTCAATCAGTCACATTATTAGAGAAAGACAAGCAAACAGCTAATCAGCTGAAAAAAAATAAACAACTCATTGCCAGTAATAATATTGATATTTATGCAACCGATACTTTTCAATGGTTAGATAAACCTGCGCAAAAACAATTTGATGTTGTTTTTATCGATCCGCCTTTTCATCAATCATTGATTGAAAAGACAGTACAACTCCTTGAAAATAATCATTGGCTTACTTCATCAGCTTATATTTACATCGAGTCTGAAACAAATCATGATCTAACTAGTTATATCCCATCAAATTGGTATTTACATCGGGAAAAAACCGCCGGCCAAGTTCATAGTTATTTATTTATACGAGAAGAAAAATAATGTTTATACTTTTGGGCAAATCAATCTATTCATTTATATGGTTATTTTTATTATTTAACTTAGTTCATCCATTTCCAAAGCCAGCCAATATTGTTGCTTACGTTGGATTGGCTGCATTTGTTATAACTCATGGCTTACAAGCTTGGTTATTACAATCAACAATGACCAACCAAGAAAAGCAGCAGGATAAATTTAGAGCACTTAGACTTTTTATTTTTGGTGTTTTTGAAACACTTAGCTGGAAGAATAAAAAATAACGGTTAAAAAAGGTTGCCATAGACTAATATTTTTGTATAATGCTCACCACTTCTTTCGAAGCAATCAATATGCGGGAATAGCTCAGTTGGTAGAGCGCAACCTTGCCAAGGTTGAGGTCGCGAGTTCGAACCTCGTTTCCCGCTCCAATTCAAAAAAACTATTCAAATCAATTAGTTGTAATATCGGTTCGAGTTGTATAAATATTTTTCTTTTGTATTTAAAATATTGATATTACTAATAAATATAGCTTACCCCCTCTTTTCATACCCACTCCAACCAAGCATAAGTGGCACCTAATTTAGTACATCAGAAACTGGGTAGTACTTCAGATAAAGACCTGTAATATTATGATTTTATTTATTATATAAAGCTTATCCCATAAGCCCTTGTGAAATTCATGTTTTAGGTTAAAAACTTACTTTATTACAATCGTTTGCAACGTAAGATATCATATGAGTACTGTGTACTTGATTTAGTACCTCGGAAGCCAGGTAGTACATTGGCTTTAAACTTCAGTGTATAATTATTTCATTGAAATAATGAGTCTTTATCTCTATGGAATTAATAAATTTAATGGTCTAATGATTAAAGCCTGAGAAAAAAACTACTCAATTCTTGATGATGTCAAATATTGTTGAAAAGTACAACACGAATCTAAAAATATTCAGGTGCAGGAAAGTAATCCTAAATATAAGCAAATGGGCAATCCAGAGGTTGGTTTTGTTGAACCTTCTTTGAAGAGATTTAGCAAGATTGACCACAATTTTATTCGCTGTGGAATGAGCTAGATTATCAATCAACTCATCAAGAAAATATAACTAGATGTTTAGAAAAAATATTTAATTCTTTTTAAAAACCTAATTAGGTATATAATTAAATCATTAAAAAGCATCATTAAAGGGCCTATTATGAATTTAAGCGGACAAGTAAAATCTATTACCTACTTAAAAAACAATACGGGTGAAGTCATGAGCAAATTAGCTGAAGATAGACAGCCGTTAGTTATTACCCAAAACGGTGAAGCTACAGCTGTTTTAGTGGAAGTGAGTGAGTATGATAGGCAAATGAATACGATTGCTATGTTAAAGCGACTTGTTATCTCAAGTCAACAACGACAAAAAGGCCAAAGTCGTTCAGTCGATGAGGTATTTGATGAGATTCTAAGTAAAGATAGCGAAAGTTAATCATGACGGTCAAATATAGAGTTGAAATCGTTGATATTGCCAGTAAAGATATCAACCAGATTTACCAATATATTAAAAAATATGATTGTATTGAAAATGCTAGATATGTATTTAATCAGCTTAGAGAGACTATTAAAAAACTTGAGATACTTCCCCAACGTGGTTCTCATCCTTATGAACTTTATGAGTATGGGATGATAGAGTACAGAGAGATCAACTTTAAGGTTTATCGGATTATTTATTATATTGATGAAACAACAAAGATAGTTTCTGTTGAAATGGTGATAGATAGTCGTAGAAACTTGTATGCACTATTAGACGATCGTTTCAAGTAACTATGTTTAAAACTGTACTAATGCTGACTTGTGGCCATTAGTACTATAACTCCATTTTTAATGGTATTATCCTAAACTTTAACTGTCACGTTTAGTGGATAGAAATCAATTAAATCTTACTAATCTTGTTTGAACGATTAGCAGACATCATCCGTGCCTTCTATATAACGTTTATCGTTTTTAACGAGTTTTATATCCATTATGAGGTACACTGTGTAAGAGTGAGTTTGTTAATGTTATCAATATAACATAATTCCATAGAATAAAAAGTCATTGATGGTATAGCAATAACGGCTAATTATTAGCCTTATAACCCCTAATTTGTAATACACCCTACCTTAATAAACGCCGCGTTAATAATGCTTGCATATCACGTCTGTCATCGGAATTTAAAAAGATAACGACCTGTTGGTGGATGATTTTGTAGATAAGCCGGTAGGATTTAAACAAGGTTTGACGATAATCACGATTGCCTAAATCTAGTAACTCTTTAGGAATACAGCATTTTTCATTAAAATGGCTTAAATTCTTAGCAGTTTTTAATAGTTCATCCAATACGTAATTGGCATTTTCAAAGCAGTCATACTCTGCTATATAGTCATAAATGGCAGCTAAGTCAGCCTCTGCATCTTGAGTTAAAGCGACATTATACGCGAGCATTAGCTTTAGAATTATCTTCATCAAATATACAAGTGAATGCCATTGCTAAAGGTGTAATTGATACCCCACTAAATGCAATTCATAATGCACAAGATAGAGAAAATTTAGCTAAAATGTCTCCTATGGGCAAAATTGGCAATCCGCAAAATATCGTTGATGCAGCTGTTTATTTAACGCAAAGTGAATTTGTGACTGGAATGACAATGATAGTAGATGGTGGCGCCTCAACGGGTGTTTGGTAGAAAAATAACTAAAATTAAATAAAACTGCAAGTAATAACTATTTATATATTATTGATTGATAAATGTATAATCATACAGCAAAATTAGCTAATAATTTATTTACTTGCCAATTGAGTTAGTGATGGATGGTAAGAAAACAAATATTATTAATAAATTAAATAATTTATTAAACCATCAGGTAACTTTAATTGCGGAAGATATTAATTATTTAAGTTACCAAACTACCTCTCTTCCTAAAGATATTTCTGCTTATGACGCTTATAGAATGATGACTCAATCTCAACCGAAATGGCTTAAAATATTATTTCAGATGAGAGATTTTTTAGGCCTAATGGTTGGAATTAGAACAATAAAAGGTTTTGAACAGTTAGGTGAAAATATACCTAATATTGGTGATATAGTGCATTTTTTTAACGTTATTGAGTTAGAAAAAGATAAATTAACTTTAATCGTTAGAGATCATCATCTAGATGTTTGTTTACATCTTCGTTTAATTGAAGATAATGATAAACAAAATAAATTATATGTAATTACATCAGTCAAAAATCATAATTTTATCGGCAAGGTATATATGGCACCAGTGTCTGTACTACATCCACTGATAGTTAATAGACTATTGAAAAATCTTAAAGCTAAAAAATGAATTTACTAGTAAACCCGGATTGATTTTTTGATTGCACAATTAACCATCGTTAATTTTTTTATGATAAAAGATCACAATAAGCCAAACTTTTTAGTTCTGAAAAATTTAGCTAAAGATTTATCTAAATAATTTAAAATATATAAGGAATATATAATGATAATTGTAACTTTTAAATTTAAAAAACCTTTGGAAGAATTGTTAGCTAAATTTGAAGAACATAATAAATTTTTAGATGAGTATTTTGCCAACAATAAGTTTATCGCGTCAGGTCCTTTAGAGGATAAAACAGGTGCAATTATTGTAGTAATGAGTGATTCACTTGAAGAAGTTAAAAATATTATGAAATTAGATCCGTTTTGTATTTATGATCTTGTTGATTTAGAATTTACTTTATTTCAAGCGAATAAAATTTCGTCTAACTTATTAAATAATTAAGTTTATATTATCTGATCCGAGCAGATAAAAGGCTGTTGCGTATAATAGATTGAATAATTTAGGAAATACTAAAAAAATTCACTCGTATAAAACTCATTTTCTTTTTTAGACGCATTAATATATTTTATTCTTTTAATTGCCAATTTACCTACTATGTGGTAAAAATGGCACTCTATTCCCGTCAGTTTTCTTTTTGTAAAATTTAAATTATTCATAATATAGTTTTTCTTTTTCTTTTTTTAATTATTTACTAATTTTGTCTTATTGTTATTGATAAATAAAGTCTTTTTTATTTATTCGAAATTTTGCCCGCTCCACAGTTGTATTGATTTCTTAGCTGTAATAAGCAAATTGCCATGCACTTAATAGCACTACTTAAAAATTCTCTATTAGATTTTTCAAATAAAAATGTTGTTTTACCAATATAGATTTATTTTGGAGAGGAAATAATGAATAAAGTATTTAAGTTAGTTTGGAATGCACAACGTCAAGCCTACATCGTTACATCAGAAAAAGCACAATCTAAAAGTCGATTATTTTTACTTAATTTATTACCAGCTATCAGTTTAATATTAGTCATGACACCAATGAGTTATGCTCAGTGTGATAATTCATTACTCGTTAATAATTGCAGCCGAAAAGTTACTAATGAGATTGCCAATAAAAATTTATCTAATAATCAATTATCTAATAAACAAATCAATGCTTATATTAACTCACTTTTTGGTGCCACTAACTTTAACAATCCAGTAGAAATATTACTATCCAGTCATATTGAATCTGATGATGATGGTTATAACTATACTGGTGATAATAGTGTTAGTGACATTACTTTATATCAATCTGCTGGAGATATTATTGGTGGCAAAAATGGTATTAATATTAACCATAATGGTAATGGTTCAACAGGTATTACGATTTCTAGTGATGTCACGGGTAAACAAGGTGATGGAATAAGAACTATAAATAGTACCTCTACTCAAGATCTAAACATTACCGAACTTGTTGGTGCCAATGTTCATGGGCAAGCCAATGGAATTAACGCCGTAAATAATGGACATGGTATAACAATAATTTCAACTGCGGACTCGGTTATCGGTGATGAACTTGATGGTATTTCGGCGGTAAACGATGGTGATACTCAAGGTTTAAAAATAATTCAATCAGCAGGTAATATTCATGGGAAAAAAAATGGTATTAATGCTAATAATAGAGGTAAAGGAAGAACAAATATTACTACCAATGGAGAAGTGGTTGGTGATGAAAATGAAGGTATTAATGCCGTAAATGAACAAAATGCCGGTGATTTACTGATTTCACAAAATGGTGGTTCTATTACTGGTGGACTTAATGGTATCAAAGCTAATAATCAGGGCAATGGTTCTACCTCAATTACGGTTACAGCTAATATTATTGGTCAACAAAATGATGGGATCAATGCCAATAATAGCAGCAATACGCATGATTTATCGATAACTCAATATTCAGGGGTTATTAATGGTAAATTAAACGGTATTAATGCTGTTAATAATGGCAATGGATCAACTATTGTCACAACTTCAGGCACAGTTACTGGTAATGAAAAAGATGGTGTAAACATTACTAGTCAAGCCAATACTAATAAATTAACCTTTAATCAATTAAAAGGTGAAATTACGGGTAAAGAATACGGCATAAATATAGTTAATAATGGTAATGGTATAACTTCGATTTCAAGCCATGGAGCGATCGAAGGACAACAAAAAGATGGTATACAGGTTACGGGTAGTGCCAACACAACTGATCTAAACGTTAATCAAACCGATGGTAGTATAAAAGGTGCACTTAATGGAATGAATTTGGCTAATCAAGGGACAGGTTCAACTTTAATTACTACTAATGGCGAAATCAGTGGACAACAAAATGATGGCCTTTATGCAATTAATCAAGCTAATACCCACGACATGACGGTTAATCAATCGGCAGGAACTATTTTGGGTCAATCTAATGGTATTAATATTCACAATGGTGGCAATGGATCTTCTATTATTGGTAGCTCGGGTGATATAACCGGTAGGACTAATTATGGTATTGTCGCTGTTAATGAGACTAATACCAAAGATCTTACAATTATCCAATCATCAGGTAATATTAGTGGTAAACAAGATGGTATTAATATTGAACATAAAGGGACTGGGTCTACAACGATTTCAACTGCAGGACAAGTATTAGGCTATCAAGGTAATGGTATTTATGCTGTAACTCAAACAAACAGCCAAAATTTAACTGCAAAACAATCATCTGGCCGTATCTATGGTAAAAAAAGTGGTATTAATTTTAATAATAATGGTAATGGCTCTACATATGTTAATACTTTTGGTGATGTCATTGGCGAAGAGAATGAAGGGATCTTAGTCAATAATGACATTCATAGCCAAGATGTCAATGTGATGCAGACATCAGGCCAGATTAAAGGTAATGCTAATGGGATTAATATTACTAATAAAGGTAGAGGTAAAACAACAGTAACTTCATCAGGTGATATTATTGGTAGTCAATATAATGCCATTACATTACTCAATGATCAAAATAGCCAAGATATCACGGTGTCACAATTAGATGGTAATATGCAAGGGGAGTCATACGGCATGTATATTACTAATAATGGCAAAAGTACCACCGCAATCACAACTTCAGGCAATGTAACTGGTGATCAGAATGATGCAATCCGTGTGATTAACAATAATAGTGCTACGGATTTAAAAATCAATCAGTTAAAAGGTAATATTACTGGTAATCAAGATGCTATAAATATAGAAAATAATGGCCAAGGACTAACCAATATTACTACTTCAGATAACGTTATCGGTAAACAACGTGATGGTATAGCAGTGAAAAATGGTACTAACTCTAAAAATCTTACTGTTATCCAATCAGCTGGTGAAATCAATGGTAATCGCTACGGAATATATGCAGTCAATAGTGGTCAAAACTCAACGGTAATTAGTATTGCAGGTAAAGTCATAGGTAAGAATAGTGACGCTATTTTTGCTGTTGCAGAGTCTGCTACTTATAACTTACTTTTTAGTCAAAATAGAGGTAGTGAGATTAATGGCAAGCTAAATAGTGTCAATCTTACCAACAATGGGCAAGGTTCAACGAATATTAAAGTTGCAGGTAAAATCATTAGCCAAACATTAGATGCTATCATTGTAGCTAATGATGCCAATACTAGTAGTCTATCCTTTAAACAAGAAGCGGATAGTAATATTCAGGGAGAGATAAATGGCGTTAATCTCACCAATAAAGGACGAGGGTTAACTAATGTTATAGCTCAAGGTGATATTAGAGCTAATCAAGGATCAGGCATATTAGCTGCTAATGGTGATACCGCAACAGATTTATTTGTTAAACAATTCAATGGCATCATCAGTGGTTTTGATAACGGTATTATGGTGACCAATAATGGTACAGGTATGACTGAACTTGATATATCAGGAAAGGTAGTTAGCCAAAATAATATCACGGGTATAGGTATTAATACTTCTGGTAAAGAAGGTCTTAAAACTTATATCAATTTAAATCAGGGCGCTGATGTCTCCTCGGCTAGTGGTATTGCGATTAAAAATGAAACAACTGATTCAATTATTGCCCTTAATAATGGTTCTAAAGTTAGTGGTCAAATTAGATTGGGTACTGGCAATGATACCTTATTTATCAATGAGGGTGCAGATATATCACAATTGACAGTCGTTGATGGGGGGAATAAATTATCTCGCGTAGATGGATCGTCTGATGTTGATAGCCTTAACCTTAATACTCATCTTATTGGTTCATCAACCTCTAATGGTTCGATAGGTGATGTGGCTATTATTGGCTGGGAAAATATTAATCTTAGTAGTATTGCTAGACTAACACTGACAGGCGATTTAAATACTGATAAATTAACTATTAATACAGGTGCTATGGTGGATCTTAAATCTGGTCTGCACCAATCTAATATTAGTGGTAGTGTTTATAATAGTGGTGTGATTACCCTTGGTAATCAATTTGCAGGTGACCGTTTAACGATTACCGGTGATTATATTGGGGATGATGGTAAGTTAATCTTTGACACAGTTGTACAAAATAGTGATAGTCCAACTGATCGATTATTTGTACAGGGTAATGTTTCGGGTAATACTTTTATAGAGATTAATAATATTGATGGTTTAGGTACTGATACTAGTAATACAAATGGTATTGAATTAGTGCATGTTGATGGATCAAGTAGTAATGATGCTTTTAAAATGCGACAAGAGCATCTAGATGTGGGTGCATATGAATATTATTTACATAAAGGTGATCTTAACAATCAAAATAATAACTGGTATTTGCGTTCTTACTTACCTAATAATCCAACTGTCCCTACAGATCCTAATGAACCGACACATCCAGTCGATCCTACAACTCCAATTAAACCAATAGACCCAACTGAACCTACGAGACCAATAGATCCTGAACCAGAAAAACCAGGTAAACCAGCCAGAATAAAAACTTATCGTAAAGAAGTATCGATGTTTGGTGCAATAGCTGAACAACTTCGTTTAGCAGATAACCTTATGCAAAGTAACTTACATCAACGTATTGGTAATGCGCCATTGTTGGATTCATCAATAGGGTGGGGAAGAATTATCACTAAACGTATTAATGTAAAACAGAATGGTACAGCAAATGCACACAGTAAAGGCAACTACTCAGGTTTCCAATTGGGTAGTGATATTTGGCAAAATGACGATTGGCGAATTGGGGGATATTTCGGTTATCTACATGGTAATTTAAGTGTTGATGGCTTTGCTAGTGGTAGATATGGACGGGTAGGTAGCAATGGTATTAATTCATACTTTATGGCTGCTTATAGCACCTATATGCAAAACGATGAGGGGTATTTAGATATGGTTTTACAAGCTGCTCGTCACCGAGCTGATGTAAATCCAAATAGTAATAAAAATAGCAAACAAAAAGCAAATAGTTTGAATGCCTCCATTGAAACGGGCAAACCATTTGGGTTATTCGATAGTAATTGGAAAATCGAACCTCAAGCACAAATTATTCACCAATGGTTAGACTTAAAAGATAGTCATATCAATGGTAAAACTACAGTAAAACATAGTGATAATAATGCTTTGCTATTCCGTATTGGGGCTAGATTTGAAGGTGACTATAAAGTTGATAATGAATTATGGCGCCCTTATGCACGGGTAAACCTTTTCTATTCACCAAGTGGTGCTGATCATGTAACTTTTGCTAGTAAAAGTGCTGCTACTAAGTTTAGTAATGGTGCTAAATCTTTCAGTTCTGAATTAGCTATTGGTGGTAGTTATGAAGTTAATAATCAAATTAATGCATATAGTGAAATTGGTCACACATTCACTCATGGTGGCGATGCCAGAGTGAAAGCTCCAATTAGTGCTTCTGTTGGCATACGAGCTAAATGGTAAATGTAAAAAAAATCACAATAAATTTGTAAAGCCGATATTGTATGTTAACTATCGGCTTTTTTTAGATTTTTCTATATATAGTAAATTTTTTAAAACTAAATATTTGGTCGACGTTGAGTCAACCACTCTACAATGGCCGGATCGCTATGTGAAAAAAATGCACTGGTTGCAGTATCAATCGCGGTGATATCGATCATATCCTTATCTGAAAGTTGAAAATCAAATAGATTAAAATTCTCCATCATACGCTCTTTTCTAACTGATTTAGCCAAACTGACAATTTGCCGTTGAATTAACCAACGTAAAATAATTTGACCTACCGACTTATTATATTTTTGGCCAATTGCGGTTAAAATTGGATGATTGAAGATATCATTCTTTCCTTCAGCAAATGGTGCCCATGCTTCCGGCTGAATAGTCTTACTTTGCATCCAAGGGGCTGCTTGTAATTGTTGATTAAAAGGGTTAACTTCAATTTGATTTACGGCCGGTTTTATTTTATTAAATGCCATTAAATCGGCTAAACGATCCGGACTAAAATTACTAACACCAATTGCTCTGATTTTTCCTTGCTCATAAAGTTCTTCCATCGCATGCCAAGCGCCATGAATATCACCAAAAGGTTGGTGGATTAAATATAAATCAATATAATCTAGTTGTAGTAAATTTAATGATTGTTCAAATTGGATTTTAGCACCTTCATAGCTAGCCCGATTTAACCAAAGTTTGGTAGTAATAAAAAGATCTTTTCGGTCAATTCCACTAACTTTAATCGCATTTCCGACTTGGCGTTCATTTTGATAGGCCGTTGCGGTATCAATCAGACGATAACCAACATCAATTGCATCCAACACCGCTTGCTGACACTGCTTTTCATCAATTTGATAAACACCAAAGCCTAGAATAGGCATTTCAATGCCATTATTTAATTTTGTGCTTTTCATAATGCGCACCTCTAACATTAGAATTAACTGAAAATATTAACGGTTGTCTTTTTGAATGATTATTTATTAATCTCAATATCAAGTAAAGCGGAAATGTTATCTCATCAGTCAACAAATAACCTGTTTTATAGTAGTTTTTCAAGCTATTTACCTTTATGTTTATCTTTAAAAAACCCCCTTTCCTCAAAATTTTTTTAGTATTAAGTAAATTATTATGAGTTATTAAAGTGATTATTATTTGAATAAACTTTAATCATTTGATAAGCGTATAAAATAAGATAGATGGATTATAAGTGGAAAGATAACTGTGTTAGTTGCCCAATTATAGTGCAATGGTCATTTAAATTAATTTACAAATTATTATAAAAATAACTATCTTTGAAAAAAATATAATATTTATTTTTAAATTATTAGTAATTATTATTTAGTTTTTTGCTAACTTCATTAAGTTATAGCATGATTATTAAATGATTTTAATTATCTCTATAGTTTTATTCTTTGCACATTATTAATCATTATAATTTTTTTTAATTAGTTTTTTGTTAAAAAAATAGTAATTATATTTGCTATTGTTTTTTGAAATATGTTAGAAATATTGGCATAGTAATTGCATATATTGATATCAGATTAATCATAATTATAGAGAAGTTTAGTAAAGAGGAACATGCGTATGGAAAATCATAGCAGCAGTACCGTTGCTTTTGTAAAAAATAGGCGAGCATCGCTGATTAGTGCAATCTTTTTGATGGCAACTTCGGCAATTGGTCCCGGTTTTATCACTCAAACAGCTACTTTTACCGTGACACTTGGCACTGCTTTTGGTTTTGGTATTTTGGCCTCTATCATTATAGATTTTGTGGTTCAGCAAAATATTTGGCGAGTAGTTGCATTAACAAAAATGAACTCATCCGATATCGCTAACAGTACTATACCTTTTAGTGGCTATATATTAGCAATATTAGTTATATTTGGTGGTTTAGTTTTTAATATAGGCAATATAGCTGGAGCCGGTTTAGGTTTAAATGCATTAGTTGGCCTTGATCCTAAGTGGGGAGGAGCAATCAGTGCTCTAATGGCGGTTTATATATTTTCATCACGTAAAGCGAGTAATTTTATTGATCGCCTAATGATTGGTTTAGGTTTATTGATGATCATTTTGACGCTTTTTGTTGTCTTTGCTTCTCATCCACCTGTCGGTGAGGCTTTAAAAGAGACAGTTATACCATCAAATATTGATTTTGCTTCAATTACAACTATTGTTGGTGGTACTGTTGGTGGTTATATCTCCTATGCTGGTGCTCATCGCTTACTTGATAAAGGTATGGTTGGCGTAGAACATATAGACTATGTATCTGGTGCAGCAACAAAAGGGATCATGGTTGTTGGTTTAATGCGTTATATTTTGTTTTTAGCCATTTTAGGTGTAGTAGCCAGTGGCGTAACAATCGATATTTCAAGTTATGCCGCTAATCCTGCATCACAAGCATTCCAAGCGGCTTTAGGCGAATTAGGCTTGCGTATTTTCGGTTTGATACTATGGGCAGCAGCCATCACGAGTATTATCGGAGCGGCTTATACTTCGATGACTTTTATTACACCTTTTAAACGTAATATTAGTGAAAAACAACGCCAATTTGCGACTATTGTTTTTATTGCTGCCTCATTGGCGATTTATTTAATTATGGGTACCGCTCCGGTATCATTGCTGGTTTTTGCTGGTGGGTTTAATGGTTTAGTATTACCGCTTGGTTTAACTATCTTTGTTTACATAGGATGGAAACGGGCTGATTTAATGTCTGGTTATTATTATCCTAGATGGCTATTGTGGTCAGGACTTTTGGTTTGTGCTATCACATGGTATATGGGAGCAATGTCTGTTTTCACTATTTTTAATTATTTAAAATGAAGGGCATCATGATTACTAATAAGATTATTGATTTAAACAGTGATCTTGGCGAAAGTTTTGGTCAATGGCAAATGGGTAATGATGAAGCAATGCTAAAAGTTGTTAGCAGTGCCAATATTGCCTGTGGCTTTCATGCCGGTTCCCCAGAAGGGATTTTAAAAACATTAAAAGCAGCCAAGTTAAATAATGTAAGTATTGGTGCTCATGTTGGGTATCCTGATTTAGTTGGTTTTGGCCGACGAAATATGGATATTAGTTCTGAAGAATTAATTGCTGATGTTATTTATCAGATTGGCGCATTAACTGGATTAGCAAAATCTATTGATGCTAAAGTTAGTTATGTTAAACCGCATGGTGCTTTATATAACACGATAGCGCATGATAAGCGCCAAGCAATGGCAACGATTGATGCTATTCGACTGATTAATCCTCATCTTGTGTTAGTTGCTTTGGCTGGATCACCATTAATCAGCTGGGCTAAAGAAAGTGGCTTGAAAGTTGTTGCTGAGGCATTTGCTGATAGAGCGTATCATACCGATGGTACATTAGTCTCTCGTAAGGAGGCTGGTGCAGTCTTACATGATCCAGATATTGTTGCCAATCGTATGTTACAACTTGTTAATGAAGGTGGTTTGATATCAATTGAAGGTGAGTTTGTTGAGATTGATGCTGGATCAATTTGTGTTCATGGTGATAGTATGGGCGCTTTAGCGATGGCGCAAAGAGTTAGCCAACAATTACAAAATAATGGCGTTAAAATTGCTTCATTTACCGATGTTATTAATGAGTAATTTGCAGTAGATATTGCAACAATATAATTCAATTATTTGCCGTAATTATCAAATAAAGATTTACTTATAAGCAATCTTTTTTGCGGTGTTTAGAGGTGTATAATGCGTTTTTTACCAGTTAATATTGATGCTCTGCTTGTCGAGTTAGAGACTCTAGAACAAGTGATGGCATTAACTGATGCATTACAATATAAAAAAGATGTATGGAATATAAATGAAATAATACCAGCCGCTCGGACTGTGTTAGTTCGATATAATTCCATTATTATGGATGGAAATAAACTTGCCCAATATATAGCGCAATTAGATGTATCCTCAGGGCAATTAAGAACGGGTGAATTAGTTACCATTCCAGTTAGTTATAATGGTGAGGATTTAGGCTTTGTAGCAGAATATTTAGGCATTAGCGTTGCTGATGTTATTTCTAGACATACAAGTAATGAATATCAGGTTGCTTTTTGTGGATTTGCACCTGGCTTTGCTTATATGGTAGCGAAGGATATTCAGCTTAACGTTCCTCGCCGTCAATCTCCCCGGGTTCGTATTCCTGCTGGCTCTGTAGCCCTAGCTGGTGAATTTAGTAGTGTTTATCCACAAGCAAGTCCCGGAGGTTGGCAACTGATTGGTGTTACCAACGTTAAAGTCTGGGATATTTATCGTGACGAGCCGGCACTCTTTAAACCAGGTACACGAGTAAATTTTATTGATGCAAGTAAAACTGTCACTAAATATAGCTTACCACAATCGAAAAAAGTAACCTTGCCGGTTGAACAACAAGAGCAATCGCAAGATATTGAGATATTAGCCACTGGAATTCAAACTTTATTACAGGATAATGGCCGCATAGGACAAGCTGAATTAGGTATTTCAGAATCAGGTGCAATGGATAAAGCAGCTTTGCATAGTGCCAATCGTATACTAGGTAATCCAACTAATGAGGCTGTTTTAGAAATAACTCAAGGTGGTTTTAAAGCTCGTATTAATAGCGCTATGTTAATTGCTGTGACAGGGGCGTCATGTGAGATTAAAGTTACTACAGTTAGCGGTGAAAGCTATTTTGCTAATATGTATCAACCGATCCAATTAGAACAAGGTGATATTGTTCATTTAGGTAACGTACAGTATGGCGTACGTAGTTATGTTGCTGTGCGTGGCGGTTTGCAAGTTCAGCCGATCTTAGCTAGTTGTTCTTTTGATACTTTGGCGCAAGTCGGTCCGAGTCCGCTAAAAGTTGGTCAAACATTGACCATCAAGAATGGTCAAACTTTTAACGCGCTTTCTTTAACAGAAACTCCCGCTATCTCTTATCCATGTAAAGATGATGTTGTCGAATTGGATATAATGTTTGGCCCTCGTACCGATTGGTTTACACAACAAGCTATACAACAACTAACTTCACAATTGTGGCAAGTGACCCCGGCATCAAATCGTATTGGTTTACGTCTTTTGGGTGAAATTCCTTTAGAGCGTGAAAAACAACAAGAATTACCAAGTGAAGGCACTTGTATGGGGGCAATACAAATTCCTGCTAATGGACAACCGGTACTATTTTTAAATGATCATCCTCTAACAGGTGGTTATCCGGTTATTGCAGCAGTATGTAATTATCATTTGGATTTGGCTGGTCAAATTCCAGTTAATGCCAAAATAAAATTTAATCCGATTGGAGTTTTTAAAGAATTTGAAGGGAGCCATGTTAATCATGTCTGAAATTAATAAACAAGTTGCACACAAAGTATTGATTGCTAATCGTGGTGAAATTGCCGTTCGGATTATTCGTGCTTGTCGAGATATGAATTTTGCATCGATAGCGATTTATGCCGATGTTGATATGGATGCATTGCATGTGCAAATGGCTGATGAAGCTTATGGATTATCAGGTAATACACCGAGTGATACCTATCTAAATATTGATAAGATTATTGCGATTGCGCAAAAATCTGGAGCAACAATGGTTCATCCCGGTTATGGTTTTTTGTCTGAACGAGTTGAATTTGCCAAAGCGGTACAAGATGCTGGTTTAATTTGGATTGGTCCTAAACCTGAAACAATAGCTATTTTGGGCGATAAAGTAAAAGCGAGACAACTTGCTATCGAAGTCGGGGCACCACTAGTTACCGGTACAGATAAGCCTGTACAAAATGCCAAAGAAGTTGTTGAATTTGCGCGTAAGCATGGATTACCAATTGCAATTAAAGCCGCATTTGGCGGAGGAGGTCGAGGACTTAAAGTTGCTTGGCAAATGGATGAATTAGAAGAACTCTATGATTCAGCTGTTCGTGAAGCAACGGTAGCATTTGGTCGTGGTGAATGTTTCTTAGAGCAATTTTTACATCATCCTCGACATATTGAAGCACAGGTTATCGCTGATGCACATGGTAATGTTGTTGTAGTTGGTACTCGTGATTGTTCTTTACAGCGTCGTAATCAAAAGTTGATAGAAGAATCACCAGCACCTTTTTTAGATGAAAAAATAGAAAAACAAATAGTTAAAGCATCAATCGATATCTGTGCTAAAGCTAATTATATTGGCGTTGGTACCGTTGAATTTTTACTGAGTCAGGATGGTAAACTGTCTTTTCTAGAAGTAAATACTCGATTACAAGTTGAACATCCAGTGACCGAAGAAACAACAGGAATTGACCTCGTTATCGAACAGTTACGGATAGCGCAAGGATTACCTGTTAGTATTAAACAAATGCCTCAACCGCGAGGGCATGCTATTGAATTTCGCATAAATGCTGAAGATGCTGCTAATGGTTTTTTACCTGTGGCCGGAACGATAACTCATTTTGATATACCGACAGGCCCAGGTGTTCGTTTAGATAGTGGCGTGATTGCAGGTTCAGTGATCCCTGCTACATTTGATTCGCTCATGGCTAAACTTATTATTGTTGGTAATAATCGCCAACAGGCTTTGGCAAGAGCTCGTCGTGCATTAGCTGAGTTTACCATTGAAGGAGTTGCTAGTGTGCTACCATTTGATCGAAAAGTGATAGACCATCCTGATTTTTGCCAGCAGTTTAATGTGCATACTCGTTGGATTGAAACGGATTTTAAAGCAGAACTTGAACCAGCAAAAAGGCAACTTCCGCAGCAAGAAGATTTACTGACCCATACCTTTATTGAAATTGATGGTAAACGTTGTAAGCTTGGTTTACCAGCGAAACTATTTTCTGGATTATCTATCAGCCAGACCAATAGTGAAGCCCAATCAGTTGTAACTACTAACACAAATCTTGATTTAATTGTTCCAGCTCCAGTGTCTGGCAATTTGTTTAAATGGTTGGTTGAGGATAATCAAAAGGTTGAACACGGTGATATGATTGCAATTATCGAGGCAATGAAAATGGAAATTCAAGTAATAGCTCATCGTGAAGGTATTTTGAAACATTCTCATACCGAAGGTACGTATGTTAATGCTGATGATCCTATTGCTGAAATTATTTAGTATTAAAAATAATTTATAAATTAATAATAACAATATGTTTTATTAGATTCTTGCAGTTGGTAAAACATATTGTTTTTTTATATTAAGATTATTAGTATTGCCTTTTCGAAACAGTTATATCGGCGATTAATATGTAATTTAAATTTTTGATATTAACCTCCCTAATCTTATTGTTGAGCTCTTAACTTATAAATTAAACGATATAATCACGAATATTTATCTCGAATTTGAATTAATTATCCAATGCTATTCTCGTTTTATCATTCTCAAAAACCCCTTTCCTCAAAATTTTTTATTGAATGATAATAGTTATTGGCGACTCTTTCTAACCCCTATCTAGATTCAGGATAATAATTAAACTTAATAATTGAATAAAGTAATATAAAAAATAGTTATCATGATAATTTTTTTATAGTTTTTGTTTTAATTTATGATAAGGTTGCCGTTTTGTATTTTATACATAGGGAAGCACTATGACACATTCAACCAATAAATTGGTTCGTTTTTATTTCAAAGTAGGATTAATACCACAAATTATTTTGGGGTTAATCTTAGGTATTGCGTTAGCGGCAATTTCAAAAGATGTTGCATTAGATATGTCCTTTATAGGATCACTTTTTATTAATGCTTTGAAATCAGTAGCTCCAATCTTGGTACTTATTTTAGTTATTGCTTCAATATCTAATCACCAACATGGTAAACGGGCCAATATGGGAGAACTATTGGCACTTTATTTTGCCGGTATGATGTTAGCGGCATTATTAGCAACTGTTGCTAGTTTTATCTTTCCTTCTGATATCTCTTTAGGTGATACTGCTAATCAAACAAAATTAACACCTCCAGGTAGTATTCTTGAAGTACTAAAAACGTTATTTAATAAGATGATCGACAATCCAATTAATGCGCTGGTTAATGCTAACTATATTGGTCTTATTATTTGGGGTGTTGGTATTGGGATTGCATTAAGACATTCAAGTGAAACCACGAAAACAATGATGAATGATCTTTCTGTAGCTATTTCATTTATCGTTAGAATTATTATTCGTTTTGCGCCATTAGGTGTATTTGGTTTAGTCGCTTCAACGCTTGCAGAAACAGGATTTGGTGAATTACTTAAATATGCCCATTTAATTCTTGTGTTGGTATCTTGTATGTTAGTTGTGGCATTGATCATTAATCCTTTATTGGCGTATATGGTCATGCGTAAGAACCCGTATCCATTAGTTTTAACTTCATTAAAAGAGAGTGCTATTCCAGCTTTCTTTACTCGTAGTTCGGCAGCAAATATACCGGTTAATATGGAAATTTGTCGAAAACTAAAAATGGATGAAGATACCTATTCCGTCGCGGTACCGTTAGGGGCAGCCATTAATATGTCAGGTGCAGCTATCACTATTACTATTTTAACCTTAGCAACTGTTAATTCATTACATATAGAAGTTGATGTCCTTTCTGCGGTATTGCTTTGTATTGTAACGAGTGTTTGTGCTTGTGGAGCATCGGGAATTGCTGGTGGTTCATTACTGTTGATTCCTGTTGCTTGTAGTATGTTTGGCATACCTAATGAAATTTCAGCAAAAGTCATTGGTATCGGTATTGCAATTGGTGTAATTCAAGACTCAGTTGAAACTGCACTTAATTCATCTAGTGATGTGGTATTTATTGGCGCTGTTTCAGAGAAAGTACAGCGTAATAAAGCAAAATAGAATCAATTTATTCGTTAGCCAATTTATAATGACTATTAAGCCTGATAGATATCAGGCTTTTTTATGAATTGAAAACACAATCAGTAGCTCAATGATTGCATTTACTCTAATGACTATTTATCATGATTTACATATTAAATGTACTAAGGAATTATCATGTCATTCAATGCAATTATATTAGGGAAAGATGAGGTTACTGGATTTTCAAATTCCTTAAAGACAATTACTAAACAGCAGTTATTGCAGCAGCCGGGAGATACTTTAGTTCAAATCCATTATTCAAGCATCAATTATAAAGATGCATTAGCCTTGACAAATAAAAGTCCTATAGTTCGACAATGGCCAATGGTGCCGGGTATTGACGGTGTGGGTACTGTTATTGAGTGTCAAAGTGGCCATTATCAAGTCGGTGACTTGGTTATTTTAAATGGCTGGGGATGTGGAGAAACTCATTGGGGATGTTTAGCTCAATATGCCTATCTAAAATCAGATTGGTTAATCCCTTTACCTAATAACCTGACTACTTATCAGTCAATGGCTATGGGTACCGCTGGTTATACCGCTGCACTTTGTGTAAAACGCATTATTGATTTTGGTATTAAACCACAAGATGGCAAAATTTTGGTAACCGGTGCTAGTGGTGGTGTCGGTTCTGTGGCCATTGCCTTATTGTCTAGATTGGGTTTTAACGTTACAGCATCAACAAGTAAAACTTCTGATAAAGAGTATTTATCAAAACTAGGTGCGGTTGATATTATTGATAGTCAATCATTAAAAACGCCGAATAAACCGTTACAAAAAGAGTTATGGTCAGCAGCAATAGATGTTGTTGGCTCAAGCACATTAGCTAATATTTGTGCTCAAACTCAATATGGTGGCATAGTCGCATGTTGTGGTTTGGCACAAGGTATGGACTTACCTGTAACCGTGGCACCATTTATTTTACGCGGCGTAACACTATCGGGAGTTGATAGTGTGATGGCAAGTTATGATAAACGGGTTGCAGCTTGGCAATTAATAGCAGAAAACATGGAAGAGCAACTGTATACTCATATAGCTAAAACCATTACATTAGATCAATGTTCTGAGATAGCAAATAAGATGATCGCTGGCGAAATTAAAGGACGCTTTGTGGTTGATGTGAATAGGTGATTTCATCTTTAGTCGTAGAACAATATATAGCGGTGTAAAAATACACCGCTATATAAGTGTTAATATTAATCGAGATGAAAATTAATACTATCAATTGCGTGATAATACTTGTATTTCGGGTAAAATAAGACTAAATTCAATCCAACTTAACTATTTTTCTGTGATGTTCGCAATTACCAATCAAAGTTATCAATAATCTGTGATTAATTTCGAGGGGGAATGTGATATGCCATATCAAACAAGAGAAGATTTACCTGAATCAGTCCGACATGTTTTACCTACCCATGCTCAAGATATTTTTAAAGAAGCTTTTAATAGTGCCATAAAAGAGTATCAAGATCCGAAGAAACGACGCGACAACAGTGATGCTGAACAAGTTGCTTTTCGTGTTGCTTGGTCAGCGGTTGAAAAGGTCTATCATAAGGATGAGCATGGCAAATGGGTAGCTAAATAAAACTTAAAACATTATAGATAGCTTGTTTTATTATTGAATAACGTTATAAATAATAAGTAAGAATAAACGCTAAGCCGACATGGATAGTCGGCTGAATTAATTTCCATTTCCGCATCTGTTAGAGTAGGGGCAACTATGGCTCATTGTTTATTAGCAACGCGATTATTTGCACAAAAAATGGTTAACACCTGAGTATTATTGTTTAACTGACAGCTATTTAGTTATAAATTAGCTGCCAAATTTTTATTTTCTTAAGTTTAAATTTACAACTCCCTGTTTTCTTCCTAATTCTCTTCGTTATCCAAATTTAAGATAAATTTTCCTTATTCTATTTACAATTTTCCTTATCAATACGGAAAAAGTTGGTTAGTAATTATTTATTTTTCCTCTTATACTAAATTTGAATCATCAATAAACATAGGTAATTGATTATGAATAATAAAGGTTTACCAAAAGATTTTCTATGGGGCGGTGCTGTTGCTGCTCACCAATTGGAAGGTGCTTGGCAAGTTGGCGGCAAAGGTATGAGTGTTGCTGATGTGATGACAGTCGGATCACCGAAAAGCTATCGCAAAATCACTGAAGGTATTATTCCTGGTGAGTATTATCCTAATCACGAAGCTATCGATTTTTATCATCATTATAAAGATGATATTAAGTTATTTGCTGAAATGGGGTTTAAGTGTTTTCGAACTTCAATTGCTTGGACGCGAATTTTTCCAAAAGGTGATGAGCTTGAACCAAATGAAGAAGGTTTGAAGTTTTACGATGATTTGTTCGATGAATGTTTAAAATATAACATTGAACCTGTAGTCACTCTTTCACATTTCGAATTACCTTATTATTTAGTAACCGAATATGGTGGTTTTCGTAATCGTAAATTAATCGATTTCTTTGTTCGCTTTGCCGAAGTCTGTTTTGATCGTTATAAAAATAAAGTGAAATATTGGATGACCTTTAATGAGATTAATAACCAAGCTAATTTTAACGAAGATTTTGCTCCTTTCACTAATTCTGGTATCTATTATAAAGAAGGTGATAATCGTGAGGAGATCATGTATCAAGCCGCTCATTATGAATTAGTTGCCAGTGCAAAAGCAGTTCAAATTGGTCATGCGATTAACCCTGATTTTCAAATTGGATGCATGATTGCACTAGTGCCAATTTATCCTGAAACTTGCAAACCAAGTGATATTTTAATGGCGCAAAAAGTGATGGAACGTAAGTACTTCTTTACTGATGTCCATGTGCATGGCAAATATCCAAATTACATTCAAAAATATTGGCAACGAAAAAATATCAAACTCGATATTACCCCGCAAGACTTAGAAGTATTAACGAAAGGAACGGTTGATTATATTGGATTCAGCTATTACATGTCGAATGTGGTTAGACACAATAAAGGTAATGATCATTATGATTATAATGAAAAAACCGATTTAGTCGGCAATCAATATGTCAAAAAATCCGATTGGGGCTGGCAAATTGATCCAGAGGGCTTACGTTATACCTTAAATTGGCTAACTGACACCTATCAATTACCGCTATTCATTGTAGAAAATGGTTTTGGTGCTTATGACAAAGTTGAATCGGATGGTAGTGTTCATGATAGTTATCGAATTGAATATCTACGTGAACATATCAAACAAATGAAGTTAGCCGTTATTGAAGATGGCGTTGACTTGATGGGTTATACACCATGGGGTTGTATTGATCTCGTTTCTGCTGGTACTGGTGAAATGGAAAAACGTTATGGTTTTATCTATGTCGATAAAGATAATAAAGGCAATGGTACCTTAAAACGTAGTCGTAAAGATTCTTTTGCTTGGTATAAAAAAGTCATTGAGTCAAATGGTGAAATTTTATAACGATTTAAATTCATTAGGAGAAATTATGAAAAAAGCGTTAATTATTTGTGCAGCAGGTATGTCATCATCACTTATGGCTAAAAAAGTTACTGAATTTTTTGCTAGCCAAAATAAAGCCATTGAACTTGATGCGGTATCAGCAACTGAAGGTAGTAGTAAGATTAAAAATAGTGATTTTTCACTGTTCTTAATTAGCCCTCAAACCATGATGATGTTTGATAAATTAAAAACGTTGGGCGATGAAGTAGGAAAACCAGTGGTGAGTATTCCTTTTCAAGCATATATCCCAATACCGTCTGGTATTGAACAATTAGCTAAATTAGTCGAGGATAATATTAACTAATATTCAAGAAAATCTTTGTTCTACCGATCTTAATATGATGCGAATCTTTTATGAAGGCTCGCATCATAAAATGGCTTAAGTTTAATATTGCCATTTTAGTAACTTAACCCTTTGGATAAATTTCATTAATAGTTAAGGTGTAGTAGATAATGATAAAACAAAAACAACGAGAACTAATTAGTTTACTTGTTCGTTCTAAAAATGAATATAAAAGTAGTCAAGAATTAGCTACGCAATTATCGTTATCTGATCGTACCGTACGTACCTACCTTAAAGATTTAAAAACTATAATTGAAAGTAATGGCGGCAATATAATAAGTAAACAAGGTTACGGTTTTCAATTACAAATTGAAGATCGAAATGCATTTAATTTATTTTTAATTGAACACCATTTATTAGATAAAAATGTTGAACAATTTCAATGTCGAGAAGCGAGTGAACGAAAACATTATATTTTGAATTTATTGTTATTAGAGAGTCAAAAAATTGATGTTGAAGCATTATCAGAACAACTATTTATCAGCTCATCTCAATTAAATAAAGATATTGCCGAAATTAAATCTCAATTACTTCCTTATGAACTAACAATTAAAAAAAATCATTCTCTAGTTTTTGTTGATGGTGAAGAAAAAGCTAAACGTCATTTTATAATGAGCTATTTTTTTCATGAGGATTCAATTAATTTTCTACACCATTTGTCCTATTTTAATCAAGCTTGTGAAACCATTAGTTTTGATTCATTAACTATTATTATTTTAGATGAATGTCGTGAGGCAAATATTAAATTATCTGACGTGATGATACAAAATATTGTCTTGCATTTATCATTAAGTATTAAGCGTTTACAATCGGGACTTTCGATTCAGAATCTTGATTTGCCTGTTTCAACAAATTCATCACTTGAATATCAAGTTGCCGAGCGAATCATCGCTCGCATTGAATCGATTATTGGTTTTCATTTTCCTAAAGAAGAACAGATGTACCTTACTCTACATTTGATGAGTAAATCTAATTTAATTCAAGATGATCTGGATGATGATTTAGGTTTGTCATTAACAAATTTGCTATTAAAGATCCAACAAGAAACAGGCTATCCTTTTTTGCATGATGAACAATTAAAAAATGGATTAATCCAACACTTAAAACCAATGTTAGTACGTTTACAACAGAATATTAAATTAGATAATCCATTAATAGATGAAATCAAACACCAATATTGTGAAGTCTTTGGGTTAGTTAAGCGTTATTTCAATCAATTACCCAATTTACAACAATATGAAGTGAATGATGATGAATGGGGATATTTAGCACTGCACTTTTTAGCATCACTTGAAAAACTAAAAAATGAACAGAAAGCCAAAGTGTTAATTATTTGTGCAACGGGTCTTGGTAGTGCTCAATTACTTAAAAATCGAGTAGAAAGTGAATTTGATGAAAGAGTGAAAATTGTGGCAACACGAGGTTATTATGAAATTGATCCAGAAATGTTAAATGACATCGATTTTATTATTTCTTCGGTCGATTTATCGTCAAAAATATTTAAAGTACCGGTATTTCATGTTTCAGTATTTTTTTGTGAAGAAGATGTTCAAGCTATTCGCCGTTATCTTTCCCATAGACAAAAACCTAATTCATTGCCAAAAAATTCATTTGTGACAACATTTGATGATAAACAGCAAAATCATTCGCATTATATTAGTCAAATCTTTGATGATATTGCCGCAGATTATTTTTATTTGTGCTCAAACAAACCATCTAAACAAGCTGTTTTGGATCATTTGCTTGATCTCTTGTCTATTAATGAGGCAAAAAGCTTTAAACGTGAAATGCAAAAGCAAATGGAAAAACGGATGGTTATTGGTGAAATACTTTTTAGTCCAACCATCGTGGTTCCTCATCCAGCTATTCCAGTAGGTAAAATAGCTAAAATAGCGATTGCCATTATTCCAGAAGGGCTTTGTTGGGATGAAAACTACCCAGATGTAAAATTCGTTTTTATGATTTCACCGTCAATTTATCAAAATTCTCATTTAGCAATGATGACTAAAGCAATTGTCAATTTAATCGATGATTCGGTCATGCAACAAGCCATGTTAAAAATTGCAAATTTTAATCAGTTTAAATCACTTTTTATCCAACTTATTGAAAAAGGATCGTAACAATGAATGACCAAATGAGCTCAGAGGATATTCAAATTACCGCATTTAATATTATTTTACATAGTGGTAATGCCAAAACCAAAATTCATGCTGCTTTCAAAGCAATGAGAAACGCAGAATTTGATACAGCAAATCAGCTCTTAGAAGAGGCCAATGAGGAAATATTAGAAGCACATAAATCGCAAACCGATCTTCTACAATCTTATGCTAATGGTTGTAAAATTGAGATGGAAATTATCATGGTGCATGCTCAAGATCATCTAATGACAACAATGACGTTACGCGAAGTTGCCATTGAGATGTGTTATCTCTATCAAAAAACCTATCAGTTATCAAATCAATAAAGAGGTTAGCGATGAATACTCCACTAGAAAGCCAACTTAAAATGCATAAAAAAGTCAGTTTGACTAATCTTTATTTTAATCGCTTTTTAGCGGTTCGTTATGCGACAGCCTTCTTTCTATTTATTAACCTTTATTGGGCTGTCTTTCTGTTGGGGAGCTTATCAATTGCTATAGTACTACCACTGTTGCTTATCGTGATGGCTACATTAACTAGTTTTGAACAAATTAAGCTTTATCGTAATCATAAAAATCATTTACGTTATGCCAGTTTATTGTACCGAACATTATTAATATCCATTATCGTGTTAATGGTTTTGATTTATACCCCATTGTTTCACTTTTTCTTTCCATTTCTAAAAAATTCACCGGAGGCGGTAAATATTATATTAGGCATTTTGGCAGCAAGTTTAGTTTTTACTATTTTTATACTGATAAAACTAAAAAAAATTGAGCGTAATGAGGATAAACATTTTAAAAGAATCCAAGCTTATCAAGAAATCATCAATTGAATGAGGAAAACAAAATGAATACCGGATTTGTGTTGTTACAAAAGTATCTAATGACTCCGATGGCTAAAATATCGCAGTTTAAGATTGTTCGAGCAGTAATGGCAGCTGGAATGGCGTCAGTGCCTTTTTGTATAGTTGGATCGATGTTTTTGGTGTTTAATACGTTGCCGATGACATTTACTGGCTTAGAAACAGTGTTTGAAAATACTGTTTTCAAAGTAAGTGATCTTTATATGATAGCAAATACAGCGACAATGGGGATATTAGCACTCTATTTTAATATTGTTGTCGGTTATGAATTAACTAAAATTGAGGAAGAAGAAACTGGTTTAAAAGTAAATGCACTTAATGGTGCTATGTTATCGGTATTTGCTTTTGTTATGACTTTACCAGAATTGGTAATGCAAAGCGGTGCAATGGTTTTACTTAATGACCAAAGTGAATTAGTTTTTAACGGATTACGTTTAAAACCGTTTATTTATCGCTTAGGTACATCTGGTATCTTTATTGCCATTGTTATGGCGATTATTGCAACACAGTTGTATTTCCTCTGTGTACGTCGTAATTGGGTGGTTAAAATGCCGGAAACCGTTCCATTAGGCGTATCCCGATCATTCACTGCATTAATTCCAACTTTTGTTATTGCATTCACAATTCTTATTCTAAACGGAATTTTGGTGTATTTTGGTACGGATATATTTGATATTATCGGTGTTCCATTTACCTTTGTAACCAATTTAACTAAAAGTTGGCTTGGTATAATGGTGATTCTATTTTTAATCCATGCGCTTTGGGTTGTTGGTATTCACGGTGCTAGTATAATTGGGGCATTTATTACGCCTATAATGCTTAGTAATATGAATGAAAACGTTGGCGGCGCACATATTCCATTTGCTGGTGAATTCAATAATTCATTGGTAATTTTAGGTGGTTCAGGTTCAACGTTACTTATGACTTTCTTTATTGCTTTTTGTGCTAAATCGAGTCAATTAAAAATTTTGGGGCGAGCTTCAGCAGTCCCAGCAATTTTTAATATCAATGAGCCAATTATTTTTGGTATGCCGATAGTGTATAACCCATATCTTGCCTTACCGTTTTTATTAGCACCAATGGCATGTGGTACTTTAGGTTATTTTGCGATTAGTAGTGGGTTTATGAATCCAATTATTGCATTAATACCATGGCCATCACCAATGGGATTAGGAGCGTTTATTGGTACTGGTGGGGACTATCGAGCTATGTTTGTTGCGATACTTTCAGCAATTTTAGCGTTAGTAATTTATCTACCTTTTGTCAAAATGTACGACAACAAGCTTTATAAAGAAGAACAAGCCAAATCTGAAAGCAAAAGTCAAACAGAGGAATAAATTGCAGGTTGGTGTCGAATCTATTCTTGTTTTGATAAAAAACCCGTTTAATTAAACGGGTTTTTTATTGCTATTTATTTGATGATTATTCAGGAATAATATCAACAATAACTTTTGCAAAAGCTTCGCTGTGTACTTGGAATAACACTTCGTGTTCACCAGTAGTACGCAATACGCCATTTGGTAAACGAACTTCGCTTTTTGATACTTGAATACCACGAGCTTTAACTGCATCAGCGATATCACGAGTACCAATTGAACCAAATAAACGACCTTCATCACCTGCTTTAGAAGTAATAGTTACTTTACCTAAAGCATTGATTTCAGCAACGCGTTGTTCAGCTGCTTTTAATGTTTCAGCTAATTTTGCTTCTAATTCAGCACGACGAGCTTCGAAGAATTCAATATTCTTTTTAGTTGCTGGTACTGCTTTACCTTGTGGAATCAAAAAGTTACGAGCGTAACCCGCTTTAACATTAACTTGATCACCTAAGCTGCCTAAATTAGCAACTTTATCGAGTAGAATAATTTGCATTATATGTTCCCTCTGTTGCTAATTACTGATGATTGTCAGTATATGGTAATAATGCCAAGTAACGAGCGCGTTTGATAGCGCGAGCTAGTTGACGTTGATATTTTGCGCTAGTACCAGTAATACGGCTTGGTACGATTTTACCACTTTCTGTGATATAGCTTTTTAATAAAGAAACATCTTTATAATCAATTTCTTTAACGCCTTCTGCTGTAAAACGGCAGAATTTGCGACGACGGAAGTAACGTGCCATTTGGCTATTCTCCTAATAGTTCAATTTGGTCAGCATGTAAAACTATTTGACTGGTTTTATCTCGTTTAGTATGTGTACTAATAAAGCCACTTACCAAAACTTTGCTGCCTTTTTTAATACTGTAACTTAACTCTTGTTGTCCACTGACAATAACGGGCATTATGCACCATGCTTGTCTTGGGAGTCCTGCTTCAATTTGTTCAGAAACATGTTCTAAATAAAACTGACAGTGTGATATCCCACTTGGACTCATTTTTTTAATCGGGGTTTTGGTAACCAATCCCGATAAAACTAAACGATTATTCTTCCGAATCATCGTCCATGTTTGCATCGCTAAAATCTTCTTCAGAACTACGACGTTCATCTTTAGCTTTTAGCATTGGTGATGTTTCAGTTACAGAATGTTTAGTACGCATAATTAAACTGCGAATTACTGCATCATTAAAACGGAAGTTATCTTCAAGCTCATTTACTGCTTCTTGAGTAGCTTCAACATTCATTAACACATAATGTGCTTTATGCAATTTTTCGATAGGATATGCTAATTGACGACGACCCCAATCTTCTAAACGATGGATTTTGCCACCATCAGTGGTTAACGTACCAGTATAACGTTCGATCATACCAGGTACTTGTTCACTTTGATCTGGGTGAACCATAAATACAATTTCGTAATGACGCATTATCGCTCCCTACGGATTAATCAGCTTTCTGTCGGGGCAACCGCAACCCATTGAAAGCAAGGAACATGAAAATTAAGCGGTTGAAATCGACGGCGCATTATATATCAAAATAATTACTTTAACAAATGAATAAATATTAAAAGTGTTATTCGTTTTTTATAATAAAAATAATCTGTTAATCATAACTAAAAATTTTAACTAATAATCGATTATAAATAGAATAAAAAAAACTTTTCGGCAAAGTTTTTACTTGAATAAGTGAATTAGGTGTAAAAATGTAACGATATCTATACATCTTTGTTATTAAAATATGTTATTCTTTATAAAATAAAAGTTTAATATTAATAGCTATTTTTAAAGGAGTGCTTATATGGCTGAAGAAACCATTTTTAGTAAAATAATTCGCCGTGAAATTCCTGCTGATATTGTTTTTCAAGATGATCAGGTCACTGCCTTTCGGGATATTTCTCCTCAAGCCCCTACACATATTTTAATTATTCCCAATAAATTGATCCCAACCGTAAATCATATTGCAGAGTCTGATGAAGCACTGCTTGGTCATATGATGGTTGTTGCGGCTAAAATTGCCAAGCAAGAAGGGATTGATGAAAGTGGTTATCGTTTAATAATGAATTGTAATAAAGATGCAGGACAAGAAGTCTTTCATATTCACATGCATTTATTAGGTGGTAAAAATTTAGGGCGATTAATAGGTTAATTTATATGAAACAGTTTAAACGTATCGTTGGAGTGGGCATACTTGCTTTTAGTTTAGCTGGATGTCAACTTCTTGGTTATAATCAAAAAACTGAAGTCAATCCACCAGTAGAAATCCCCGATAACACTGGGGTGGTAGATACTCCGCCACAGATAGTTAAAACAACTGATTGGAATGATATATTATCTCCAGTTGTTAATAAAATATTGCAATCTTCATCAGCAATTGAAGGTAATAAACTGTTGTTAATTAGTGATATCCAAAATCGTAGTGGCGATTATTTAGCAACAAATCAGATTGATACAACGTTACATAATATACTGAATAAGCAAAGCATTTTCTCTGTGGCTGATAGACAATCGATCAGTCAAGCTAAACAAGCGTTAGGTATTTCTGTTGATGATAAACTTGTTTCTCGCAGTAAAATGATCGGTTTGGCTAAGTCAATAAATGCAAGCTATGTGCTTTTTACCACACTTTATAAGTTACCAACCGAAAATGAAGATGCCAACCTTTCTATGGAATTACTTTCAACCCAAACGGGTGAAATTTTACAACGTGTGACAACAAAGGATATCCAATCCAAAAATTCTGCTAATCCTGATCCTTCTCAAGGAGCTGCTGAATAATGGGGCCTTTATTGATTGATGTGCCGAGTACATCATTAACTAATGATGATATGGCGCTTTTAAAAAATCCAATGGTAGCAGGGATTATTTTATTTAGTCGCAATTATCAGTCGCCTGAGCAATTGACTGACTTGATAAAGCAAATTCGTTCGGCGACATCAGAACGTTTATTAATTTCGGTTGATCATGAAGGTGGTCGAGTTCAACGTTTCAAGCAAGGCTTTACTCTTATTCCTCCTGCACAATCTTTTGCTTTGCTTAATGATTTAGAAAAAGCGAAATCATTAGCATTTGACGCGGGTTGGTTACTAGCGATGGAATTGATTGCTTACGACATTGATTTAAGTTATGCACCTGTACTTGATTTAGGTCATGATTGTTTAGCCATAGGTAGTCGATCATTTCATCAAGATAGTTATATTGCTTATCAAATCGCATCGTCAATGATTGATGGTATGCATTCGGCAGGCATGAAAACAACTGGTAAACATTTTCCTGGTCATGGTCATGTTATTGCTGATTCTCATAAAGAAACACCAATTGATTATCGTTCGAAAGAACTCATTGAAAATGATATGCAGATTTTTGCTAAATTAATCGCTGAAAAGAAACTTGATGCCATTATGCCTGCTCATGTTATTTATCCTGAATTTAATGATAAACCTGCCAGCGGGTCAGAGTTTTGGCTAAAAACAGTGTTACGTGAAAAGTTACATTTTGATGGTGTTATATTTTCTGATGATTTATCGATGGAAGGTGCTTCTGTTTTGGGTGATCACGCTGAACGAGCTAAAGCAGCGCTTAATGCTGGTTGTGATTTATTATTGGCTTGTAATAATCGAAATGGCACATTAGCTATTTTAGATGCATTAATTCGTTTAAATGAAAAACAGCCATTATTAACTGATAAAGCAAAACTACTATTAACTAATACCAAAGTAAATTATGCCGATTTGATAAAGAGTCATGATTGGCAGAATCGTCATCAAAATTTAATGAAGTTGAATGAAAAGTGGGAGCATTATAATGCAAGCAGCCATCATTAAAATCGACAATAATACACAATTAGTTGCTTATAATGATGCAGCAAAAGCATTATTTTCTAGTAATTTATTAAGCTTAGATCAGCCATTTGATTATCGAAATGCATTTAATTTAGATACAACATTCGATTTATCTGAACATGATGATACGATTATTGTATTGAACTCGCAGTATTTTTTATTGCAAAAAATTAATGAATCATCCCTTATTACCTTTGTTTTGCAACCAGTTGAATATCTAAAAAAACGGTTAGCAAAAATTAATGTTGTTGGACATCATGCTTTTGATATTTTTGCTGTTAAAAGCCAACCAATGCAAAAATTAATTGCTCAAGCTAAAGCTTTTTCAATGCAAAGGGAGCCACTATTGATTACCGGTGAAACTGGCACCGGTAAAGATTTATTGGCTAGTGCATGTCATCAATATAGCCCTAGAGGGGATCAAACCTTTTTAGGTCTTAATTGTGCTGCTATGCCTGATGATGTTGTTGAAAGTGAGCTTTATGGTCATGCCGCAGGGGCTTATCCAGGAGCACTAGAAAGCAAAAAAGGTTTTTTTGAGCAGGCTAATGGTGGTTCTGTATTACTTGATGGCATTGATGAAATGTCATTCCAAATGCAAACCAAATTATTGCGTTTTATTAATGATGGCTTTTTTAGACGAGTCGGCGATGATAACGAAGTTTATGTTGATGTTAGAATCATCTGTGCAACTAAAGTTGATTTAGCTGAATTGGTGGAACAAGGAAAGTTTAGGAAAGATCTTTATTATCGCTTGAATGTGTTGTCCTTAAATTTACCTTCACTACAAGAGCGTCAGGAAGATATTGCACCGCTTACACAAATTTTTATTGATGAATTTGCTAATAAGCAGGGCATTACACCGCCAACAGTTAATCAAGATGTTATTCCTTATTTAGCTCAATATTCATGGCCAGGAAATGTAAGACAGCTTAAAAATGTACTTTATTCAGCATTGGCTCAGTTAACATCTTCACAATTGACAGTAAAAGACATTGTTTTACCAGCAATAACTTCAACTCAGATCTCATTGATTAGCGATATTGACAATAAAACGCTAGATGAAATGACTAAAAACTATGAAAAAGAAGTCCTAAAAAGTCTCTATGTCAAATATCCAAGCTCAAGAAAACTTGCCAAAAGATTAGGGGTATCACATACTGCAATTGCGAATAAGCTTAGGGATTATAGCATAGGGAGGTAAATATTGTGAGCATATTAATAATGGTATGTTTGTTAAGCAATGTTTAATATTAGTTAATAAAAACAAATATGATTTAACTTTCTTTACGCAAAGCATAATGATATATTTACAATATTAACATTTACTATAAGCATTGAGAATATTTCAAGTTTAATTAAATATAACAGGAATTTATTATGATAAACCGGAACATTTTTTTATTGTTAGGTGGAAATAAGTTAAATTATGGTATTTACCAAAAATTTAAAAATAAAAATATGTTGGTTTATGTTGTTGATTGGAATGAAAAACCAGATATTGTTGGCGATAAACATTATCGTTTAGATGTTAAAGATGGTAAAAGTATAGAAAGAGCGCTTGAAAAAGACGGAGTAATTAATGATGTAATTTTTGCTTACTCGTCTATAGACCTAGCAGTGGAAGCGGTTGCATATTTAAATAAATTATTTGGATACAAAACGTTAAATGATCATGGTGTTGCAAATGCTTCATCGAAATCAATGATGACTAAAAAATGGAATGAAGCAGGTCTATTAAATCGATTTTCCAGAGCTTATTCAAGTTATGATTCATCTATTTTGGTACAAAATAAACATGTTTCACTAATATTTAAGCCAGACAATTCTAGTTCTTCAAGAGGAATTACAATATGTCCTAGAGCTGATGATGAGATAAACTTGCATAATGCTTTTATAAAAGCTTCGACTGAAAGTTCGAATGGATTGGTTATAGTTGAAGAATTTGTAATAGGAACCGAATTTACCGTTGAAATGTTAGGAGATAGTAATTCAAATGTTAGTGTTTACGGAATTTCTAAAAAATCACATACTCCATATAATAAGAACAACAAAATTGCAGTTAAATTGCATTATAATTCAATTAGTGATTCTTTACAGAATAAAATTGCTAACTATGCTATACAGTGTTACCAAGCTTTAAATTTCTCATCGTCATTAGGACATTTAGAGATATTATTAAAAGAAGATGGGACATTATCACCGATTGAAATAGGTGCCAGATCAAGTGGTTTCATAGCCTCAGATCTTGTTGATATTGTTTCGGGACGCGATTATTTAATGGATTTATTAGATGTATATAAAGGTGGACTTGTCTTTCATGGACTTCTTCCTCAAACTAATTTTTCATCGATGTATTATTTTTATGATTTTCCAAATAATTTCACAATTAAGAAACAATGTTCACTATTAGACTTTTGCGATAAAAATATTGTGAGCCTTTATTCAGATCATTCCTCTCTAAAATCAGGTGCTTGTTTTAATATTATTGATAATGATAATGCTAGAGTGGGATTTGAAATTTTGAAAGGTGATAAAAGTATATTAACTAAGGACTATATTGATCTACTTGAGAAAAATATGTTAATGGGAATGGGGGGGTAAATGTTTTTTGATAGCCATATACACACTAAAACAAAAGAAAGCGGTGGATTTATCATTGGTCTTGAAGGATCTCCTAAATTTGCAGATACAATGAATAATCAACAAGCATTAACTTATCATTCTCCTCAAAATGGTTATGTATCATACTTTTATGTTACAAAAAATATGTTGCATGAAGTGATTGAACATAAGTTTTTAAAATATCATCCTCGTAGAGAACATTATACGCCTGAGCAAGTTATTCAATCGATATATCTCAATAAACCGCATTGTGTTATGATCGATACTTTAAATGAACCTTATTGGCAACCTTATGATTATTGGCAAATAGCACGTATTTTCCCCGATATTATTTTTATATTTCCTCATTCTGGGGGATATTTAATTAATGACTTTATAAAAATATGTCATTTTCAGAAAAACATATGGATTGATTTCTCTTTAACACATACTGTTTTAGGCGGTTTAGGAAAAGGACTTGCCTATATAAATGATGCAATTTTATATTCATGCAAAAGTGCTTTCGCAGAAAGAGTTTTATTGGGATCTGATGCTCCTTTTTTTAATCAGCAGGATGTTGTGGATTTTTATAGGCGATTTGATTTGATAGATTCATTAAATTTGAATTTTAAAAAGTTGTTGGAGAAGATTAATGAAATTAAATGATAAAGTTGTAGCCATTCCTCCTGCTGCATCAATTTTGATAAATCAAATTGTATATGATAAAAGACAGCTAGGTGAAAAAGTATATACTTATTCTTTAGGTGAGGCTTTTTTTGAAATACCACGATTTGATATAACTGATGAAGAATTTATATTAGGCTACCATTACTCCAGTAGTTTAGGGCAATTACTTTTACGGAAAAAAATTGCTGAACTTTACCAAAAATATTATCAAGTTGGAGTTGATGCTGATTCTGAAGTTTTGATTAGTGCTGGCTCGAAAGTTATCATCTATATGTTATTGATGACGATAATCAATCCTGGGGATGAAGTGCTTGTTTCTGAACCGTCATGGTTAAGTTATAAAGAACAAATATCATTGGCAAATGGAGTTTATGTAGGGATACCTTTCGCTGAAAATATTAATCAATGGGAAAAATATATTACTGATAAAACGAGAATTATAGTTATAAATAATCCTAACAATCCATCAGGCTATTTATATTCTGAATCTGAATTAAGTTTTTTACTAAATTTAGCTAAAAAATATAATTTAATCATTTTATCTGATGAGGCTTACAGTGATTTTCTTCTAAAAGATGATAAATTTATCTCAATTTTAAATTTAGACAAACACAAAGAGCATTCTATTGTTGTTAATTCCCTCTCTAAAAATATGGGGATGTCTGGTTGGAGAGTCGGTTATGCTATTGCTAATAAAATTATTATTTCTCAATTGTTAAAGCTTAACCAACATTTAATTACGTGTGCACCGACATTATTACAAAATTATTTAGCTAAAAATTTTGATTCAATTTTAGATCATACTATACCTCAAGCTCGTCAAATGGCTGAAAAAAGGAAACAAGTACAATTACTTATTAATGAGCACAAACTTAATGTACTACCTGGTATTGGAACTTTTTATTTTATGATTGATGTTTCAAAATTCCCAGGCTCTACAGATGAGTTAGTATTAGAATTATTATTTAATCATAATATAGCTACTGTTTCTGGTAGTGCATATGGAATAAGTACAAGTGATTTTATTCGATTCGGTATAGGAGTTGAAAATCTTAATGATATAAATAAAAGTTTAAGTGTTATTTCCTCATATTTGAGGTTGGATAAATATGATAATAAAGCTTTAAGGAAACAATTAACACAATCTAGTAATAAATAAATTATCTTAAATTTTTCTTTCAAATAAGTTTGGTGAATAATTATGGCAAATATTTTAGTTTGCGCTGATGGTTTTTTTCGGGCAATATCTCCGTTAGCTTTAGAACCACTAATAGAAGGATTTGTTGAATCTCTCGTAAAAAATGGAAATAATGTTTTACTATATATTAAAAAAGATTTCCCAGAAGATAAAAGTTTATCTACCAAATTATTGGAATTTAAAGCAACTAAAGAAGTAAAAACTTTTAACCCTGAAATAATATTTACTTTTAATAATTGTATAAGAAAAAGTTTCCTACAGGTAACAAATTGTCCTGTTTATATAATTGCATCAGATACTCCTGTATATTGGAATAGAGGAAGCCTGATAGAAAAATTTAATTCAAGATATCATTTACTGTATTTTAATGATGATTTTTGTGAGGATGTAAAGAATTTATATAAAATTGGATTTGAGAAGCAGCAGCGAATTCCTTATGTTACCGCGATAAATGCAAACCCAAAATTACCAAAGAAATATGATATTTCTTTTATAGGAAATTTTTATAATGTTTCTCAATTTTTATTTGAGAATATTATCTATGAGCTTCATGTTAGAAAAGATGAAAAAACTTACAATGAATTTTGTGAACTTGTTGACGATATTATAATCTCAAAGAAAAAAACATCTAATATTCAAAGTAAGTGGCAACAGATTAAAGATAAGATAGGTAAAAATATATCCTTGGATTTATTAATTAAAGAAGTCTTTTTAATGAAAACTTCTGATATAAGACAAAGCTACTTGTCTAAAATTTCAGATATGGATTTACATATTTTTACTTGGATCCAAAATTTAAGAATTTCTTCAAATAATTTTAATCTTGCGAAGAGTACTCATATTTTGCCAATCTATGATATAAAGGGTAATGAAAAAATTTATAATTCATCAGTCATATCCTTAACATTACCTCATGCTCAAGTTGATACGGGATTTTCATGGAGAGTTTGTGATATTCTGGCGTCTAACTCTATGCTACTCTCTAATCCGAGTAAAGATCTTGATAAAATATTTAACGGTATTATTCCTGTGTATAAGGACCCTTCTTCGCTACGAGATTTATGTAAATATTATATAAAGAACTCAAAAGAAAGAACAGAAATTGTATCAGAATGTCAAAGAATAATAGATAAAAATTGCAGATACGATAACTTTTTAGATATTTTATATGATTTTACAAAAATAAATTTTAAAAATTGTCAAAATATTGGTAAATTGATTAACTTTAAAAGTGTAGAAACCAAGCAGAATAAGTATTTTGCAATTAACAAATAAAACAAAATCAATTTGTTTTACTAATTTAAAAATTTTTATAGAGCAGATGTTAAGATTAACATCTTGGTTGATATTTTATATGAAATATAAAAGTGTGAACAATGCATACAATTATTGATTTTAACGTTAAAGGCGATGAACGAGGGAATTTGGTTGCTTTAGAGCAATTTAGTGGTTGCCCTTTTGACATCAAAAGAGTGTATTATATTTGGGGAACCCTTAAAGGAGTCGTTAGAGGAAAACACGCTCATAAAGATTTAGAACAGATTATAATATGTGTATCTGGAAGTTGTGATTTTATTTTAGATGATGGAGTCAGTAGAGAAATAATTCACTTAGATACCCCTAAAAAAGGGTTATATATTAAAAATAAAGTTTGGCGTGAATTCACAAACTTTTCGAAGGATTGCGTCGTGATGGTTTTGGCTAGTGAACGCTATAATCCTGAAGATTATATTAATGATTATGAGGAATTTATAAAAGAAGTGAGGACAAATAAATGATCAAATTTCTCGATTTATATAAAATAAATGAACAGTATCGCTCTGAAATTGATTGTTATTTTAACAAAGTCATGGATAAAGGCTGGTATTTACTTGGTGACGAAAACACTTCTTTTTGTAATGCCTTTGCTAAATATTGTGGTACTAAATATGCTTTAGGTGTTGCTAACGGACTTGATGCCTTAAATTTAATTATTAAAGCATACGGGTTTGGTCCTGGAGATGAAATCATAGTTCCAGCTAATACTTATATAGCTTCTATACTTGCTATCTCAGAAAATGGCTGCAAGCCCATTCTAGTTGAACCAGATATCAATACCTATAATATCAATCCCAATCTTATCGAAAAAGCAATAACACCAAAGACCAAAGCTATTATGGTTGTCCATTTGTATGGTCAAGCAGTAGAAATGGAAACTATATGGCGATTAGCTGAAAAGTACAATTTAAAAATAATAGAAGATTCAGCACAAGCTCATGGTGCAATGTATAAAGGCCGTAGAGTTGGTAATTTAGGTGATGCTAGTGGTTTTTCCTTTTATCCTGGAAAAAATTTAGGTTGTTTAGGTGATGGTGGCGCTATAACTACAAATGATGAAGAGTTATATTTAAAAATCAAAGCAATTGCAAATTATGGTTCTGATAAAAAATACGTCAATATTTACAAAGGGGTAAATTCTAGATTAGATGAATTACAAGCTGCTGTAGTAAATGTAAAATTACCTCATTTAGATGAAGATAATAATAAGCGACGTAAAATAGCCAATTACTATATAAAAAATATAAATAATCCATTAATTGTATTACCGAAATCACCAAAAGAAAATATGCATGTATGGCATCTCTTTGTTATAAGAACTGAAAATAGAGATAAATTACAAAGTTATCTGCAAGCTAATGGAATACAAACTCTTATTCATTATCCTATTCCTGTTCATAAACAGGAAGCATATAAAGAATGGGGAAATCTTAGCTATCCTATTAGTGAAAAAATACATAAAGAGGTTTTATCTTTACCTATTAGTCCAGTAATAACAAGTGATGAAATGATTAAAGTTGTAGAAGTGATAAATGAATATAAGTAAATTACCGTTAGTTTCTGTTGTTATTTCTGCATATAACCATGAAAACTATATACAAGAGACTATTAACTCTATTATCGCACAAACGTATGAAAAAATAGAACTAATCATTATCGATGATGGTTCAATAGATTTAACTTTCGAAAAAATCCTTGAAATGGAAAATGTTTGTAAAGAACGTTTTATTAATATTATATTTAAAAAGCAAAAAAACCAAGGAATTGGTACAACAGCTAATAATCTAATAAATTTATCTCAAGGAAAATATATATACTATATTGCTTCAGATGATTTAGCTAAGCCTACAGCTATATATGAAGAAGTCTCATTTTTAGAGAAACACGATGATTATTCACTAGTTGTTGGTGACAATGAAATCATTGATAAAAATGGAATAATTTGTTATTGGGATAAATCAAGAAATTTGATTTATGAAGAGAGTGCCGCTACCCACAAAACATATGGTGATTTTTTGAAGATTAAAGAATTAGGCAATAATTTTGGGCGATATTTATATTTATACAAAGGTAACCATATTCCTAATGGTTATCTAGTTAGAAAAGAAATATATGAAAAAACAGGTATAAATAATGAAAAAGCACCTTTAGATGATTGGTTTATGAACCTTCAAATAGCCAAGTATGCTAAAATTAAATATTTAGATAAAGTTTTATTTTCCTATAGATGGCACCATACAAATACTAGTAAACAAGGTCAAAAGATGCAATTGTTATATGATTTAACAATACAATATGAAAATGATTTACTCTCAAAAACTGATTTTAAATTAGTTCATAAAGATGCTTTATATTGCTTTTTATTTGGAAAGATTATAAAGAAAGTAAGTATAATAAATAACAAAATTGAATTTCATAAATATAGAAAAAATAATATTAAAATGTGGGTATTACATATTTTGGGATGTGAATTTATCATCAGAAAAAAATTTCTATCAAATGATTAAAAAACATTCTTTTAGTGGTGATATTGAAAAAATTAATAGAGTTATAAATTAAATTTTTAACAATTTTTTTTGTTTATTTTTTATAGAAGAATAGGATTGATTTTTATCCAATCCTCAAGTTGTTATATGATATAGTTTAACAAATTATATCTTATTGAAGTATTTAATAATACAATGAAGATTAAAAAATAAAATAAATAATATTTTTAATCAATTAATTATTTTTTGGTTATTTTTAAAAATTAGTATTTGTTGGCCTAATATTTTTTTCAATACTCATCCCAGATCTAGGATGCTGTTTTGTTATAACACACTTTATAAGTTTTAAAAAACTTATAAAATTCAAATTATCTTTTTTCTTCATTTTATATGCATAAAATAAGTTGCGTCTAATTTGTTTTTTTGGATTTTGTTTTCGAAACATTCTTAATAACATTTTAGCGTATGCTATTTCAAGCCTTGCTCTTTCACTAAGTTCTCCTAATGAAAGCTCACAGGTCATGTCATGCTGCATTTGACCAATACATATTCCTTTTAAATTAGCCGATTGAGGAGTGTCATGAATTAAATCAAAAAATCTATGGTCAGTATGGTAAAAAGCAAATTTTTCATCAAAAACATAATTATTAATCGAAATTAATGTATTAACCAAATTTTTTGAAATAGCAGTTCCCGAATTTATAGTGCGGATATCACCTAATGTAAATTCACCTAATGGAGTTATTATCTCTTTTTGCTCATAATCTGAAGGAAATTGATGAATACCTTTATTTTTTTGTGGATAAATAGCTGGGCAAATCAAAGCATATTGCGAATTACCATGAATATTTTCAAAAAAAGATGGATCGATTTTAGAATCTTGGTCAAAAATAACAAAAAAATCGTAATTAGTCTTATAAATAAAATTATTATATATTTTGCTTAATGATAAATTACGTATATCTTGATAAATGGATGTTACTATACCTTTGTCTTTGCTTTTAATTAAATAATCATTAATATCTTTTTCTTCAAGTAACGTAGGTCCATTATTCCAAATAATCAAATTCAACTCTATATTGTCTAATTTTGTATCTAGAAGTGATTTTAATGTGATCGAATCAGATAGAGAAGAATTATATAAAACTGTTAAGAGATTTATTCTCATAATTAAAAATTAAAAATTAAAAAAGTTAAATATCATTTTACCATATGCACTACATAATTGTTAATATAAATTCTTAGCTCAAATTACTATATTAAGATTTATATTAAAAATGTAAGGATTATCTATATATAATATTGCTATTTATTTACTTTGTTATTATCATTTTATAATAGTTTTTTAAGAGGGAAGATAAATGAAATTGATTGTAACTGGTGGTGCTGGATTTATTGGCTCTGCTGTTGTTAGATATATTATAGAAAAAACGGAAGATGAAGTATTAGTTATCGATAAATTAACTTATGCTGGAAATTTAGAGTCTTTAGATGAAGTATCTAAAAGTAATCGATTTTATTTTAAGCAAATTGATATTTGTGATAGAAATTCCCTAAGGAGAGCAATAACAGATTTTCAACCTGATATTATCATGCATTTGGCTGCTGAAAGTCATGTTGATCGTTCTATTGATAATCCATCCACATTTATAGAAACTAATGTAATAGGTACTTTTTCTCTTTTAGAAGAGTCTTTAGCATACTGGAAAAATATAGATTCTACCAGAAAGGCAAATTTTCGTTTTCATCATATTTCGACAGATGAAGTTTATGGTGATTTGCATGGAACAACAGATTTATTTACAGAAAAAACTCCTTATTCACCAAGTAGTCCTTATTCTGCATCAAAAGCATCAAGTGATCACCTTGTTCGAGCTTGGTATAGAACTTTTGGATTACCAACGGTGATTACTAATTGTTCTAATAATTATGGACCTTATCATTTTCCAGAAAAGTTAATTCCGTTAATGATTTTAAATGCTTTAGAAGGTAAGCCTTTACCCGTTTATGGCAATGGACAACAAATTAGAGATTGGTTGTATGTTGAAGATCATGCTAAAGCGCTTTATCTCGTTGCAACTCAGGCGAAAATTGGTGAAACATATAATATCGGTGGACATAATGAACGAAAAAATATCGATGTTGTTAATATAATTTGTGAACTACTTGAAGAATTAGTACCAAATAAACCTACTAATGTTAAATCTTATAAAGAGCTTATTATAAATGTAACAGATAGACCAGGTCATGATCAACGATATGCTATAGATGCTTCTAAAATACATTGTGATTTAGGTTGGAAACCACAAGAAACTTTCGAGAGTGGTATGCGAAAAACAGTTGAATGGTATTTAAACAATCAAGCTTGGTGTGATCATATTAAAGATGGTTCATATGCTAGATTTAGACAAGGTATATTAAAATAATAGGTTAAATTATGAAAGGAATAGTACTTGCAGGTGGATCGGGAACTCGTTTATATCCAATTACTCGAGGTATATCAAAACAGTTACTCCCTATATATGATAAACCAATGATTTATTACCCTTTATCAGTATTCATGTTAGCTGGTATACGTGACATTTTAATCATTTCTACCCCTGATGATTTACCTATGTTTAAGCGATTATTAGGTGATGGCTCGCGATTTGGTATCAAACTTAGTTTTGCTGAACAACCTAGACCTGAAGGCTTAGCACAAGCATTTTTGATAGGTGAAGAATTTATTAATGGTCAAAAATGTAGCTTAATTTTGGGGGATAACTTATTTTTTGGTGAGAGTTTCGGTAAAAAATTAGAAAAAGTTGTATCTCAAAAGACAGGTGCAACAATTTTTGGTTATCAAGTGATTGATCCGGAACGTTTTGGTGTTGTTGATTTTGATAAAAATTTTAAAGCATTATCAATTGAAGAAAAACCAATAAAACCAAAATCCAATTGGGCAGTTACTGGACTTTACTTTTATGATGAAAATGTTGTTGAGATGGCAAAACAGGTCAAACCGTCAAATAGAGGTGAATTGGAAATAACTACGCTTAATCAAATGTATTTAGAAGCAGGATTATTAAATGTTGAGATCCTCGGAAGAGGGTTCGCATGGCTTGATACAGGAACTCATGACAGTTTATTAGAAGCATCATCTTTTGTTCAAGTTATTGAAAAACGACAAGGCTTAAAAGTGGCTTGTCTTGAAGAGATTGCATATCGTAATGGTTGGTTAAGTATAGAACAAGTTAAAGAAGAAACTGTACACTTAGGTAAAACAATGTATGGTCAATATTTAGCTAGATTATTAGAACAGTAGTAGGTAAATGAATGCAAGTAACTGAAACAGAAATTCCGGATGTAAAAATTGTTAAACCCAAAGTATTTGGTGATGAAAGAGGTTTTTTTCTTGAAACTTTTGAACAGAAACGTTATCAACAAATGTTAGATATAAATTTTAATTTTGTACAAGATAATCATTCACGTTCTCAGAAAGGTGTTCTAAGAGGTCTACATTTTCAAAAACAAAATCCTCAAGGAAAATTAGTAAGAGTAGTAAGAGGGCAAGTATATGATGTAGTTGTTGATATTCGCAAGGATTCAAAAACTTTTGGTAAATGGGTAAGTATTATTTTGTCAGAGGAAAATAAAACACAACTCTGGATCCCTCCTGGACTTGCTCATGGATTTGTAGTTTTATCTGATATTGCAGATTTTGAATATAAGTGTACAAATTACTATGATCCCAAGTCAGAAGAAAGTTTATTGTGGAATGATCCTACAGTGAATATTGATTGGCCAATTACAAATCCAATATTATCAACTAAAGATAAACAGGGTAAAACATTAATGGAGTTAGTATAGGCATATGAAAGTTTTGTTAACAGGTGCTAATGGTCAATTAGGTAATTGTATAAAAGCTATATGTCCCTTGAATTATGAATTAATTAATACTGATAGACAACAACTTGATATAACTGACATTTTAGCTATTGAAGCTATTATTAATAAATATAAACCTGATGTGATTATAAATTCTGCTGCTTATACAGCAGTTGATAGAGCTGAAGACGAGCCAACGTTAGCTAATCAAATTAATGTTATTGGACCACAAAATTTAGCAATTGTAGCAAAAAAGTATAATATAAAACTCATTCATATTTCTACAGATTATGTTTTTGATGGCAATCAAAATATTCCTTATAATGAAAATGACGTAACTAATCCTATTAATGTTTATGGCAAAACAAAACGCCATGGAGAAATTACTGTTTTAAATAATGATCCATCTTCAATTATTATTAGGACATCTTGGGTTTTTAGCGAATATGGTAATAACTTCGTCAAAACGATGTTAAAATTATCTAAAACAAGAACTGAACTGTCTGTAATTAATGATCAAATAGGTAATCCAACCTATGCTGGCGATATAGCATTAACAATTTTTGATATACTTGAAAAGAATATTCCCGGTGGTATTTATCATTATTGTGGAGATCAGTCTGTCAGTTGGTATGAATTTGCTAAACGTATTTTTGATATTGAACAACAATTAAATTCAACAATTAAAAAATCACCGGTTAATGTTTCACCAATTTTAACCAAAGATTATCCTACAAAGGCATGTAGACCTTTATATTCTGTTCTAGATATGCAGAAAATAAATTTATTAACTGGTATTTCGGGATCAGATTGGAACAAGGCGTTGAGACATGTGATCCCTCGAATAAATTTATAATAACTGTTTTGTTTTCATAGGTATACGAGATCTAGGATGTTTTCGAGTTACTAAACATTTAAATAGATTTAAAAAAATAGTTAAAGAGTATTCTTTTCTGACGAACCTTCTTAGTAAATATAAAAATACATTTATACTATTTTTATTATCATAAAATAATTTATTCAATACTTTTGAATATTCCATTTCAAGTTTTCTTGATGGACTAATTTTGGTTCTATCTTGTAAATTAAAATTTAAAGAATGATTGATTTTCCCAATACATAACCCTTTAAACGTTGTTTTGCTTAATGATTTCAAATCAATAAAAAAACATGTATCTATAGCATATAAAGCGTAATACTCATTAAATATATGCGTTCTCGTACTCTTTAGATAATCTATTAACTTATGTGATAATGTTAATCCAGAAGAAATAGATTCTATTTCACCCATCTTAAAGATATTTTTATCTAATAATTTTTCAGTTTGCGAATAAGTAGGAAAGCAAAGTGAATTTTCTTTTGTTCGCCATCCAGCAGAATAGATAGAAGGAACAATAATATCAAAATTATTGTTTAATAATATATTTTTAAAGAAGTCAGAAGCTAAAACTGAATCTTGATCTAGGATTGAAAAAAAATCGTAATTTTCCTTGTTAATAAAAAAATTATAGATTTTACTCAATGCTATATTGTTTGTGTCTTCATATATTGAAAGCTGAACACCAAGTTTGTTAAATTTAGATTTAAATTCTTCACATTCATTAATATCAAGCTGTTGAGGACCATTATTCCAAATGATTAGATTTAAATTAGTATCTGTTTTTTCAGTGTTTAATAATGATTGTATAGTTTCAGAATTTTTTATTAATGAGTTATATAAGATGACTATCGCGGTAATGTTCATACTTGATCTAATTAATTGTAAAAAATGTTAATATTGTATCTTTTTATTATGAACAAAGATAGAATATTATACATCTAATTATTTAGATAACTCATTCTTTAAACTAGATTAAAATTTTATTTTGCATTCCAATTTATTAAGATTATTCACTTTATAAGTAAAAGGCGGTTGTTATAAAATAATTAAACTAACGAGACGTCCCTCATTTATAGTATAATAAATATTAAATTAGAAATTCACTTTTTATTATGTCTAAGAAATATAATTCTCTGAATACACTTGTACAACTGTGGCCATTCGTTAAACCGTTTAAAAAAGCTTTATTTATTGCAGTACTAGGGCTTTTATTAAATGCGGTTACTGATTCGGCTTTAATATCTTTGACTAAACCTTTACTTGATAATGGTTTAATGGATAAAAATTATTCTTTATTAATTATCATCGCTATATCGATCATTGGGTTAATTGCATTAAGAGGATTATCAAATTACGCTTCTACATATTGTCTCTCTTGGTTATCAGGAAAAGTTATAACTAAATTTAGACAAATGATATTTGATCATCTTGTAAAATGCCCAGTAAGTTTTCATGATAAACAAACTGTTGGTGATCTTGTATCTATCATAACTTATAACACACAAATGTTATCTAAAGCTTCATCTGATGCCTTGATTATATTGGTTCGTGAAATAACTTATGCCATTGGGTTATGTGTTGTTATGTTTTATGGTAATTGGAAATTAGCATTAGTGTTAATTATATTGGTACCATTTATTATTTGGGTTGCGCAATTTATTGCTAAGAAATTTAGGAAAAAATTGATGTCCATGCAAAAAGGGATGGGTGAAATTACCACTGCTGCTGATGAGATGCTGAAAGGGCACAAAGATGTTTTGGTTTTTAATGCTAAAGAATTTGAGAAAACTAATTTTAACAAAATTACCAATATATTTAGATGTGATATGTTAAAAATAGAATTAATATCACGATTATCAACACCGATTGTGCAAATGATTGCAACTTTAGGTTTAGGATTTATATTATTTTTAGTTGCAAGTCAAAGTTTAGATATTACGCCAGGTTCTTTTACTGTCGTTTTTTCTGCTATGATTGCAGTAATGCGACCTTTAAGAGAATTAACCAGTTTACACGTCGAATTACAAAAAGGTGCTGTTGCATGTGAATCTTTATTTGGACTTTTAGGCACTCCACTTGAAGATGATAGCGGTAAAATCGTAGCTAAAAATGTTAAAGGAAATATTGAATTTAAAGATGTAACCTATCAATATCCATCAGGCAATAATCCTATACTTAATGATATTAATTTTAGAATTGAGGCTGGACAAACTATTGCTTTAGTAGGTAGATCGGGAGCTGGTAAGTCAACTATTGCAAGTTTAATTCCTAGATTCTACGATTTAGAAAAAGGTCAAATCCTTATTGATGATATTAATATTAAAGATTACACATTAAAATCGTTACGTAACCAAATAGGATATGTTTCTCAACGAGTGCATTTATTTAATGGAACTATTGCCGATAACATTGTTTATGGTGAGAGAGGGTTGCATAGCAAGGAAGAGATTATTAATGCTGCTAAATTAGCTAATGCTATGGAGTTTATTGATAAGTTAGAAAAAGGCATAGATACCGAAATTGGCGATAATGGTATTTTATTGTCAGGCGGGCAACGTCAGCGTATCGCAATTGCTAGAGTATTATTACGCAATAATCCAATTTTAATTTTGGATGAAGCGACATCTGCACTAGATAATGAATCTGAACGACTTGTACAAGAAGCTATAGAATTATTACAGAAGAACCGAACTTCAATCATTATTGCCCACCGATTGTCCACAATTGAAAAAGCAGATCGTATTTTAGTGATTGATAATGGAAGAATTATTGAAGATGGAAATCATCAGACACTTATTAGACTAGATGGTATTTATGCATTAATGCATAAAATGCAATTTAATTCATAAAATAATTAATTTATTAAATAAATAACAATATGAGTAATAAACATAAAAACCTTGATCAAGATATATCAACTTGGCGAACTTTTTTAAAGCTATGGCCATATATTACACAGCATAAGTTTGTGTTGTTCATATCAATAATGTTGTTAATTGTTAGTGCATTCGCTGATACTTCATTGATTGGTTTATTGCGTCCTTTACTAGATTTGGGTTTTTCTATGAATGACCAAGAGTTTCTATATATGGCGCCTTTATATATATTTGGATTAGTGTTGATTAGAGGGATGGCTAATTATGGCTATTCAGTCTTATTAGCATTTATTTCCGGTAAAATCATAATGCGTATTCGTCAGCGACTCTTTGCCCATTATGTTGATGCCCCTGTTAGCTTTTTTGATAGGTCATCAACAGGAAGATTATTATCGCAAATTACCTACGATACGGATCAAGTTGCTGCATCTTCTTCTGATGCTTTAATTACCATTATTCGCGAATCAGCGTTTATTTGTGGGTTATTTTATACTATGTTTTACAATAGCTGGCAACTATCATTATCTTTAATCATAGTTACTCCTATTGTAATCGCGTTGATTACTTTTATTTCCGTCAAATTTAGAAAGTTAGCAAAAAGTATGCAAAACTCAATGGGTAATGTCACTATGTCAGTAGAACAAATGTTGAAAGGACATAGAGAGATTATTGTATTTGGCGCTCAAGAAGAAGAATCTAAAAATTTTGAAAAGGTAAATAATAAATTTCGTAGAGATGGTATGAGATTAGTTTCAGTTTCGGCACTATCTACACCAATCATTCAATCTGTTATTTCATTAGCTATTGCTTTTGTACTACTAACAGCAAGTGATCCAAATTTAAATATTACACCAGGCGAATTTACGGTTGTTTTTTCATCGTTAGTTGCTTTAATGCAACCTATTAAAAATTTAACCAGTGTTAATGCAAACTTCCAAAAAGGGATGGCAGCATGTCAAACATTATTTTTAATTTTTGAACAACCACGTGAGGTTGATAAGGGCATTATTAATGTAGATCGTGTGCAAGGGAATATCTCATTTAAGAATGTTTCTTTCGGTTATGAAACCAGACAAGATTTAGCTCTAAAGGATATTAGCTTCTCTGTACCTGCTGGAAAAATGGTTGCATTAGTCGGGCGTTCAGGATCAGGTAAATCAACAATAGCTAGCCTAATAACTCGATTTTATGATGTATCAAAAGGAGAAATTTTAATTGATGATAATGATATTCGTAATTTTACACTATATTGTTTACGTAACCAAATTGGTTTAGTTTCCCAAAATGTTCATCTATTTAATGACACAATAGCTAATAACATAGCTTATGGTCGAATTGGCGAATATTCTCAAGAACAAATTGAAGAAGCTGCTAAAAAAGCCTATGCATATGATTTTATTATGCAATGTGAACATGGGTTTGATACTAAGGTAGGTGAAAGTGGAATATTATTATCAGGAGGGCAAAGGCAAAGAATTGCAATTGCACGTGCACTTTTAAGAGATAATCCAATTTTAGTTTTGGATGAAGCTACATCAGCATTAGACACTGAATCAGAACATGCAATACAAAAGGCTCTGAATGATTTACAGAAAGGAAGAACATCTATTGTTATTGCACATAGATTATCAACTATCGAAAATGCCGATAATATATTAGTTATTGATTCTGGAGAAATTGTTGAAAGTGGGACCCATAAAGAATTGCTCCAAAAAAATGGAATTTATACAAAATTATATCAAGCAAATCAATTATAGTTTATTCAATATAATAATTTAGCTATTGAGTAAATTAAGGAATATAAGGTGTACAATGAGTATCAGCAGGATTGTTATTGATTGTGTTAGTTTATTTGTAAAAGACAAAAAAAAGAAATATTTTCTAAAGAAAAAATATGGCAGCAATCCTCCTTATATTTTGACGAGAAAAAACGCCAAAGTTTATAAAGATATTTATATTCCAATTTATAAACATAATGTTCAATTATGCCCAGTTGAACCTGAAATTTATAATAAAAAAGGCGAGAGATTAAGAGTTATTTTTTTAAGGGATAACTATAAGCCCAATGCTTCTGCTCAAACAAGTAATTTAATATATTGGGATAAATATAATTTTGAACTGCCTCTACACCTTTATACTCATGGAAGAATGTTGGAAACTATGGGGTCTCCAAGTAGCCGTTTTGGTGCTTTAGTTGAGACAAAAGGTATCAAACCAGATAGTTATGAAATTTTTTCAAAATATCAAGGTTTAGAAAAAGATTTTGATTTAATATTCACTTATGATGAAAAAATACTAAATGATATACCAAATGCTCGATTTGTGCCTTTTTGTGCTGATATAAAACTTTTTGCCAGTGATTTTGTTCTGTTACCCAGCCTAGATGAAATATTCCAACAAGATTTATTTTATGAAAAAAGTAAAAACATATCTATGTTATCATCGAATAAAAAATTATGTGATCTACATTTAAAAAGAATTTTAACGGCAAATAAATTAAAACATAATCCTAATGTAGATACTTTCGGTACATTTGATGGTGGCCAATTTGTTGATCCGTATGAAACTTTACGTGATTACCGTTATTCAATTGTTTTTGAGAATGAAATATCGCCTTATTGTTTTACTGAAAAATTAACTAACTGTTTTGCTACTCAAACTATCCCTATTTATATTGGAGCAAGTAAAATAGGTGAGTTTTTTGATGAGGACGGTATTATAAGAATTAGTGAAAATGAAATTGATAATATAGAAAATATTATCAAACAGTGTAGCGAAGATGATTATATCTCCAGAAAAGATGCAATAATGAAAAATTTTTTAGCAGTTCAAAAATTCAGTAATAATGAGGATTACATGTATAAAACTTATATAAAGAATCAATTTTAATTTGCATATATCAAATTTAAAAATTATTTTTAGCTAATTGAGTATTTTCATTTAAAATAAAACATTAGATTGTTCAATAAGATGGAATTGGTAATGATAGATATATATGGGTGTGTTGAAGACAAAAAAGTTATCACTTTCAATAATAAAGAAGTTGATAACCCATTACATGTTTTGCTTTGTTTTGATGATGATTATGCTTTTCCCGCTGGTGTTAACATGTATTCTATTATTCGTAATAATCCTCATAGAGGATTACATTTTCATTTGTTTATGCAAAATGTAAGTATTGAAAATCAATCTAAAATCGCAGAACTTTCATCAAATCTTGTTTCAATTACTCAATATTCAATTAATAATAAATTTAGAATTCATTCTAATAATACGAAATCTTTTCCTATTTCGGCTTGCTTACGTATTATTGCACCTTTAATTATATCCCAAAATGTAAACAAGTTACTTTATCTTGATAGTGACACAATATGTTTATCCTCGCTAGATGAAATTTTTAATGCAGATATTAATGATAAAATTATTGCGGCCGTAGCAGATGTTGAAAACACTCAAGTTTCTCAGTGTAAAAAATTTCAATTAGAATATGGTAGTTATTTTAATTCAGGAGTGTTGCTATATAATCTTGAAAACTGGAATCAGGCTAATATAACTGAACAGGCACTTAATTTATTAAATGAAGGAATAGAGTATAAATTTCCAGATCAAGATGTATTAAATATTTTATTAAAAGATAAAGTTTATTATCTTCCTAAAAAATTTAATAGTTTAACATTATTAACAGTTCAAGGTTTTGAAGATCAACAAAAAGCCGCAATGGGAGCGACTATTATACATTATACTTCGGGGAGTAAACCTTGGTTTAAATTGTATTTAACTCCAATCTATAAAAAATATATAGATAATTCACCATGGAAAAATACAAAACTGCTATTAGCTAACAATCATTCCCCATCTACAACACGACGTTATTCAAAATATTTATCACGACAGCATAAATATTTTCGTTCTTTCTTTTATTATGTGTTATATCTAAAACATAAGTTTTTTAAAGCGTAATTTATTAGTAATATTGTGTAGCTAATTATGATTAAGGTTTAATATGAACAATTCCCCACTTATATCTGTTATTATTCCTGCATACAATACAATAGATGTTATTGAAGAAACGTTGAATTCAGTAGAAGCACAAACCTATCAAAATTACCAAATTGTACTTATTGACGATGGATCTACAGATGGGACAGGAAAATTTATTGATAATTATTGTAAGTATAATAAGAAAGCAATAGCTTTTCATCAAGATAATTCTGGTGTGTCAATGACGCGTAATAAAGGCATTAATTATGCAACAGGGGAGTTTATTTGTTTTTTAGATAGTGATGATACTTATGCAACGACTTTTTTAGAGAAAATGTTAAATCGTCAGCAACAAACAAATTCTAATGTAGTTTATTGTAGCTTTAATCGTATTAAAAAAAATAATATTGTTGAAGAGATCTTACCTTTTGAAGAAGGGAATATCCTTAAAAGTTTTATTGAGAAAAGCTTCCATTTCTCAGGGATGCTATTTAAGCGTTCTTTTTTGCTCCAGAATAGTATTTATTTTGATGATGATCTTAAAATTTGTGAAGATATTTTTTTTACTATCAAAGCAATAAGTCAAACTGAAGCTTATACAGTTAAAGAACAGTTGTTTAATTATTTTTATAGAAATCAATCAGTTACTAACTCTATTTATAATGCTGAATTATATGAAAATGATATTAAAACATGGTCACGAATTCAGTCTTATTTAAGAGAGAATTATAATAAAGAAGATAAAAAAGATATTATCCAACTAGTTTATTTTATATTAGTTAAATTAAAGATAAGACTTTTAACTGAATATTTAAAAGATTTTAAATATAAAGAAATTCGTGATTATTTAAACAAGGACTATAATCTTAATGATGATTTAATGAGTCTTAATGATAAATTCTTACATAAAAGTGATAGAAAAAAATTCAATATCATAAAACGAAATAATTTAATTGTATGGCTTTGGGGCAGTATATATTATCGATATGTTAGGCGTGATATCAGAAAATAATAAAATTTAAGTCATTGATTAAAAATAATATTGTAAAGGTTATAATAAGGATTTTTTAGAATGAAAGATAACACGATAAATATTGCCTTTTGTACAGATAAAAATTATCTTGAATTTGTAGCGATATCTATTAAGTCAATTCAATTAAATAATTTGAATAATGATATTCAATTTCATGTGTTTTTGTATGATGTACCTGTTAATGATATAGAAAAATTTAAAAAATTAAATATTCCAATTAAAACTTATTTTATTGAAAAAGAGCAATTAGAACAATATCAGACTGAGCATAAATTAAAGCATATTAATCGATCAATGTATATTCGACTTCTTGTTCCACGTTTATTGAGACATGAAGTTGATCGATTCATTTATTTGGATGCAGATGTATTATGTTATAAAGATATTTCGTCGATCAATAGCATTAATATTGATTCAGTTGTTTGTGCGGTTGTTTCAGACTCTTTAAATAATAATAACCTGAAAAAAAACATTAATCGTTTGAAGTTAAATTCAACAAACTATTTTAACTCAGGATTTCTATATATTAATACTAAAAATTGGTGTGGTTATGATATTGAAAGTAAAGTCAATCAGGTTTTATTAAACTCTGATAATACTCAACTTATCTATCCTGATCAAGATGCTTTAAACATAGTTTTAAATAATAAAGTTCTCTACATTGATAGTAAATGGAATTATCTTTTTACTTGGATGAATGAGGAAGAAAAACAAAATTTTTTTTATGATAGTGAGTTTTTACCATTTATTATACATTTTACAGGCGCTAGAAAACCTTGGTATAAAGAACATGTTGGACTCGCACAGAACTTATATTTATTTTATAAACATTTTACGCCGTGGCATGATACTCCTTTACAAAGTTATTTGCCTAAAATGAGAGTTAATGATTATCGTATATATGCAAAAAATTATTTTAAAAAAGGAAAAATTTTTAAAGGAATAAAATTTTTCACACAATATTTATTACTAAAAAATGTTAAAAAATAATAACAATAGTTAAGTTTTATAGGAAATCTTCAGTATGAGTCGTATTATGTGGGAAATAAAATTTATTCGAAAAAAAATTAAATTATACATTTCAAATTTATTAAATCGAATTGTGATGTTTTCCTTTCCTAAAAGGAAAGAAAAGTTTAGTCCTGAAAATATAAAATCAATTTTAATTGCACGTAATGACAAAATTGGTGATATGGTTGTAACTACATCGTTGATTAAAAATCTTGCTCTAGCCGGCTACGATGTCTATGTTTCATCTCAGCAATCAAGTTTAGAAATCCTTAAGAACAATCCTTATGTTAAAGGAACGTTTAGTTATAATGATTATTCATATAAAGATTTATTTGAGTCAATAAAGAAAATAAGGAAGTTTCATTTTGATCTTGTAATTGACACAAGACCCTTCTATTCTTTTGAGATGAAAAAAATTATTTTTTGTGCATTTACTAATTCGACCCATTTAATGGGGTTTAATAAAAGTAATGTGAAATCATATAATATTTCAATTCCTTATTATAACAATGATTCACATATTACCAATCAATTGAATAAAATATACGATTATATAAATATTCAAAACTATGATAAAAGCTATGATTTATATATTGCTGAAGATAATAAAAAGTATATTAATAAATTTATAACAAAATATAATATAGCTAAATTTGTAATTATTAATCCTTTTGGTGGAGCAAAAAAGCGAGAATTATCTCAATGGCAAATGGAATATCTCGTTGAAATATTAAAAAAAATAAAGCCAGATCATACAATTGTTTTTATTGGTGAACAAAATAAACTTAAAAATATTGATCCTAATTTAGGATTAAAATTCCAATCAAACTCTATTTTAGATGTTATTGCTCTAATAAAAGAAGCGTCATATGTTGTAACGGTTGATACTTCCATTGTTCACATAACTTCAGCATTTGGTTTACCATGTTTAACAATTTATTCAGAATCAATATTATTTGAAAAAACAGATGATATTAATTTAACTATGCGGAAAAAGTGGAAGGAATACTATCGTAATGCATGTAATAATTTAGTTGATAAATCCTATTTAAAAAAGAATAATTTATTGGTTGAATTACCATATTGTTACGATCAGCTATGGTCTCCTAATAATCCAAATGCCAAACAAATTGTATTTTACAAATCTTTTTTAAGTAAAGTTGATAATGAAGAATTTAGTCAAAGGATATTATCTTGTATAAAATAGTATTACTATGAAATTATATTTATAATAAATAGGTAAAAATTTAATTCATAAACAAATGTAAATAATTATTTACATAATTGTAAGAATAGCTGCGATATTTGTTAAATAATTTCTATTTTTTATCATTAATAATTATAGTGCTTTTTTATTATAAAAATGGTTAATTATCCAATTTAATGACTATTTTTTCATACCGATTTTATGAGGGCGTTATATTTTACTAACGTTAATTATTTCTTTAACAAATTTTCTAAAGTATATAAATAGGGCTTATCTTTTGATTAGGTGTATTTTAAGTGATTGATGATTTTGCAGAAAATGGTTTACTTGCGACAGCTATTGATGGCTTTGTTGCAAGAACGCCACAAAAACAGATGGCAAACAAAGTCACTAAAGCAATACAAGCACAACAATCACTGGTGGTTGAAGCGGGAACCGGTACAGGTAAAACCTTTGCTTATTTAGTTCCAGCATTACGAAGTGAGAAGAAAGTCATCATTTCAACTGGCTCGAAAAATCTACAAGAACAGTTGTATAGTAAAGATTTGCCGATTATCAAAAAAGCTTTGAACTATACCGGTAAAATTTCACTTCTTAAAGGTCGAGCCAATTATCTTTGTTTAGAGCGTATGTATCACCAATATGCGGCAGCAGGCGATTTAGATAAGAATTTACATACAGATCTTGTCCGCGTCAAAAATTGGTCTATTAAAACTAAAGACGGTGATATTAGTAAATGTACAACGGTAACCGAAGATAATCCAATTTGGCCAATTTTAACTAGCACTAACGATAATTGTTTAGGCAGTGAATGCGAGCACTATAATGATTGTTATGTGGTTAAAGCTCGTAAGCGAGCGTTAAATGCTGATATTGTTGTGGTCAATCATCATCTGTTTTTAGCTGATGTAGTGGTAAAAGATACTGGGTTTGGCGAACTGATTCCTAAAGCTGATGTAATGATATTCGATGAAGCTCATCAACTGCCAGACCTGGCATGCCACTATTTTGGGGAACAGTTAACCAGCCGACAATTGTTTGATTTAGCCAAAGAGATAAATTTAGCTTATCGAACCGAAGTCAAAGATATGTCTCAGTTACAGCAATGTGCTGATAAACTGCAAAAATGTACCCAAGACTTACGATTATTAATAAATCAGCAAAATAATAAAGGCAACCTGCGTTATCTATTTAATCAAGCTAACATTAAACAAGAATTATCTTATTTATTTGATGCTCTTGATTTTTGCAAAGAAGTACTTTTATTAGCGATAGGGCGCTCTACCACGTTAGATAATTGTTTTGATCGTGTTAACCAGTATCGATTATTATTGAAGGGTCTAACAGAAACACATGTATCTGGTTTTAGTTATTGGTATGAGAGTTCATATAGTTCTTTTCTGTTCGCATTAACACCATTGTCGGTAGCTGATAAATTTGCAGAGTTATTAATCGAGCGCAAAGGAAGTTGGATCTTTACATCAGCAACCTTATCAGTTGATAATCAATTAGATTATTTCACCAAACGTTTAGGGTTAACTAATTCTGACTCATTGATTTTAGAAAGCCCTTTCGACTATAACAACCAGACAATATTGTGTGTGCCACGTTATATACCATCACCAAATGAGCAAGGTAATGCTGAAAAATTAGTTAATATTCTATTACCTATTATTGAAGCTAACAAAGGACGCTGCTTTTTCCTCTGTACTTCATATGCCATGATGAATGCTTTAGCGACACAATTTCGAGAATTGACTAAATTACCTGTGTTAGTTCAAGGTGATACCAGTAAAGTAAAATTATTGGAGCAATTTATTCATAGTGGTAACGCTCTATTAATTGCAACTAGCAGTTTTTGGGAAGGAATCGATGTTAGAGGCGACACACTTTCTTGTGTTATTATAGATAAATTACCTTTTACTTCACCTGATGATCCTTTAATTAAAGCTCGAATGGAAGATTGCCAAATGCAAGGTGGTGATGCATTTAATGAGGTTCAATTACCCGAAGCTGTTATTACCTTAAAACAAGGAGTAGGGCGATTAATTCGCCATCACAATGATCGTGGCGCAATTATTATTTGTGATAATCGATTAGTCATGCGACCATATGGCGCAACATTTATTAATAGTTTACCACCTTCGCCAAGAACGCGAGATATAAATAAGGTCATCAATTTTTTATTATCTAACAGTGAATCGATAACCGATAATTTGGAAAGCAAATGAGTACTATTTTAGCCATTGATACTTCAACAGAAGCTTGTTCAGTCGCATTATTTTATCAAAATGAAATCACTCATGATTTCATTATTTCAGAGCGAGATCACACCAAAAAAATCTTACCCATGGTGGATAAAATTTTGCATCAAGCTGGGTGTAGCCTTTCACAACTAGATGCAATTGCTTTTGCTCAAGGCCCTGGTAGCTTTACAGGAGTGCGAATAGGGATTGGAGTGGCTCAAGGTTTAGCGCTTGGTATTGATGTTCCAATGATAGCTGTATCGACATTGCAAACTTTAGCACAAGGTGCTTATAGAACTAAATGTGCAACTAAGGTTATTCCAGCAATAGATGCTAGAATGGGAGAAGTCTATTTAGGACAATACCATTATCAAGATCAACAATGGCAAGCGATCATTCCTGAATGTGTGATTAAACCTGAGGATGTGGTAACTAAAATCCAAAATATTGATAATGATGATTATTCGGCTGGCACCGGTTGGCAAACTTATCCTGATATGTTTGCAGAGATTAAGCAAAGTGAAGTATGGTTACCAGAAGCACAAGATTTGGTGGTTATCGCCCAGCAAAAATGGTTAAGAAAGGAAGTGGTTAAAGTTGAAGATGTTGAGCCAACATATTTGCGCAATGAAGTTACATGGCAAAAATTACCAGGTCGATGACAGCAGATAAGCGATCGAAATGCGTTATCTGCTGTGAAATTAGGTTTACTGCTTATTCTTGAAATAATCCCAAATTAGCTTTGGCATAGGCTTCAAAGTCAGTGCAACCACCAATTGGTTTTTCATCGATAAAAATTTGGGGTACGGTTTCGACCGGTTTACCAACACTTTTTGAAAGATCTTCTTTGGTAATACCTTCAGCATTGATATCAACATAACGATATGAAAAGTCATCTCGTTCTTGTGATAATTTTTTTGCTAATTCTTTAGCTCGTACACAATATGGACATCCTTGACGTCCGAAAATTACAGCATACATAGTTCACCTCTAATAGTTAAATTTAATTGTTCGATTAACTATACTTCAGTTTTAAATAAAAAAAAGTAGTTAAATCTAGTTGATATAATAGATTATACCTATTGACATTACGCTTGCAAAGTTAGCAAGGTATACGTTTTAATCATTTAGATACTTTATCGAGTATTTTTTCTGTTATGACAAAAAAATATTGAGGAAAGGGGTTTTTTAAGCCTCAAAAATAGTGCTAATTTGATATTACTCGCTATAATTTTAATTTTAACCATTAAATGGATGTCAGTATGTTAAAAAAAATGATATTTATTTTGTCATTAACTTTATCGATAACCACGTTTGCAGCACAAAAAGAGTGCCCTGTAAAACCAAGTTACGATATTGTGATAAATAAAGACAGTATCCATATATATAATAAATCAAATGATTTATCTATTAAGAATGATGGCCAGGTGATATTAAATAAAAAAATAATATCACCAAATCCATCATTGCGAAAAAAGCTTGATCAGTTTGAGAAAGGTTTACGCTCACAATTACCTCAACTAGAGCAGCAATCATTAAGCTTATTGTCTGAAGTGAAAGTCGCTTTTGATCAGGCAATCACCAAAAAGTTGAGTGATGATCGTGAACTGCATAGCGAGTTAAATAAATTATATAAAAGATTAGTGAAACTATTACATGGCTCTCTTATTAGCGAGAATGGCAGCACAAAATTTTATTATCAAAATTTTAATAAATTGAAAAAAGATGGGCATGATATTGGTGAACGTATTTTTTATAATGTTATTGGTGGTAGTATTTTAGATTTTAATTTGTTTAAAAACATAGCTGCGATTAAAGATATTTCGAAAAATGAATGGAAGGCTCAAAAACCAAAACTTAAAGCCTTTGATGCTCATATTTGCTCGGTTATTACGGATGTGGATCAACAATATCAACAGATTTTAACAGAACTTAATCAATCGGCCGACAAGTAAATAGACAATAATCAAAACTTTTGCGAAAATATCTTATCTACAATCATCAGGTAAAAGAAGTAATCAGCTTATGACAGCGAATATAATTGATGGCAAAGCGTTAGCATTGCAAATACGCAATGAAATTGCTCAAAAAGTAAAAAAACGTACTGAACAAGGTTTATCTGTTCCCGGTTTGGCTGTTATACAAGTTGGTTCGGATCCGGCCTCGAAGATTTATGTAAAAAATAAACAAAAAGCTTGTGATGATGTTGGTTTTGCTTCTTTTGCTTATGATTTTCAAGCGTCAACCACTGATGAATTATTAGCATTAATTGATGAATTGAACCAACGCTCCGATATTCACGGTATCTTAGTTCAATTGCCTTTACCGGATAATATTGATAAAACTAAAGTGCTAGAGCGTATCGATCCTCGTAAGGATGTCGATGGTTTTCATCCTTATAATATTGGTCATTTATTACAACGTGATCCAATACTACGACCATGTACACCATATGGTGTCGTTAAAATGTTGGAATCAACCGGTATTAATTTATCGGGGTTAAATGCAACAGTTGTTGGGGCGTCGAGTATTGTTGGTCGTCCTATGGCATTAGAGCTATTACTTTTAGGATGCACAACCACAATCACCCATAGTCGAACAGTGGATGTAGCAAAGCATGTCAGTAATGCAGATATTGTTGTGGCTGGTGTCGGTATACCTAATTATGTCAAAGGTGAATGGATAAAACCGGGTGCTATAGTGATTGATGTTGGTATTAACCGTTTGCCTGATGGGAAATTAGTTGGTGATGTGGAATTTGATGTTGCTAGCCAACGAGCCGGCTGGATTACACCGGTACCTGGTGGTGTTGGGCCGATGACGGTAGCAATGTTAATGAGTAATACATTAGATGCATGTGAAAGATTTAGTGAGTAAGCATATTAAAAGATATTGCTCACCTTTTAACAATTTTTACGTAATAGAATGAAATTAAGGAACATTTTATGATTATATTTCATACTTCATTAGGCGATATTAAGATTAATACTTTTGAAGATAAAGCTCCAGAGACAGTTAAAAATTTTGTTGAATATTGCCAAGAAGGTTTTTATAACAACACCATTTTCCATCGTGTCATTAATAATTTTATGATTCAAGGTGGTGGTTTTGAACCAGGTATGAAACAGAAAAAAACTAAAGCACCGATTAAGAACGAAGCTGATAATGGTTTAAAAAATAATCGTGGTACATTAGCCATGGCGCGTACCAGTGATCCTCATTCTGCGACAGCACAATTTTTTATCAATGTCGTTGATAATGATTATTTAAATTATCGCTCATCGGATATCAATGGCTATGGTTATTGTGTTTTCGCTGAAGTTGTCAATGGTATGGATGTAGTTGATAAGATTAAAGCGGTTAAAACTGGTCGTAGTGGCATGCATTCTGATGTTCCTGTAGAAGATGTCATAATTAAGAGTGTAGCGGTTGAATAATCCGGTTCGCTTTTTTATTGCAGATATTCATCTTGCAGACAATCAGCCTGCTGTAGATCATTTTGATATAACAGCAGGTTTTTTATCTTTTCTTAAACAATTACCTAATCAATGTGAGCTTTATATACTTGGTGATTTGTTCGATTATTGGGTAGGTGATGATGTACAGTCAATATTACATAATCAAATTGCTGATGCCTTAAAAGAACTCTCCTTACGCCATATTAAAAAATTCTTTGTACATGGCAACCGTGATTTTTTAATTGGTAAGCATTACGCTAAACGCTGTGAAATGACTTTGCTAGGCGATATTAATTGTTTGTTGAATCAAAATAAAAATATTGTATTTTTGCATGGTGATTTGCTTTGTATTGATGATCCTCAATATCAAAAATTCCGCAAAATCATGCATAAAAAATGGCTACAAAAATTATTTCTATTACTACCATTAAAAATACGTTTAAAAATTGCCACTAAATTACGTAAAGAGAGCAGCCAACATAATCAAATCAAATCTGAAACTATTATGGATGTAAATCCAAAAGCTGTCATTGATATGATGATTGCCAATAACGCTAGTATTATGGTCCATGGACATACTCATAAACCTGCTACACATCATCTTTATATTAATGGCGAGCCTGCGACTAGAATTGTGTTAGGAGCTTGGCATGATGGCATTTCGTATATAAAACAAGAAAAAAATAGCACCACTTTAGAACTTTATAACCACTCTTTCAAATAATCACTTTGTAGAATTTGTTCAGTATCACCATAGATTTGTAATTTCCCTTGCTCTAAAACTGCTACTTGTTGTGCAATGCGTTTAACTTCATTGATATTGTGCGTTACATAAACAATAGGGATATTGAGATCATTTACTAGTTTATCAATATAGCTTAATAGCTCTTTTTTACGGGGCATATCTAAAGCTGAGAGTGGTTCATCCATTAGTAATAATTTTGGTTCTGCTAATAGCGCTCGACCAATGGCAACACGTTGTTTCTCACCACCCGATAACATTGCTGGATAACGATTGAGAAGTGAATCAATATTGAGCACCGAAACTATTTCGTCAAATTTTTCTGTATTCAATGATTTTGCACCATAAGTTAAGTTTTTTATTACTTTATAATGGGGAAAAAGCAATGCATCTTGAAAAACAGTACCAATTTGTCTTTTTTCTGGTGGAGTAAAAATTCCTTTTTCAGTATCAACCAAAGTAGTTTGATTTAGTTTAATATAACCGATATCTGGTTTAATCAAACCATTAATAAGGTTAATCAGAGTTGATTTTCCTGAACCGGAGACACCTAAAATTGCCGTCACGCCATGACAGGGAATTTCATGTTTAAACTGGAAAACAAACGAGGCGAATTTTTTGCTCACATTTATATTTAACATGATGAACTATCCTGTTAACTTCTTTTTATGCCAACGATTAAGCATTTCTGATAAAAATAAAGCAATTAATGATAATAGTATCGAAACAATGCAAAGCCGTAATGCACCGGATTCGCCATCAGGGATCTGTAATAAAGTATACATAGCTAAAGGAATAGTACGGGTTTCACCTTGAATATTTGAAACGAAGGTAATTGTTGCTCCAAATTCACCTAAACAACGCGCGAAACCAAGTACGGTTCCCATTAAAATGCCTGGAAATGCTAATGGTAATGTAATGGTCATAAAAACACGGAATGGTTTAGCACCGAGGGTTCTTGCGACTTTTTCTAATCTTGAATCAATTGATTCAATCGCTAATCGAATCGATCTGACCATAAGAGGGAATGCCACCACAGCAGAGGCTAAGGCAGCACCTTGCCAATTAAAACTGAAACTGAGATGGAAATAGTTATTTAACCATTCGCCAATAATACCATGACGTCCCATCGTTAAAAGTAGTAGATAGCCTAAAACAACAGGCGGTAAAACTAATGGAAGATGAACAATACTATCAAACAATGATTTACCTATGAATTGACATCTTGCTAAAATCCAAGCAGTTAAGATCCCTAAAGGTAGGCTAAAGATTATCGCTGCTCCAGCTATTTTTAAGCTTAGCAGTAATGTTTGCCATTCAAATTCAGTTAATATCATCTTTTCAGAATACTAATTAGTTAAAAAAACATATTTTTGAAAAATATTTTGTGCTGTTGGTGAATTTAAATATTGATAAAACTCTTTTGCTTCAGGTTTCAATAATGTTATTGGATATTCAATAGCTTTGAATGTATCGGCAGGAAAACTACCAACGACTTTCACTTTATCACTTACTTTTGCATCAGTGCTATACACAATCCCTAATGCAGCTTCATTGCGTTCAACTAACATTAACGCATCACGAACATTACTTGCTGGAGCCATTTGTGGTAACAATTTATCAAATACGCCTAAATTAGTTAAAGACTCTTTAGCATACAGTCCGGCAGGGACATGGTCAGGATCACCGACAGCTAATCTTTCGCCTTTGGGTAAAATTGTTTGCCAGTTAGTCTCTGTATTGATATCTACTTTGTCTAATTTAGATTGTTTTGGCGCTATTAAAACTAAGCCGTTTTTTAACAAATTTTGTTTTTCTGTTGTAATTTTATGTTCAATAAGATAATTCATCCATTTTTGATCTGCTGACATAAAAATATCTGCTGGAGCACCTTGTTCAATTTGTTTAGCTAAAACAGAAGAAGAAGCAAAGGAAAATACGATTTCGGTATCTTTATGCTCTTTTTTATAACTAGTTGCGATATCTTGCATTGCATTAGTCAGCGATGCTGCTGCAAATACTGTGATTTTTTGACTGGCTGTTGCAGATAAACTCACAAATAAAGCTGTTAATATTATGATTAATCCAGTGATTTTTTTCATATTATCCCTTATTTTCGTTATATAAAATAATGCATAACGATGCTATCAAACTTTACCGATAATGTACAATTAATCTTTACTTGTTAGTGAAATTTTATTGTTCATAAAGAGATATGATTACAATTTTTGGTGGAAAATAAAAAAACGTCTACAATAGAATAACTTTACCATTAATAATGGTTTATTTAATCTAATAAGGCACAAAATAATGCTGTCACCAGAAATTTTATTAACTTTAAACTTAAATCAGCAATTATTTACTGATCCACGGCGAATTGCCCTACTAAAAGCGATAGATCAAACAGGTTCATTAAGTCAAGCCGCCAAACAAATCGGTATAAGTTATAAAACTGCATGGGATGCGATTAATGAAATCAATAATTTGGCACCAACCCCTTTTTTGATTACCGCTACAGGAGGAAAAAATGGTGGCGGTACCAAACTTAGTGCTTACGCAGTTAGATTTATACAACTTTACGATCTATTAACTCAGCTACAATATAATGCATTTAATATTTTAAATGATGACAATATTGCGCTGGATGATATTTTAAAAATCACAGCTAGATTATCATTGCAAACCAGTGCTCGTAATCAAATTTATGGTAGTGTTGCAAATATTGAAACTAGTAATATTGCCGGATTTGTAAAGGTTAAATTAAATGATAATCAAACGGAACTAAAAGCTTATATAACTCAGCAAAGTATTGAACATTTAAAAATAGATGTTAATAAAACCGTGCTTTTACTTATTAAAGCCCCTTTGATTGAATTGAATAATTTAAATGAAAATCAATTAACGGTTAAAGTTGAAAAAATAATCACTGATGGTCAGTTATCTGAAATTTCATTTTCATTGCCATCAGGTATGATACTTTACGCAAGCAAATTAACCAGCGAAGTTAATCGTGTAAAGTTAATCGAAGGTCAGCAAACAACCATATCTATCGATCCTCAACATATTATCATTGCTACATTAGTTTAGTCATTTGAGGTATTTATGTTACAAATTGAAAATACAATATATAAAATTAGTGATTTCCGCGTTTTTACTATCGAGTCTTTGACGATTAATGCTGGTGATATTGTTGCTTTTGTCGGCCGAAATGGATCGGGTAAGTCAGTATTAGCTAAAGCATTAGCTGGTGATCAAACAGTATTATCAGGGAAAGTAATTAATCATTTTAAATCTGTTGCGCATATATCCTTTGAGCACTTACAGAAAATAATCGATGATGAATGGAAACGAAATAATACCGACATGCTAAGCGATAAAGAAGATGATACTGGATTAACTACGGCTGAGATTATCCAAGAACATAATCAAAACCAAGCACTTTGTGAAAGTTTAGCACTACAATTTGGTATAGCAGATCTTTTAAATCGTCGTTTTAAATATCTTTCCACCGGAGAAACTCGTAAAACCTTAATTTGTCGCACATTAATGAGTAAACCTGAACTATTAATTTTAGATGAGCCATTTGATGGTTTAGATGTTGCATCTCGAGCTAATTTAGCTGAAACACTCAGTCAACTATCAAAACAAAATATTACTATTGTAATGGTATTAAATCGTTTTAATGAGATTCCTCCATTTGTTAAATATATTGGATTACTGGCTAATTGTCAGCTATTGAAATATGGCACAAAAGACACCATATTAGATGACGTAACCGTTAAACAACTTGCTAATTTAGAACATTTATCTAATTTTACTTTACCAGAGCCTGATGAAGTTTCTGTGCCATTACCCAACGATTTAGATCGGATTATTTTAAATAATGGTTTTGTTCAATATGATGGTAAAGCAATTATTAATGGATTAAATTGGTTAGTAAAAGCTAATGAAAATTGGCAAATAGTTGGGCCAAATGGGGCAGGAAAATCGACATTATTGAGTCTAATAACGGGTGATCATCCTCAGGGATATAGTAACGATTTGACACTGTTTGGACGTAAACGAGGATCTGGTGAAACTATATGGGACATCAAGCGTCATATTGGCTATGTAAGTAGTAGTTTTCATCTAGATTACCGAGTTAGTTTAAGTGTGGAAAATGTATTAGTATCAGGCTATTTTGATTCAATTGGCGTATATCAAACAGCTAGTGATAAACAATTAAAATTAGTTAAACAGTGGTTGCAATTATTAGATTTAACCGAATTAGCTGAGAAACCGTTTCAATCGCTTTCATGGGGGCAGCAACGTTTAGTCCTAATTGCTAGGGCTTTAGTGAAACACCCAACGTTACTGATTCTAGACGAACCATTACAGGGACTTGATTATTTGAATCGTGAATTGGTCAAAAGTTGGATTGATAATTTAATTGATAGAGGTAATACACAATTATTGTTTGTTTCCCATCATACAGAAGATGCGCCAAAATGCATCACTCATCGATTAACTTTTGTGCCTAATGAGACTGTTGGCTATCAATATAAAATAGAAGGTATTAAAAAATTGTTTAGATAAAAACTATTAAATTAAGTTTTAAAAATAGGAATAATCAATAAAAAAAGTTTTTTAAATAGCTCAAAATTTAGTCAAAATTTGGAAAAAAGTTTATATTGATTATACTTAGCAAGTTATCCCCTATGCCTGTGGATAAGTCTGTGAATAGTTGATTGAAAAGTGTGTTAACCTCAATGCTCATCAGGTTTTTGTTTGATTTGATTACAACTTAATCATGATTTTGAATATTTATATATATCAATTAGTTATCATAAATCAAGGGTTGTTTGTTAAGGCGGCTTTACATTCTTTTAGCTTAACTGAACAAAAAATATAACATTTCTAAAGGTCAAGTGTTTTTTGGGGATAATTTTTATTAATAGGTAAAATTTTAGGTTGCGAGTAATGAGAAAATTTAAATTATGTTCTGATTTTAAACCTGCTGGCGATCAGCCCGCGGCAATTGATCGGATAAATCAAAATCTTGATGATGGGATAGCGCATCAAACATTATTAGGTGTTACAGGTTCAGGTAAAACATTTACTATGGCCAATGTCATTGCCAAGCATAATCGTCCAACTATTATTTTAGCACCTAATAAAACTTTGGCGGCGCAGTTATATGGTGAAATGAAAGCATTCTTTCCTGATAATGCGGTGGAATATTTTGTTTCTTATTATGATTATTATCAACCAGAATCATATGTGCCTTCTACTGACACATTTATTGAGAAAGATGCCTCAATTAACGAGCATATTGAGCAAATGCGTTTATCGGCTACTAAATCGTTATTAGAACGCCGTGATGTAGTGATTGTGGCTTCAGTATCAGCCATATATGGTTTAGGTGCACCTGAAACTTATATGTCCATGATTTTACATTTAGCAAGAGGTACCATCACTGATCAGCGTTCAATCTTAACGCGTTTAGCTGAATTACAATATACCCGTAATGAAATTGGTTTTAGTCGTGGTACGTTTCGGGTACGAGGTGATGTTATTGATATATTCCCTGCTGATTCAGATGAACTAGCTGTACGTGTTGAGCTTTTTGATGATGAAGTTGAACGGATAGTTATGTTTGATCCATTAACTGGCAATGCGATTAATGAAGTACCTCGTATTACAATTTATCCCAAAACGCACTATGTAACCCCAAGAAATATTATGGACAATGCGATTGCTGAAATTAAGCAAGAGCTTCAAGAACGCCAAAAAGTTTTGTTGGATAATAATCGACTTTTAGAAGAACAACGATTAACTCAGCGGACTCTATTTGATATAGAGATGATGACCGAACTTGGTTACTGTTCTGGAATTGAAAATTATTCAAGATATTTAGCTCAACGTAAAGCCGGAGATCCACCCGCAACATTGTTTGATTATTTGCCTGCTGACGGCTTATTATTTATCGATGAATCTCATGTGGCAATTCCGCAATTGGGGGCGATGTATAATGGTGATAGATCACGTAAACTTAATTTAGTTGAATATGGTTTTCGTTTACCATCAGCATTAGATAACCGACCGCTAAAATTTTCAGAATTTGAAAACATAATGCCACAAACAATTTATGTTTCAGCAACACCAGCTAAATATGAAATTGAAAAATCGGGTGGTGAAATTATCGAGCAGGTTGTTAGACCTACAGGTTTATTAGATCCGATTATTGAAGTTAGACCGGTTGCTACTCAAGTTGATGATCTATTATCTGAAATTAAAGTGAGAATAAATCAAGATGAGCGAGTATTAGTCACTACTTTAACTAAACGTATGGCTGAAAACTTAACTGATTATTTATCTGAACATAATGTTAATGTTAAATATTTGCATTCGGATATTAATACTGTAGAAAGAATGGAAATTATACGCGATCTTCGTCTCGGTAAGGTTGATGTGTTAGTCGGTATCAACTTATTACGAGAAGGATTAGATATCCCTGAAGTATCATTAATTGCAATTTTAGATGCTGATCGCGAAGGCTTTTTGCGTTCAGAAAGTTCATTAATCCAAACGGTTGGTCGTGCAGCTCGAAACGTGAATGGTAAAGCGATTTTATACGCCGACAAAATCACACCAGCTATGCAGAAAACGATCGACGAAACAGCGCGCCGTCGTAAAAAACAGGAAGATTTTAATGAAGCTCATGGTATTACGCCAAAATCAGTACGTAAAGAAATTAAGGATGTTTTAGATGCTGGTTTAAGCACGAAAAAAGCTACGGCTAAAGTACAAGCTTTTGAACCTGGTGGACAGTATAATTATGTTTCGGTCAAAGAAGTTCAAGCAAGAGTTAAAGAGCTTGAAGCTATGATGTATGAAGCTGCCCAAAATCTAGAATTTGAAAAAGCAGGTGTTTTACGTGATGAGATCAAAAAATTACGATCTGATTTTATCAAAGTATCTTAATAAAAAGTTTTTAAGGAAAATATAATGACAATTACTCGTATAGATCCCGAAGATAGATGGTCGGAAGCGGTGATCCATAATAATGTGATCTATTATACAAGTGTGCCAACAGATTTACGTGATGATGCTTATACGCAAACCCAAAGTGCCTTAGCTGAAATAGATAAAATTTTAGCAAGAGCAAATAGTGATAAAAGTCGTATTTTAGATGCGACCCTTTTTTTGGTAAATAAAAGTGATTTCCCTGCCATGAATAAAGCGTGGGATGAATGGGTAGCAAAAGGGAAAGCTCCAGTTCGTTGTACTGTTCAGGCAGGATTAATGAAAAAAGAGTATTTGGTTGAAATTAAAATCGTTGCAGCCGTTAATCCATAAATTTATATCATTATCCGCCATATATTGGCGGATTTAATAACGTTATATTATGAGATTAGCTGTTTTATTTATATATTAGCTTAAATTGTCCGAATATTCAGTTTAACTTATTGATAAGAAGTCATACTTCTTGCTATCCCATTTATCAAATTTTAGTGTATACTTTCGACACTTAATATTTACATCTCCTTATAATCATCTATGCATACTCAACCAAAAATTGCCATTGTAATGGGTTCGAAAAGTGATTGGGCTACTATGCAGCATGCTGCTGATATTTTAGATACTTTAGCCATTACTTATCATGTTGAAATTGTTTCTGCTCACCGTACTCCAGATAAATTATTCGAATTTGCTGAACATGCTAAAACAAAAGGTTTTGATGTCATCATAGCTGGTGCTGGTGGTGCAGCTCATCTACCTGGTATGTTAGCGGCAAAAACCTTAGTTCCTGTTTTAGGTGTGCCAGTTCAAAGTGCTGCATTAAGTGGTGTGGATAGTCTTTATTCTATCGTACAAATGCCAAAAGGCATTCCTGTAGGAACTTTAGCTATTGGTAAAGCTGGAGCCGCAAACGCAGCCTTATTAGCTGCGCAAATTCTCGCATTACATAACCAAGAAATTTATCAACGTTTATCGAATTGGCGATTAAGTCAAACTGATGAAGTTTTAAATAATCCTGATCCGAGAGTAGCGATATAATATGACAATTCGATCTGTTTGTGTGTTAGGGAATGGCCAGTTAGGGCGTATGCTTCGACAGGCAGGTGAACCATTAGGTATTCATGTTTATCCTGTAGGACTAGATGTTGAACCTGTATCGATCCCTTATCAAGATTCTGTTATTACTGCTGAAATTGAACGTTGGCCTGAAACGCAACTTACGCAAATTTTAGCTAGTCATCCTCAGTTTGTTAATCGAGATGTATTTCCTATTATTGCGGACCGTTTAACTCAAAAACAGTTACTTGATGAACTGAACTTACCAACAGCTAAATGGTTTGCTGTTAATAATCAGCATGATTGGCCGAATTTTTTTGAAAACTTAGGTGATCTACTAATTGTTAAGCGTCGAACCGGTGGTTATGATGGTCGTGGGCAATGGCGACTTTCTGTAGATGATGACATCACTGTGCCAAATGACGTTTATGAAAATGCTATTGTTGAACAAGCGATTCCTTTTGAAAAAGAGCTGTCGCTGGTTGGGGCTCGAAATGCCAAAGGGGAAACTGTTTTTTATCCTTTGACTAATAATTTGCATCAAGATGGCATATTAAAAATGAGTGTTGCTATCCCATGTGAAAATGAGACATTACAGGCAAGCGCTGAGCAGATGCTAGCAAAGATTATGCATAAGCTTAATTATATCGGCGTAATGGCAATGGAATGTTTTGTCATTGGTGATAGCTTATTAATTAACGAATTGGCTCCAAGGGTACATAATAGTGGTCATTGGACGCAAAACGGTGCTTCTATTAGTCAGTTTGAATTACATTTACGGGCTATTTTAGATTTACCGTTACCTAAGCCAGATGTTTTTTGTCCATCAGTGATGGTGAATTTAATTGGTACCGAATTCAACATTAATTGGTTAGCGGTAGATTTAGTTCATTTGCATTGGTATGAAAAAGAAGTAAGAGTAGGGCGTAAAGTTGGCCATATCAATTTAAGCCATCAACATCGTCAAAAATTGATCGACGCTTTAAATCAACTTGCTTCTATGCTACCAGCAGAATATGGTTCACCAATCGAGTGGGCAAAACAGAAATTATAGCTGATTGAACCTCAGGTTGCGATATGATCGATTTTAATAAAAAAATTAATTATCAACGATATGCCAGTAAACAACGTCAAGCGTCGGATGAATATTCTGTCTTGCGCTTTTTTGAAAGTGATCGGGGTCGCATTCTTAATTCAGCAGCGATACGGCGTTTACAGCAAAAAACACAAGTATTTCCTTTAGAGCGTAATTCTGTTGTGCGAACTCGGCTTACTCATTCAATGGAAGTACAACAAGTTGGTCGTTATATCGTCAAGGAGATTGTTAATCGTCTTAGTCTCTCTGGAAAATTAAAGACGTTTGGCCTAGATAAATCCGTCATGTCTATAGAAAGCTTAGTTGAAATGGCTTGTTTAATGCATGATATTGGTAATCCACCATTCGGCCATTTTGGTGAAGCAGCGATCAATCAGTGGTTTACTGCGCGTTTGGGAATTGATAATGATTCAAGCTATCCAATACTTAATATTAATGAGACCGATAAGCAATCACTCAAATCATTAAAATTAAAAATTCGCCAAGATCTTGCAAACTTTGAAGGTAATGCTCAAGCAATTCGATTGGTGCATACAATTCTTCGACTTAACTTAACTTATTCACAAATCGCTTCAATTCTAAAATATTCCAAACCTGCTTATTGGTCTAATGATATTCCAGATGAATTCAGCTATTTGATGAAAAAACCTGGATACTATCTGTCTGAAGAATATTTTGTTAATGAATTATCACAGCAACTGGATATCCAACCATTTCATCGCTATCCACTTACTTATATTATGGAAGCGGCGGATGATATTTCTTATTGTATTGCTGATCTAGAAGATGCTGTAGAAAAGAAAATTTTAACTGTGCAACAGCTTTACCATTATTTAAAAGATGCATGGGGCCCAGTTAAAAAAGGTGATTTATTTGATGAAGTTGTTAATAAACCTTATGACAATTTGAAAAAAAATGAATTTGAAGCGATAGGTATTGACCAATTCTTTATGTATTTACGGGTAAATACTATTGCTAAATTGGTACCTCATGCAGCTGAACGATTCATTGAAAATATAGAAACAATCTATCATGGTTCATTTAATCACGCTTTACTTGAAGATCATGAAGCTGAATATAAATTACTGAATATATTTAAAACAGTTGGATTTGAACATATCTTTAATCATGAGATGGTTGAAAATATTGAATTACAAGGTTATCGAATAATCACGGGTTTATTGGATATTTATAGTCCACTGCTAAATATGTCAACAGATGATTTTATTAACTTAGCCAAAACAAGTAATCATAAAAACTATCCTATCGAAACACGGTTGTATCATAAATTATCGGCAAAACATTGTGTTGCTTATCAACAAGCTATTGCATTATTGGACAAAGGGCATTGTAGCTTTAAATGTTGGGAATTTTATTATCGTTGCCGGTTAATTCAAGACTATATTAGTGGTATGACTGATCATTTTGCTTATGACGAATATCGCAAACTAATGGTAACATTCTGATTATTAATATCTATCGGCACCAAAAATAGGCATAAGCACCAAATTGGTGCGCTAGAAAGCCTATTTTTGTCTTTAAAAACCCCTTTCCTCAAAATTTTTTACATAATAATAATCATCAACCAATTTTAAAAATAACAAATATTTCAATGGTTAATCATTCTAGACTAATTTTGGCATGCTCCTTGCATTAACTTTAATAACATTAATAGTAATAAGGAGTAATGGATGAAATTTGTCACCGTAGTTATAAAACCTTTCAAATTAGAAGAGGTCAGAGAATCACTATCCAATATTGGAATTACTGGTTTAACTGTTACTGAAGTTAAGGGATTTGGGCGACAAAAAGGTCATGCCGAGCTGTACCGTGGAGCAGAATATAATGTCAACTTTCTACCTAAAGTTAAAATTGAGCTAGCAATTAGTGATGAATTGCTTGATGAAGTAATTAGTACCATCAGTAAAGCTGCTTATACGGGAAAAATAGGGGATGGGAAAATTTTTGTTACTCCGCTAGAACATGTCGTTCGTATTCGTACTGGTGAAACTGATGAGTCAGCACTGTAATTATCAATAAGGATATCATTATGTTGAAAAAATTTATTCTTTGTTTCGGATTGGCTTTAGCTAGTCCAGTGTTTGCCGATGAAATAGTAGTTGCAGATAAAGCTGATAATGGTTTTATGATGATTTGTACCGCATTAGTTTTATTTATGTCAGTACCAGGTATTGCACTTTTTTACGGTGGGTTATTAAGATCTAAAAACGTTTTATCCATGTTATCGCAAGTATTAGTGACATTTTCGTTGATTGCTGTGTTATGGATAGCTTATGGCTACTCTTTAGCCTTTGGTGAAGGTAACTGGTTTTTTGGTAATTTTGACCATTTTTTATTGGCTAATGTCGGTATTACTGATGTTTCTGGTTCGATCTATGAAATGATCTGGATTGCATTTCAAGGTTCTTTTGCTTGCATCACTTGCTGTTTAATCTTGGGGGCCTTTGCAGAAAGAATTCGTTTTTCGGCAGTTCTTATTTTTATGGTGTTATGGTTCACTTTCTCATATATTCCGATGGCGCATATGGTTTGGGGGGGGGGAATTCTTGGTGATGAAGGCGCATTGGATTTTGCTGGTGGTACTGTGGTACATATCAATGCCGCTGTTGCTGGTTTACTCGGTGCCTATATGCTTAAAAATCGTATTGGTTACAATCGAGAACCATTAAAACCGTTTAACTTACCTTATGTTTATTTAGGTGCAGCTATATTATATATCGGTTGGTTTGGTTTCAATGCCGGATCGTCAACACATGCTGATGAAATTGCTGGTTTAGCTTTTATTAATACCGTTGCCGCAACTGCTGCCGCTGTTTTAGCGTGGTCATTTGCCGAATGGATATTACGTGGTAAACCATCATGTTTGGGGGCAGCATCAGGTGTGATTGCTGGATTAGTTGGTATCACTCCAGCTGCAGGATTTGTTGGTGTTGGCGGTGCAATGTTAATTGGTCTTATTTGTGGGGTTGCCGGTGTTTGGGGTGTGTCATCTTTAAAAAGGATATTAAAAGTTGATGATACCTGTGATGTATTTGGTGTACATGGTGTATGTGGTATTGTTGGTTGTCTATTAACTGGAGTTTTTGCTTCTGAGTCATTAGGCGGAACAGGTTATGCCGATGGCATCACTATGACAAGTCAAGTTGGTATACAGTTAATGAGTGTTATCACTTGTGTAATTTGGACGGCAATCATTGCTTATATTGCCTATAAAATTGCTGATTTTAGTGTTGGTTTACGGGTATCTGAAGAGCATGAACGTGAAGGACTTGATATCAATAGTCATGGTGAAAGTGCATTTAATAGTTAAAATTATTTAGAAGGTTAAAATAAAAAATCTACAGTATGTCAATACTGTAGATTTTGCCTTATTAATTATTGTTAAGTTTTTTTAGTCATCCCAAAGCATAATAGTATTATCTTCAGTTAAGACTAAGGGTGGAGCAAAAAGGTAATCTTTAAATCTGGGTGGTAGAGATTGAACATTATTCAAGTTAAATTGTATTTCAGGGTAAAACTTCGCAAATTCCTTTAAACGATCATTCAGCAATTTCTTTACTCTATTTGATTCTTTGGCAATTAAGAGCTCATCTTTCAACATACCAATTTGTTTTTTATGATGTTCTGATTCAAATATTTCTTGAAAAATAAAAGAAAAACCTGACTTATTATTTTGTTTATCATCATGATATTCCCTATATTCAGAATGGTGAAGTTTCAATTCCTTAATACGTAAACCAATAATTTCATCAATATGATCTGTATAATCATTTAATGTTGGGTCAAGATACGCTAAGGTTTTATGCTCAGGTATAGCATCATTGCTATGCACTAAGGTGAATAATGGTTTTTTATATGTCTTCATTCTGTAACTTCCTTTTAATTCAGGGTAAAAATAGAACAATAAATTTGACAATAAAACAGTGTTAATACTCATTATTGTCAAGGCATATCTGTTTAACTTTATGTTTACACATACAAAACAACTAAGACTGTTACTATACTGCTATTTACTACTGACTATTAAAACCAATGATTTAAGAAAAAATCATCTTGTTACGATATAAATAAGACTAACATGCTATTTAATAGCTTGTTTTAAACCTACTATTTTGCTGAGCCTCCTGTTATTAAAATACAAGCCTTGGCTAATATTTACTATATCTATAATACATATAGTAATAACTATGTAGCTTTTATTAATTGGTTTAAGATAAATTAGATAAATCTTAATATGCTTGTTTATCAAGTTATTAATCTATAATAATAAACTGCATGTCTTAGGATGATGATTTAGATTTGAGATATATTGATACCTCGAATGCCAATCACTGGTTGATATAAGTCCATTTTAGAAGTATCAAACCTTCTGGAAAACGTTCACTAAAAAAGGATAGACTTTATTAAATTATCATATTGGACTTAATTTTATGTTATTACGCTACTAAAAATATCTTTTGAAAAACAACTTATTCTTATCAAAGAAACGCTAATCATTCTTAATTTAGAATATCAATAATGATATTGAGACGATCAATAAACTTTTCAATACCTACAGATAACATTACTTCATTTGTGTCATTTTACTAAATGTACTAAATAACAAAATATATCAACCACGGTAAAGACTTTATTTTATAGATATTAAAACTTATAAAAAATATAGATTACTTTTATCTAGTATCCTAGATAATACTACACTTTTTACAATAATAAATACTAGTATTTTTTGTTTTTTTTGTCTAGTATTTGACAAATGATCTATTGTTAACTTTGCATGAGCTAAATTGTTGCAACATAGACATCACATTAACCGGATAAAAAATAGTGGCTTTCCGAACGGTAATAGATTAGATTAGTAGAATGATCTTTTATAGTGTTCTTTGGGATCACTGCAAATGCATAGTGAAGATAAAGTATCAAATAGTAGCCGTTTTATTAATCGTTATCAGTTATCAAAGTTACATACATTTGAGTCTGCTGCTCGCCATTTATCTTTTGCTTCTGCCGCTGAAGAACTCTGTATTAGTCCAAGTGCTGTAAGTCATCAAATCAACAAACTGGAAGAAGAACTCAACTTTAAATTATTTAACCGATTTCATCGAAGGATAACTTTGACCAATGATGGTAAGAATTTATTTGCTGTGGTTAAAAAATCATTAAGTATTTTAAATCAAGAAATTGTCGATATTAAAAATAAGGATGTTACCGGTGCTATCACTATCTACTCTTGCCCCTCTTTTATTCAAGAATATTTGCTCCCTAAATTATCGCAATTTACAGAACTTTATCCGCATATCAATTTGAATATGATATCAGGAAATGCACCTATTAATTTCAACCAATATCCAGTTGATTTAGCAATCTATTATGATTCTTTGCATTATGATGAATTAGATTGTGAACATTTAATTAGTGAAACACTTATTCCGGTATGTACCCCTGATTATGCTAAGCAATTTAATCTACTTTGCAATATCGAAAATTTAAAAAAATGTATTTTATTACATTATAATTCAGGTGATATGCTAGATTTTAGTTTTGATGAATGGTGCACATGGGCAAATTACTTTTCGTTATCTTTTGATTTTATTAAAATGCAAAATTTGTTATTCGATCGTTCAGACCATGTCATTGCTGCTGCAATCAATAATGCAGGAATTGCCATTGGTAGAAAGCAGACTATCAAAAAATATCTTGAATCGGGTCAGCTGATAGCCCCTTTTTTAGATATGGAAGCACCATGTGCACAGCGTTATTATATTTGCCGCTCACATGAAAGATATAATCCTAAAATAGATGTTTTTGTACAATGGCTTAAAAGCCATGTACAAGAGTAATTATGATACAGACAATTAAGTGCAGTAATTTTATTACTACACTTAATACATTGCAGGATTATTATTTTTTCAGGTGTTTTAAATTAGGTAAGGCAATTGCCAACAAAATAATGATCACCCCAATCCATTGGTTTAAATATACCGATTCTCTCAAATAGAAATAAGAGCATGTTACCGCAACGGGAAGTTCTGCCGCTGATAAAATAGCACTTAATGAGATGCCAATTTTTGGAATACCTACCGAGAATAAAAAAGGTGGTAAGACAGTACCTAATAATGCCAGTAAGAAACCTAATTGGTAAATTTTATCATCAATATTTAATTCAAAGAAAAATAGTGGTGGAAAAATAATAAAGGTGACAATACAAGCACCGGTTATCATGAGTGCACTTTTTTCTAATTTTGGCAATTCGTTACCAATATTGCTACTAGTGGTAATAAAAAGCGAATACATTAAAGCAGCTAAAAAGCCAAATAAACACCCCGTTAAATTCAACTTAATGGTCTGATTGAATATACCTGCTGCTAAACAGCTTCCAATGATAATTGTAATGATAGTCACTAACTGAATAGGTGTTGGTTTATTTTTAAAAATAACAAAATCAATAATTACACTTATCCATAAATATTGCATAAGCAAAATAATAGCTATAGATGCAGGAACCAATTGCACGCATTGATAATAACAAATCCCAACTAAACCGGGAAATATACCAACGGCACATACATGCCATTTTTTAGTTGAGCTTTTTTTGTGTTTATTCGTTACTTTATTTTTATTGGTAGCTTTTACTATAAAATGGATCCCCCATAATATCAGCATACCTAAGAAACATTGAACTCCAGTCACTTGGCCAAGTGTATAACCTGATTTATAAGCGGTCTTGACAATAGAAGAGAGAACGCCGAAGCTACAAGCGCCTAAAAAAACTAATAAACCACCTAAAAATTTTTCTTTCATAACTAAATCTCATTACTTTTAAAACTATATGTGTCGTCAATTATTGGCACATAAAAATTATAACCAACAAGAAATATCTTGTGGCTTTATGTCACTATTTTTACGGTATGGGAATACTCAAAAAAACAGAGGATAAATAAGGGATGGGTTATCCCTTATTTATATTGATAAGTTATTACTTCGCAGATTCGGTTTTATGTTGATCATAATTAAAGGTAAAATAAAATACTATACCTAAAACTAATGCGTAAGCAGCAAAACTTAACCATATTGAGTGCCAATCTTTTAATCCATCATGTGTATTGATATCAACCACAATACCACTAATAAATGAACCTATAATCGCACCGATACCATTAACCATGGTCATAAATAACCCTTGGGCACTAGCACGTATATTAGCATTAACTTCTTTTTCAATAAAGATGGAGCCTGAGATATTAAAGAAGTCAAATGCACAACCATATACAATCATTGATAGCATCAATAATACAAAACCAAATGGTGTTGGATCACCATAGGCAAAGAAGCCAAATCTAAGTGTCCAGGCTATTAAGCTGATCATTATGACTTTCTTTATGCCAAATTTGTTAAGAAAATACGGAATAGTCAAAATAAAAGCAACTTCAGCCATTTGCGATACAGATAATAATATCGCTGGATGTTGAACAATTATGCTGTCTTGAAATTCGGCAATTCTGCCAAAATCTTTTAAAAACGCACCACCAAAGGTATTAGTAATTTGTAATATAGCGCCTAACAACATCGAAAACAGAAAAAATATCAACATTACTGGTTTTTTAAATAACACAAATGCATCTAAACCTAAACGTGAAATCCATGATTGTTGTTGGTTTTTGGTGATTCCAATATTGGGTAATGTCGCACTATAGATAACTAAAATAATGGAAGCCCCACAAGCAATATAGAGTTGGGCATTGCTTATATCGAATTTTAGTAAACTGATGGTCCACATTGCGATAATAAAACCTACAGTTCCAAAAACACGGATTTTTGGGAATACCGTAACAGTGTCTAAATTACTTTTATCTAAACAGTGATAACTTAATGAATTAGATAATGCTATAGTTGGCATAAAAGCCATTGCATTAACCAGCATCACCCAATACAGTTGATTGGGTGTTGTTACTGAGGCTGCATAAAATAATGCAATAGCACAAATAGTATGACAAAGCATAAATAAGTATTTAGGTGGAATAAATTTATCGGCAATAATACCAATAATAAATGGCATAATTAATGCAGCAAAGCCTTTAGTACTGTAAACCAAACCAACGTCATAACCAGAAAAATTCAACGTATTGATCAAATAAATACCAAAAGTTGTTAACCAGCTTCCCCAAATAAAATATTGGAAAAACATCATGACTTGTAATCTATGTTTTATGTTCATTATTTATATCCAAAATAAAGTGAACTGCTAATATAAAATTATAAAAAATTACTTTTTAGAATGACTTATTAAAAACTAAAAACGAGCAATTGTTTTAGTAATCAATTGTAAGAAAGTTGATTTAACTCGTTCAGCGGTTTCAATAACTTCTTCATGACCTAAAGGTTGATCTAAAATGCCACAAGCCATATTGGTTAAACATGAGATTCCGATGGTTTTAATACCTGAATGATGAGCAATGATTGCTTCTGGTACGGTTGACATACCAACAGCATCAGCACCTAATACTCTAATCATTCTAATTTCTGCTGGCGTTTCATAAGTCGGACCAGTCCACCATGCATAGACACCTTGTTGTAACGTGATATTAAGTTCTTTTGCTACTTCGCTAACAGTTGCGCGTAATTGTTTATTGTATACTTCGCTTACATCAAGAAAACGTACGCCTAATTCTGGATTATTTGGCCCCATTAATGGATTATTAGCGGTCAAGTTAATGTGATCTGTAATTATCATTAAATCACCAGGTTTAAAGCTAGTATTAACTGCACCACAGGCATTAGTAATGATAAGTTTTTCTACGCCAAGCATTTTCATTACCCGAACAGGGAAGGTAACTTGATCTAATGAAAATCCTTCGTAGTAATGAAAGCGCCCTTTCATGGCAACAACGGTTTTATCGCCACAGTTACCAATAACTAATTCATTAGCATGACCGACAGCAGCAGATTTGGCAAAATGAGGGATATTGTCATAAGGAATATGTACTGCATCTTCAAGAGTATCGGCAAAAGGGCCTAAACCAGATCCAAGTATAATTCCGATTGTAGGTTTTTTATCTGTTTGTTGTTGAATATAGTTTACTGCTTGTTGTATATCTGCTGTTTGATGCATGACACTATCCTTTCAAATTTAAGTATACGCTTAATTGATAACACGATTAAAAATCATTATTTAAGAAACTTTTTTACTAATGATTTAATTTTAAATTCAAGAAAATCATTATGATTACTAATCAGTTATGTAAAATTATTTATAATATCAATAACTGATAATTGATTAAAAATAGAACAATCATTTAAAAAAGAATATATAATAAAAACAAAGTTGTTCTTATTTTCGGCGTATATTATGATGATCTTCGATAAATAAAGAAAGGTGTGAAATAATATATATTGAACTAAATTTATTTTTATATGAAAAATCAATAAATTGAATGATTAATTATTTTATTGGTTATGTAAAATAATTGTTTAGTCTGAATTTATTATTGATAGCCTATTTCTCAGTGATTCGTTCACTATCGGTATAAATTACTCCTTGGGTGTTTCTAAAAAAACCAACTAAAGTTAAATTACTTTGTTTGGCTAGTTCAATTGCCATTGTCGTTGCTGCTGATACGGCAAATAGAATTTCTACACCACAACGAGCTGTTTTTTGTACCATTTCATAACTAGCTCGGCTAGAAACAAGAATTATTCCTTGTATGTTTTGCTTAGTTTCTTGTTGTATTTTTGCTCGATAACCTAACAATTTATCTAATGCAACATGTCTGCCGATATCTTCAAATCCAGCAATAAAATTACCGGTTAAATCCAACCATACAGCCGCATGCGTACAACCGGTTTGTCCTCCAACAGTTTGTACTTTGGTTAGATAATCAAGGGCATGATGAAAATCAGATAAACGGATTTTATTGTTTGATAAAAGAGGGGGAGTAAATTGACAAACTTGCTCTATTTGTTCTGTACCACAAATACCACAACCAGTACGACCAGTTAAATTGCGACGCTTTTCTTTTAATTGCATAAAACGTCTTGACGATAGTTCAATATGGACTTCAATACCTTGTACTGTTTCAATAATATCAATGCCATAAATTTCACTAACTGATTCTATAATTCTTTCAGTTAATGAAAAACCAATAGCAAAATAATTGAGATCTTTCGGGGTTGCCATCATGACGACATGAGAAATACCATTATAAATTAGCGCCACTGGCTTTTCTGTGGCTACAGTATCATCTTCAGACGGCTGTAATTGACCATGTTTAAATTTATTTACATTAAAGTTTTTAATGCCCACTGTCATGGTTTATCTCGTAATAATTGTATGACTAAATCTAGCTATCATTTTAAATATAATAACTTAGCTTAGCAGCAATAAAAAGGCCAATATTTAGGTTGGTTGATTTTGTTAGATTCTACCAATGATTAGTCCAATTAGAACTATCATATATTTGTTGTGTTAAAATAAAGCCTATCTAAAATAATTATGGTTGACAACTTTATGTCATTAAATGAAATTACGCATACAATTATGCAATTTATTGAAACTCATCAAGTGTGGTCGCTGCCAATTATTTTTTTATTAGCATTTGGTGAATCATTGGCTATCATTTCTTTACTTGTTCCTGCTACCGCAATTTTATTAGGAGCCGGAGCTTTGATTGGAACTGGGGTGATTTCGTTTGTTCCTGTTTTGATTGCTGCATCATGCGGGGCTATTATCGGCGATCTAATATCTTATTGGTTAGGCAAACATTATCATCAACAGGTAATAGCTTCATGGCCATTGAATAAATATCCGAAAATGGTATTTCGTGCTGAACAGTTTTTTCAGCGTTATGGGACTTTTGGGGTGTTTATTGGCCGATTTTTTGGTCCTTTGCGAGCAGTCGTTCCTTTGATAGCTGGCACCATGCATATGCCAGCAACAAAATTCAATATTGCTAATGTGGCTTCTGCTCCTATCTGGGCATTTGTCCTATTGGCACCAGGAGCTTTTGGGGTGCCATGGTTAGAAACAATTTTTGGCTAAACTGTGCCAATAGTGTAACTTCGGCGACCACTTTTACGACCAAGTGCTTCTAAGTTCGTTTGCAATGGCGGGAATGGTAAGGTCAAGTTATGACGTCGATAAGCATCTAAAATGAGTTTATGTATGGCACTGCGTAATTTCATTCGATGTCCCATTTCTGCCGCAAATACCCGTAATTCAAACAGTTGGATTCCTTCTTGAATATCAACTAAAAAGACTTGTGGTTCTGGATCGTTAAGTACAAATTCACACTCTTCACAAGCTTGTTGTAAAAGCTTCATAACCAGTTCACTATCTGCATCAATGGTTGCTGGTATGGTTAATACTATACGAGTGATTGAATCGGATAATGACCAATTGACTAATTGTTCGGTGATAAACGCCTTATTCGGCATGACAATTTCTTTACGATCCCAATCGACTATAGTAATAGCTCGTGTACTAATTTTAGTGATATTACCAGTTAAATCGCGAATCGTAACGGTATCACCAATCCTTACCGGTTTTTCAAACAAAATAATTAAACCGGAAATAAAATTAGCAAAGATCTCTTGTAGACCAAAACCTAAACCAACACCAAGTGCAGCAATTAACCACTGAATTTTAGCCCAATCTATACCAATGAATGAAAAAGCAATCATACAACCTATCATCAAAATAATGTACTTTGATACTGTGGTAATCGCATATCCAGTGCCTGGAGCTAAATCTAAATGTTGTAAAATGCCTAACTCAAGTAATGCAGGTAGATTTTTAACTAATTGAACAGTGATGGTCATGACTAAAATAGCGATACACACCGCACCAAGTGTAATATGTTGTTCGATCTCATTACCATTGATAATGGTACTTGTGCCCCAAAGCTTTATATTATTCATAAAGGCAAAAGCCGAATGAAGTTCCGACCAAAGTAAGATCATACTAATTAAGGCTATTAGCATAATAATCGATCTGACTAATTGTAATGACTGAGCACTAATCGCATCTAAATCAATAATAGGTTCATCAACATTATCATTGATTGCAGTTATATCTTCTTCTATACCTTTGGCGCGTTGCATTCGTTCTAATCGGCGCTGTTTAGTCCGTTCGAATTCAATACGACGTTTTTGTATCCACATCCAACGACGAATCATAAAATAAATAACTAATAAGCCAAACCAGATTATGACTGAGGCTTCTAATCTGCCCAGTAAAACTTCTGCTGTCGACAAATAACCTAAACAAGCAGCAATGATGGCTAGCCAAGGTGCACTTAATAGCATAAACCACAAAATATGACTTAATACATTATCACCCGAACCTTTCTTATCAATATAAAGAGGAACGCCAGCTCGATGAATTGAATTAGTCATAAACACTAAGGCAAAACAGAGGATAATAAAGGCTATACGACCAATAGTTGCAGCAAATTGGCGATTACTAAACTGATCAAAACTCATCACAATGACAACTAATGGGATCACGACCCAAACAGATAGTTGATAGTATTTCATTGCGTGACGAACATTTTGTTTTGCCCAACCAAAGTGAGTGATAAATAATCCATTTGGGGAAGCAAAGTGTGCCGTAATAATGAACACCCACAAAATAGGTGCGGCGGCATTGACACCATAGCCTAAAGCAACTGCGACAGGGTAATCCCAATTAATTTGTAGTGCATAACCTAATGCAGCCCACAAAATAGGTACAGGTAATGCCATTATCAATGAAAAAATAATGACTTTTAAAGTCAGAGAATAACTATCTTGGGTGACTTTACCGACTCGAGTAGCTGATTTATTTAAAAATGTGTTGTATTTGCCACGCATTTTAAAATGCACATATACAAACATTATTGATAATACTAAAAAGAATAGTGGTTTTGGTGCGCTAAGCACTTCTAAACTAGCATTGTAGAGTTGTGATAGTGTATCAATTGAAACGGTGACATAAACCACATCTTTGGCTAAGTCTAAAGGAAAACTAAGTGAAATAGGGTTAACATCAGCAACCCAAAAGAAGTAACGATGCGCCGCATCATTAACTTCATCAATGGCATTGGTTAATTGTTTATTGGAAATTTTTAATTTAGTTAATTCAAGAATCGTGGTATCAGTTCCTGAAATTAATGTTTTAAGTAGTTCACTTTGTTCGCGTAACAATCGTCGATATTGGCTGGCAGATTTAAGATTATTAAGAGGAATACTTAATGTTGGGTAATTCTCTAATCCGTTTAAGGTATTTGAATAATTAAGTTGTTGAACTTTTGCTTCAGCGATTTCAGCATCAAGTGGTTGTGACTTAGGTTTTTCTGGTAATCGCAATAGTTGTTGGCGCAGAGTTTCACCTAACGCCGTTGAAAAACTTAACCATTCGCCTTGTTCAGCAAGCGTGGCAAGGGTATTTTGAACATGTGAAATTTGGGTATTAATATTATTTTGTTCATTAATAATGCTGGTTAAATGTGATTTTTGGTACTCCATATTCTGACGAAGATCTTCATTTTTTTCATCAAGTTTAGTGATCACTTCTGCAAGTTGATCTTCATTATCAATAACAGGTATTGATTCTTCAGCTACAGCAAAGCATGAAATAGCAAGTAATATCCAACACAAAAAACCACGCATTAACATAACGTTAGATCCTTTCGGCTAGTTTTTGACCTACTCGCGTGATATCTCCATATTTTAAATGGCTATCAAATTCAACTGCGTTGGATGCAAATAAGGTGATAACGGTTGAGCCTAATTTAAAGCATCCCATATCTTGGCCTTTTGCTAATTTAACTTCACCAGCATAAGTCCAACGTTTCATCACTCCATCACGAGGTGGTGTAATTATACCAGCCCAATTTAATTCAATACTACCAACGATAGTCGCGCCCACCATAATTTGTGCCATTGGTCCAAATTCAGTTTCAAATAAACAAATTACTCGTTCATTTCGGGCAAAAATATTTGGAATACTTTCAGTTGTAGCTTGGTTAACTGAAAATAGAGAGCCTGGTACATAAATCATTTCACGTAATATACCATCACAAGGCATATGAAAACGATGATAGTTTTTAGGTGATAAATATGTGGTAGCAAAAGAGCCATTTTTAAAAAACTTTATCATATCTGGATGACAAGCAAGCAGAGATTCTAATGAGTAAAAATGGCCTTTAGCTTGTAACAATAAATTATCTTGAATATTACCGAATTGACTAATTACACCATCTGCCGGCATGACAATTGAACTTTCTGAAGGATCAATAGGTCTCGCATCTTCATTGAGTTCACGAGCAAAAAAGTCATTAAATGTTGGATAATCTTTAGCATCAGTTAACTTCGCTTCACTTAGATCAATTTTGTATAGCTTACAAAAGCCAATAATCATCCATGTGGTGACTTTACCTAAACGTTTATTAGCTAACCAACCAAATATAACGGTTAATAACTGTTTAGGTAAAAGATACTGAATTATTGCTTTTAATTGATTTAACATAAATAGCTCTCAATTTATTTACTAAATGAACCATTATATCAATATTTGTTATGAAAGTATAAAAACACCACCTTTGTTCTTATTTTGTGGTACAGATCACAAGCATTTTAAAAATTTTGCCAAACTTATTCAACAATGGCCATCGATTAAAAGTGTAAATCAAAATAGTTCACTAGACTGTCTTCATTAGTAAAAGTGAGGGTAGTTATAATGGCAAATAGATATATTGCTGCAATCGATCTAGGCGCATCAAGTGGCAGAGTCATGTTGTCGAGTTATCGATCTCAAACAGGAAAATTAACGCTAACTGAGATACATCGATTTAGTAATGGATATAAAAGTGATGGTAAAAATTTTTGTTGGGATTTGACGTACTTAGAACAAGAAATCATAACCGGATTAAACAAAATTATTCAACAAGATATCAAACTCGATAGTATCGGTATTGATACATGGGGGGTTGATTATGTGTTGCTTGATAAACAAGGTCAAATTGTCGGCCCTACTTACTCTTATCGAGATCATCGTACTGACAACATTATGTCAAAAGTACAAGATGACATTGGTCTAGAAAATATTTATCAAAAAACGGGAATTCAGTTTTTAACCTTTAACACACTTTATCAACTTAGGGCAATGATGCTTGAATCACCAGAGTGGTTATCACGAGTAACCGATTTTGTCATGATTCCTGATTATCTGATTTACCGATTAACCGGTGTATTAAATCGAGAATACACCAATGCAACCACCACACAACTTGTCAATGTGACGACTCAAGATTGGGATAAAGATTTACTTGATTATCTTGGTATACCACGTAAATGGTTTGGTGATATCAGTAAGCCTGGAAATCAAGTTGGATATTGGCAAAGTGCCAAGGGTGATCATATCCCTGTAATTGCAGTCGCAAGTCATGATACTGCTAGTGCGGTTATTGCTGCACCAATCATCAATTTACATAGTGCTTATTTATGTTCGGGTACTTGGTCATTAATGGGATTGGAATCAAAACAACCACTGATAAGCAAACAAGCATTAAAAGCCAATATTACCAATGAAGGTGGTGTAGATGGTAATTATCGAGTATTAAAAAACATCATGGGATTATGGTTATTTCAACGGGTTTGTGCTGAAAATAACGTTAAAGATATTATTGAATTAATCGCATCGGCAAAACAAGAACAACCTTTTACGTTTCTTATAAATCCCAATGATCCACGGTTTTTAAATCCGGACTCCATGACAGAAACCATTAAACAGGTTTGTTTAGAAAACAGTGGTCAAATTCCTGAAAACCTTCCTCAATTAGTCAGATGTATTTTTGACAGCCTAGCTCATTTATATCGAGATGTATTACACGAATTATCGACACTGAGTGGTAATCCCATTAAGACATTACACATTGTCGGTGGAGGTTGTCAAAATGCTTTTTTAAACCAGTTATGTGCTGACTTATGCAATGTTAATGTCACCGCTGGACCTATTGAATCTTCGGCATTAGGAAATGTTGGCTATCAGTTAATTTCATTAGGTGAAATTGCGGATATTGATGCATTAAGACAGTTAATTTCACAGAATTTTGACACTAAATTTTATCAACCAAATTTTATTGAAAATTTTTATATTAATTAAGGAGTGCTACATGAACACTATTGAAAATGCTTATCAGATCGCTAAAGCAAGATTTGCTGAAATTGGGGTAGATACAGATGCTGCAATAGTAGCAATGGCAAAATTACCGATTTCAGTTCATTGCTGGCAAGGGGATGATGTTGGTGGTTTTGAAAAGCAAGAAGGTGAATTAACTGGTGGTATTCAAGCAACTGGTAATTATCCAGGTAAGGCTCGTACAGCTGATGAATTAAGAGCAGATTTAGATAAAGCCTTTAGCCTTATACCAGGCCCTAAACGACTAAATCTACATGCTTCTTATTTAGAATCAGATCAAAAAGTCGATCGTAATGAAGTTAAACCGGAACACTTTGCCAATTGGGTCAAATGGGCTAAAAAACATCAAATCGGTTTAGATTTTAATCCAACTTATTTTTCACATCCTTTAAGTAATGAAGGCACTTTAACCCATGTTAATCCAGAAATTCGACAATTCTGGATAGAACACGGCAAAGCATGTCGTAAAGTATCAGAATATTTTGGTAAAGAATTAGGTACACCTTCTGTTATGAATATCTGGCTACCTGATGGTATGAAAGATATTACTGTCGACAAATTTAGTCCTAGACAACATTTAGTTGAATCATTGGATGAAATTATTCGTGAAAAAATTGACCCAAAATATCATATTGATGCGGTTGAAAGTAAATTGTTTGGTATTGGTCTCGAATCTTATACCGCTGGTTCAAATGAATTTTATCTAGCTTATGCGACATCACGTAAAACTGCATTATGTCTAGACGCAGGGCATTTCCATCCAACGGAAGTGATTTCCGACAAAATTTCTGCAGTTATGCCGTTTGTTGAACATCTATTACTTCATGTCAGCCGCCCTGTTCGTTGGGATAGTGATCACGTGGTGCTTTTTGATGATGAAACACAAAATATTGCCAGTGAAATCATTCGAAACAAACTATTTGACCGTGTGCATATTGGTCTAGATTTCTTTGACGCTTCTATTAACCGTATTGCAGCATGGGTAATTGGTACTCGTAATATGAAAAAATGCTTATTAAAAGCATTATTAGAACCAACAGAAAGATTAAAAAAATATGAACATGATCGTGATTTTACCTCACGACTCGCATTACTAGAAGAACAAAAATCATTACCTTGGCAAGCAGTTTGGGATCAGTACTGTTTATTAAATGAAGTTCCAGTTGGTGGTCAATGGCTAGATGAGGTTCGTCAATATGAAACAACTGTCTTAACTAAACGATCTTAAGGAACATAAAATGCAACAGATTCTTTCTTCTTGGTTTGTAAAAGGAATGATCAAAGCCACTTATGATATGTGGCTAAAAGGCTGGGATGAGCGTAATGGTGGTAATGTCAGTTTAAGGTTACTTGAAAGTGATGTGATCTCTTTTCAAAATGATTTTTATGAAAAACCACGTCATGTATCTTTGACGCAAGATGTCACTAAACTTGCTAACCAGTACTTTATTGTCACTGGATCTGGTAAGTATTTCCGCAATGTCATATTAGATCCTGCTGACACGTTAGCTATTGTTAAAATCGATGAACAGGGCAAAGGTTATTACATTATGTGGGGATTGATAAATGGTGGTTTACCAACGTCTGAACTAGCTGCTCATCTTCAATCTCATATCGTAAGAATTGAGCAAAGCCAAGGAAAAGATAGAGTCATCATGCACTGTCATGCAACTAATTTAATTGCTTTAACATATGTCCTAGAGCTTGATACTGCGGTAATTACCAGATGGCTGTGGGAAATGAGCACCGAATGTTTAGTTGTATTTCCTGATGGTGTTGGTGTTGTGCCTTGGATGGTTCCGGGTAAAGACGAGATTGGTTATGCCACTGCAAAACAGATGGCAAAACATAGTTTAGTTTTATGGGCTTTTCACGGTGTATTTGGAACAGGTCCAACCTTAGATGAAGCTTTTGGCTTAATTGATACAGCTGAAAAATCGGCAGAAGTTTTAGTCAAAGTGTTATCAATGGGAGGAAAACGTCAAACTATCACCTCGGAAGAGTTCAGATTGTTAGCTGAGCGTTTTGGTGTCACTCCAATGGAAGATGCTATAAAAAGTAAAAATTGCTAATAAAAATATAAGGATAAGGATATGGGTAGTTCAATTATTTTAGGCATATTCTGGCACTTTGTTGGTGCTGCTTCTGCTGCTTGTTTTTACGCACCACTTAAAAAAGTAAAAAACTGGTCATGGGAAACCATGTGGTCAATCGCAGGGTTATTTTCTTGGATCATATTACCATGGTCAATAAGTTATTTTTTATTACCAGACTTTTGGGCTTACTATGGTTCGTTTGGTTCAGACATATTAATTCCGGTCTTCTTATTCGGCGCAATGTGGGGAGTCGGTAACATTGGTTATGGCCTAACAATGCGTTATTTAGGTATGTCGATGGGAATAGGTATCGCTATTGGGATAACCTTAATCGTCGGCACTCTTATGACCCCAATATTACAAGGTAAATTTGGTGAATTATTGGCCTCGACTGGCGGTAAAATGACATTATTAGGCGTAGTCGTTGCTGTTATTGGGGTTGCTATAGTAACTTACGCCGGCTTATTGAAAGAAAAAACGTTAGGTGTACAAGTTGAAGATTTTAACTTAAAGAAAGGCCTTCTTCTTGCCATCATGTGTGGTATTTTCTCGGCTGGTATGTCATTTGCTATGAGCGCAGCAGTACCTATGCATGAAAAAGCGGCTGAGCTTGGTGTGGATCATTTATACGTGGCACTTCCAAGTTATGTCATTATCATGGGTGGGGGGGCAATTATTAATCTCGGTTTCTGTATAAGTCGACTCTGCGTTAAAAAAGACTTATCCTTCAAAAAAGATATCTCTGTTGCCAAAGCCTTATTAATTAGCAATATTCTTTTTGCTATCTTAGGTGGTGCAATGTGGTATTTCCAATTCTTCTTCTATGCTTGGGGGCATGCAAATATTCCAACAGAATATGGCTTTATGAGTTGGATGTTACATATGAGTTTCTATGTACTTTGTGGTGGGATTGTTGGTTTAGCACTAAAAGAGTGGTTTGGTACCGGTAAAAAACCAGTACGTATTCTTTGTATTGGTTGTTTAGTAATCATTGTTGCTGCCAATATTGTTGGTTTAGGAATGACTAGTTAATTAAAAGGAAAACATTATGGCTTATAGAATGATTTTAAATGAAACATCTTATTTTGGTGCAGGCTCAATCAGTCAAATCGTAGATGAAGTTAAAAAACGTGGTTTTAAAAAAGCGTTAGTGGTTACGGATAAAGATCTAATCAAATTCAAAGTAGCAACTAAAGTAACACAATTACTAGATAACAATGGTTTTTCTTATCAAGTATTCGATGAAGTTATGCCAAATCCAACCATCAGTATTGTTCAAAAAGGGGTTGAAGTTTTCAAACAATCTGGTGCAGATTATTTGATTGCGATTGGCGGGGGGTCACCGCAAGATACCGCAAAAGCTATCGGTATTATCATCAATAATCCAGAATTTGCGGATGTTCGAAGTCTTGAAGGCGTTGCGCCAACTAAAAAACCAGCCGTATCTACGATCGCAATTCCTACGACAGCAGGTACAGCTGCCGAGGTGACCATTAATTACGTAATCACAGATGAAGAAAATAAACGTAAATTTGTCTGTGTTGATCCACACGATATACCGGCTGTTGCAATTATTGATTCAGATATGATGACAAGTATGCCTGCTAGTTTAAAAGCAGCAACTGGTGTTGATGCCTTAACTCACGCGATCGAAGGTTATATAACTAAAGGGGCGTGGGAATTATCAGACATGTTCCACTTGAAAGCGATTGAAATTATTTCTCGCTCATTACGTGACTCAGTAAGCGGGATCGCAAAAGGTAGTGAAGATATGGCATTAGGACAATATATTGCTGGAATGGGTTTTTCAAATGTGGGCTTAGGATTAGTTCATGGAATGGCACATCCACTCGGAGCTTTTTATGGTACACCTCATGGTGTGGCTAATGCCGTCCTTTTACCTCATATAATGGCTTACAATGCTGAATTTACTGGTGAGAAATATCGCGATATCGCTAAAGCAATGGGAGTCGCTGCGACGGAAAACATGACAATCGAACAAGTTAGAAAAGCTGCTGTTGATGCAGTTAAACAACTTAACGTTGATGTTGGTATTCCTGCAACATTAAAAGAGATCGGCGTAAAATTAGATGATATTCCTGCGCTAGCCCAAGCTGCTTTTGATGATGTTTGTACCGGAGGTAATCCTCGCGATACTAACGTAAGAGAAATTGAGCAACTATATCATTCTATTTACCAATAAAAATGACACAATGATAGTGAAATAGGTTAAACACAAAGTTAACCTATTTCAAATAAAAAGGAATTATTATGATAAGAAAAGCGAGTATTATGCAGGTTCATCCTGATAAACATGCAGAGTATAAGAAGCGGCATGATGAAATATTTCCTGACTTAGTGAAGGAACTTAAAGCTCATGGAGCTCACAATTACTCAATCTTTTTAGACAGCAAAAGAAATCTACTTTTTGCCTATGTCGAAATTGAATCTGAGGAACGTTGGGATGCTATAGCTAAAACAGTTGCTTGTCAAAAATGGTGGGCTTTTATGCAAGATATCATGCCAAGCAATTCTGATAACAGCCCGATTAGTGAATCATTAACTGAAGTTTTTTATTTATTGTAAATTATTCCTCTCTTTAATACACATAAAAGAGAGGAAACTAAATAAATAATCATTTCTACACACTCAATTATCACTTCTTATCGTTAAATTGGGCTCGATATTCGGAAGGAGTCTGATTGGTCAGCTTTTTAAACACAGATGAAAAATAGTTACTATCATCATAACCACATTCAGCGGCAATCTTACTAATCGAATAATTAGTCGTTCGAAGTAAAGACATAGCATCACATAAACGTCTTTTTTGTAAATAGCCGGTAATAGTCATCCCTGTTTGACTTTTAAATAAGCGACTAAGTGAACGGCTCGCAATATGATTTTCTTTGCAAAACACATCAATATTAAATGGCGTTGCAATACTGTTATGTAGCGCGGTAAATAATAGATCTAACTGATGAGTCGCGGTAGGCAGAGCTACCGTTGGAGCTTGTTTAATCCGATCTAACAAAATAACCAACTGTAAAAAAAGAGCCTCAGATAAATGAACGGAGGCTAAATTGTTTTTCTTAGACTCAACATCTAACTGTTCAATAAGTGGTGATAAAAGTTTAAGGGATGAAGGTTGAATACGCCAAGAACGTTCATTATGTCTAGCAGTCACTTTAGGTAAATAAGACTCAATAGTGGATGATAAAAATAGTGATTCTCTCAAATATAAAATATTATCCAATCTAAGGTCATTAACAGATTCATAGCCATGCACATCTTTCGGATTAATATATAAAATATCACCACTGGTAATAGGATAAACGTAATCATTCCAATGATGCAGACCGTTACCAGAACAGACAATCACAATTTCATTAAAATCGTGGTTATGCAAAGGAAAGGGTTGTTGATGATCACGTCTTTCGACAGTAACAGTATTTATCTCCGAAATAAAATAGTCTTGTTTATATAAACGTAAACATTTTTCCATAGACTGTTCCTGATTGATTAATGATAACGTTTATCTGGATTATTACGTAATGTTTGTGGCGAAAACGTAAATTCTTGTTTAAAACAGGTTGAAAAATAAGCACTGTCATTAAAACCACACTCTTGTGCAATAGTTGTGATGGATTTATTGCTGTAAATTAACTGTGTGTAAGCATTAGCCAACCGTAGCTTTATTAAATATTTTTGTGGTGTGATACCAATTTCATTCTTTATATGTCGATGAAAAGAGCGTAATGATAATGAAAATTGCTCAGTTAATTGTGCCCAATTAATTGGCTCCTTAAAATTGATTTGTAACCAACGTAGAAGTTGTTTAACGCGATTATCATAGGAACCAGAACCCTGATTAACATAAAGATTATTATTAAAAATCAAAAGTAATTGTAAAAATAAACTCTCCTGAATAGCATTTGATTGATTTGGCGTTAATTGCTTAATAATCGATTTAATATTTTCATCAGTTTTTTTATCAAAAAAGTAATGTGACTGAGTTGGATCAGGATTTGGGATTAACTGGTTTATCCCATTGATAAAATGAAAATTTTCAGGGTCTCTAAACAAAATATTGGTCAAATGCAAATCATGAACGTTCTCGTATAAATGACAGTCGGAAGCCTTAATATAAAACATCATGCCTGGATATAAATCAAAAAGTCGCCCATTCAATATGTGTTTACCGTATCCGCTAGTTACAATAACGATCTCATTGAAATTATGGGTATGTTCAGGATAAACAGGTTGTGGTGTTCGAGGCTCAATGGCGATATTTTGATCGCTAGACGAGAAAAAATCTTTATCAAGTAACATTTCAATCATTCTGAACCTCACTTCTTTTTAAAACTTACAACCACATTCTAAAAAGTAAATCGAAATCTCACCTTTAATATTTGGACAGCTAACATAATATTTTGGCTATAAATTATAGCTATGCAGGACTTTTTATTAAAAATGTGCGAAGCTTCACATTTTTAAAATTTTTCCGTTTAAAAGTTCATCAGAACGCGATTGAATACCAAGCAGTTGAAGTTTTTTATAGAATAAAATTCTAAAATTCTTATTTGTTTCGATAACGTTAGTTATAATATTTTTTGTTTTTCTGATTTGGTGAGGGTGTTTTTTATACAAAATAGCAGAGCATTTTTAATTATCATCAAAACTTTCAGGTATATCTGTTTCTTTCAAAATGCAAAAAAATAATTAACCGTGAACTAAAAAACGACTCAAGTCACTCTGACTTATTATTATGGAGGTGCTCATTTTTTTAGTTATAGTTTATTGAGCGATGTTAGCAAAGATAATAAAAGAGAAAAAAATACTTAAGGGAAGCCAACAGAAAGAGCTGTTGAATGTTAGCCTATCATAGTTACCCACACAAATTCATAGATGTTGCAATTGAAATTTATCTTAATGTTTTATAACGAACAATGGAACATTTACAATACAAAAAATACCAAATTATCAATAATAAATATTGGAATTAAAATCCCTATTGACCATTTCATATAGCCAAAAAAGCTTGGCATATTAATTTTATGTTGTGTGGCAATACTTTTAACCATAAAGTTAGGTGCATTACCAATGTAACTTAATGCCCCCATAAATACGGAACCCATTGAAATTGCCAATAGTGTGTCTGCATAAGTGGTCATTAAAGTAGTTGCATTACCGGATGCTAAATTAAAAAACACCAGATAAGTTGGTGCATTATCTAAAAATCCTGACAATGAACCCGATAACCAAAAATACATACTGTTTATTGGTGTGGCTTGTTCACTGGTGACCAATGATACTACTGAACTTAACGTGCCATCATTGCCGGCACGTAAAATTGCCAGAACGGGTACTATAGTAATAAAAATACCAATAAACAATTTGGCAACTTCTTTGATTGGATCCCAATTGAATTCATTGCCAGCTCGTACTTGCTTTGGCGTGATCAGTATTGAAAGAATCGTTATAGCAATAAAAAGGCCATCACGAACTAGATTTTCTAATTCAATTTGCGATCCTAATAGCGTGAAGTTTATCGCTGGATGCCAAATGCCAGATAAAAGCACACTAGCAATTATCGCCATTAGCAAACCGATATTTTTTAGACCGTATAATTTAACTACTTCTGATCTATAAGAAAGGGAAATATTGCCATATTGCTTAACATAATAATATCTATCGATAAAATAATAGATGATAAGTAATAAACCTGATGTAAAAATAACTGGCAATAACATATGGTTAACAGTCCAGAAAAAATCCACACCTTTTAAAAAACCAATGAATAATGGTGGATCACCTAACGGCGTCAAACCACCGCCAATATTAGCGACTAAAAAGATAAAGAAAATTACTGTGTGAACTGAATGGTGTCGTTGCCGATTAGCTCGCAGTAATGGCCGAATCATTAACATAGCTGCGCCAGTTGTTCCCATAATTGAAGCGAATACCACACCAATGGCTAATAAAATAACATTTGATTTTGGCGTACTTATTTTATCGCTTTTGATAAGGATACCACCAGAAACAGTGAACAATGCCAACAGTAATAATATAAAAGGGATATACTCTTCAATAATGGCATGGGCTGTTAATTGAATTGTGGTAGATAAGCCAAAAGAAAACAATGCAGACCCTAAAAATAGTAATGTCCAAACCAAAACAATTTTGCCATAATGATGATGCCACAGTCGTGCTAAAAATAGTGGACATAATGCGATAGAAAGCAAAATTCCAACAAATGGGATAGCCCAAAATAACGATAACTCCTGCCCATTAAACTCGCTTGCATGTAGTTGAAAAGAGATTAGCATTAAACTAATAAATGGTATTATTGATAATTTGGATAGACGTTTCATTGCGTTATTATGTGAATTGAAAGTGGCAGATTATAACAAATCTACAGTTAATTTTCGAATTAGTTACACTTAAATAAAATTTAGTTTAACAGTAATAAAAAATTTGAGGAGAGGGGTTTTTTAACCTAAAAGCTTTGGCTATTTTCGCATATTTATGTAAAAAGGCTATAATAGCCGGCAATTTTTCATATCGGATTATTCATGCAGACAACATCGCCAATGATTAATAAAGATGTTTTACATCGACGTAATAAGCATATTAATGGTTACCCATTTGATTTACTTATTAAAACGTTACCAGCATTATCTAACTTTGTTAAACCTAACCAATATGGTCGGGTAACGATTGATTTTTCTAATCCTGTTGCTGTTAAGATGCTAAATAAAGCACTTTTATTGCACTATTATCGACTCTCTTATTGGGATATTCCAGACGATTACCTATGCCCTCCAATTCCAGGACGAGCAGATTATATCCACTATTTGGCTGATTTATTAGCTCAAGATAATCAGAATAAGATCCCAACAGGTAAGAGAATTAGCATGTTAGATATTGGGGTTGGTGCCAATGCCATTTATCCAATTATTGGTTGTGCTGAATATGATTGGTCATTTGTAGGTAGTGATATCAATCCAACATCAATCAAGGTTGCGTCGTTAATAGCAAAATCTAATGAATTATTAAAAAATAACCTACAATGTCGTTTACAACCGAACAGCGATGCTATTTTTGCAAATATCATTAAGCCGAAAGAATTTTACTTGGCAACTTTATGCAATCCTCCTTTTCATAATTCAAAGCAACAGGCTCAAACGAGTGCTCATACAAAACTACAAAAATTGGGTAAATTAAGTTCAGAAAAAGATCAAGTTGTGCTTAATTTTGGAGGACAACATGCTGAACTTTGGTGCAAAGGAGGAGAAAGTGCATTTATAGCCAAAATGATTGCTGAAAGTGTTAACTATAAAACACAATGTCTATGGTTTACTTCGTTAGTGTCGAAAAAAGAATCGCTGACAAGGATAAAACAACAATTAAAAAAAGTATCCGTAACTGAATACCAAATTATACCCATGGCTCAAGGTCAAAAAATTAGCCGTTTTGTTGCATGGACTTTTTTCGATCGAGAACAACGACAAAAACAGATCAAAAAGTTTTGAGGAAAGGCGAGAACTGTAATAAGAGTTTTTTAATTGTAAAATGAATAAATTGTCCATCAATGTAAAGTATTTCATTAACAAATTTTTACATAAAAAGTTATTACAAATCTAATATTTTACTTTACTATGTAACAGATGTATTTTTTTACATTCACCATTTAGAATAATATTGTTTTTTTTATGATATTTAATGTATGTGTTTGAAAATTATATGTAAATTATAGCAAGGATTAGCGAAAATATGTTAAAATATGGTCTTAATCGGGCATCGGGCATCGGGCATCGGGCATCGGGCATCGGGCATCGGGCATCGGGCATATAAACACTTATCAATAAAAAATTTTAGTCAATTACGTATAAAGATACGTTATTCATATAAATCATCCAATTTAATTTATTCATTATATTTATTCTCCTTATTATTGAGCTTTAATATTAATGCTTTAACCGTTCAAACTGTTAACGTTATTCACGGGAATAACCCTGAAGTTATAAATACACAAATAGCTGCAGATAAACATGGTTTTATGGTAAACGGTGTATTTTATAGTGAATTTAGCGGTAATATCAAAGAAAACGAAATTAAAGAGTTTGATGCTAATTTAACTTTTAATCAATTTGCCATACAGCGATTTAATTATCAATCATTAGACAATCGAATGAATTATCAAGATCTAGACGGTGATGATATCGATCCTATTCAACCATTTCTAACCACGGAAACCACTTGGCAATGGTTTGATGCTAATGGCAATAAAATTTCTACTAGCGATAAAAATAAGATAATTGGTTGTGGAAGTGGTTATCCAATGCCATTAATGTTAGAAATAACTAATCAAGTACAAACTTTCTCGCAATATGGTCAACCGAGAAAAAGTGATTTTGTAACAATAAAAAAGGTCTACAAAATTGCAGTAAAATCTGAATTGTGTTATGCCAAACCTTATGCGACAGAACTAGTGCCTGAATATCAATGGGATGGTATCAACCCAGATGATAGTTATAGTTGGAATGATCCTAATTTTACGCAAAGGGATCCAAAGAATGGCGGTGGTTATTCAAGTGATTATATCCCTAATATGGGCTATAAAGTTAATCCGACTGAGTCATCAGGGAGAAAATTTCCAACTACAGGATTTTCTGGGGCAAAATTTCAGCTAGTTATGACGGGGTCTCAAACGGATTATCAATTTAGTATTCCAGTTAATCCTGATAATAAGGTCAGTATAGATAGTAGGGGTTATATTACATTAAATGATAAACCTACAGGACCAGTTACTGTACGTGCAACACTGATTCGAAATAATAATGTCATCCATGAGTATACTTTTAATCCTACTGATATATGGGTTATTCCACATATTGGGCAGATCACTATTGAGCAAGCAGTGCAGATTTGTGGCGGTCGTAATAACATGCTATCTATAACAGAACTTTCAGATTCACCTAGAGCTTATGATTTTTATAACCTAACCTCTTTAGATCATCTTAGTAATAGTGCTACCAGACAAATCGGGAAATCTGTATTTGGTGAGTGGGGATGGGTTACTAAGGATGGTTATCCTGATTCAAATTGGCAAAAAATGAGCCGTGATATAAGTTCATTTGTTGGAAATTATTGGGCTAAGGAAATTAATAAGGATAATCCTAGATTGGGATTTGTAGTTCATAGTCATGATGGTTTTGTCGGGCAACAACCATATGATTTTTTTGTTGGGCCAACATATCGTACTCACTATGCGAATGCTCTTTGTAGAAAATAAATTGGGTTATTACTTATTAGACAAGAATCATTATGAATATGTTACAAAAGTTTTATCAACAAGATCAATTCAAAGGTATATTACTATTTAAAGAAGGTATGTTTTTGCGTGCTTATAATCAAGGCGCTTTTCTTTTAACTGAGCATTTAGGCTGTTGCCTAAATCTACGGTTTATGCAGTTTAAAAAATATCCTAATCGTCAGATTGTGGTGTGTGGTTTTCCCGAATCAAAGTTGACCGAGCGATTGCCAAAAGCGGTGAAAACCGTTTTTGGCGCTGAGCTTAGAATGGATTACGATACTGAACAATATCATCAGTGGTTAAAGCGACGTTGGCATGAAGAGAGAGTAGCGAACGAAATGTCAAAAGCCGACATCGAGCCGTTGAAAACGAGCAAGGCGTCGGCGTCGGAGCCAGCGGATATAGATAAAAAACTATACAAAATAGAATTAAAATTAAGTAAACAACAACTCATTTATTTAAAATATTGGCAAAGCGATAGCCATATAATCGATACAGATAAAGAGTTCATCAAAAATATAAAAAAACAATTATTCAAAACATGATCTAGTTACTTTCTGAAATTATTATTAAGTAGGTTATTTTTCGTATAATTTCAGATAAGTATGATATATAGGCACTATATATCAAATAGTTAGATTTATTAATAATTGGGTAATCCTCAAATTTTGAGGAAAGGGGTTTTTCAGTGACAGCTTAATAACGATATCGTTAATTAACTATAAATTAACTTATATTTTCATAGTCAAAATTAATAGTATTAGCTATTTTTTGTTGTATGATGTTTCTGTTATATCAGCAATATAAGGATCATCATATGCAAGAGAAGCCAAGAAAAGCAATTATTAATGCGTTATTAACAGTTATTAAAGTTAAACAGTTATCCCATAGTTTTTTACGTTTGCATTTTAGCTGTGATAAGCCGTTGATGGTCAATCCTCGTTGGATTTGTCCTCATTTAAAATTACTCTTTGCTGATCCTTTGACTGATGAAATTACTTTTCCGCAATTAGACGAAAATAATAAAATCATGGTCAGTGATCGAATTCGCCAATTAGCGCGTAGCTATAGTATTCGTAGTTATGATGAATCCACCAATCAGCTAATCATTGATTTTGCTATTCATTCTCATGGATTAGCGACGTGTTGGGCTCAAAAGGCTAAAGTAGGCGATCAAGTTGGTATTGTTGGTACCGCAGGTAAATTAGAATTTGATAATCAATTTTTAGTTTTGATGGGCGATATTTCTGCAGTGCCAACTATATGTTATACTGTAGAAAATTTGCCTAGTTCTCAAAAAGCATTAGCTTTTATTGAAGTTAACCACAAAACGGATATTGTTGAGCTCCCAATCAACAAAAATGTAACAGTTCAATGGTTCGTTAAGGATGTAAATGCTCCTAATCAATTAATTGAAGCTGTAATGAACATTGATTTGAGTGATCAAGAAAATATATTGTTTTGGGGAGGAATGGAAAGATCATTAGCACAACAATTACGCCATTCAATCAAAGATAAATATCTTAATTTAGAACCTAATGCTATTCAGATCACCAGCTATTGGCGAGAAGGATTTGCTGAAGGCGAATTTAAACATCGTGATTGATGGCTGGTAGAGAGTTGTGAATATTCTTGCGCATTTACATTTAGCAACAATTGCCAATAGCTCGCTAATTGGCAATAGTGTTGCTGATTTTGTAAAAGGTGATCCTTATCAACAGTATCCGACAGAGATAGCTGATGGCATTATGTTGCATCGAAAAGTTGATAATCTTACTGATAGTTTTCCCTCTGTTAAACAGGCAAAAATGTTATTTAGAAATAGTCATCAACGTGTTGCTCCAATTACGCTTGATATTGTTTGGGATCATTTTTTATCAAAGTATTGGCATGATTTTGGTTCAAGTCAAACTTTATCGTCATTTAATATTATGACTAAAAGGTATATTCAGCCATATATTATTGATTATCCTAAAAATTACCAATCTTTTATGAATGCAATGTGGCGAGAATCTTGGCTAGAAAATTACGCTTCAATCGATTTTATTGCGAAAGTATTAAAAGGTATGGCACAGCGAAGACCAAAGCTTTATTTATTGCAAGAAACTATTATTGATATCAAGCAAAATTATAATGCATTAGAAATACTTTTTTTTGATTTATACCCGAAAATATGTACGATTTGTAAAATCGGCATAAGTTAATGAGACAATGGTTATCGTATAATTTAGTTATATAAACTCATTCGATAACCATTAAAAAAATCAAATAGTTTTATTAAGGTAAAGCGATTTTTTTATCTTCCAATATTATTAAGTTATTGATATCTGGTTTTTGAGTTATTGGTACTAAGTTTTCAATTGTCGCTTGCGGAGCTTGACCAATGCTGCCTCCTCTTGGCTTAGTACGAATTATCTGGCTTTCAGGTAATGTCGTATTGTTAGTTAGATTAGCCCATAACCACTCAATGGCATCTTCACCGTAATAATCAATAGCCAATAATGTATTATCAAATGGTGATTTGCCGTCGAGATAACTAGCATTTTCAACTTCGATATAACGTAGTTGTGATTCTTTTCCTTCTACTGCACTATTTAAAGCAACATAAGGGCGAGATGTATGATCTATTAACTGTTTGACATTATTTTGTCCATGTACAATAAACGTTTTAATTTTATTTAAATTTCCGGTTGCTTGTACTTGTTTGAGTCCATCAATAACTCGTTTCTCGGTTATTTTTTCTCGTAAACAAATTGCTCCTTTAATACCATAATCTATTTGATTTTCAATTTCAGAACTTGAGTACCATGCTCGTCTTGGTGAAACGATATCTTTATTTACAACAAGATCAATAGCGGTAACATCTTTATCTGCCCAAATAGGTAAATGACCATTAGATAGTGACCATATTTCAGAGAAGTTTACTTCTTTTAACGGCATTACTTCGCCAAAATTATAGAGTCGATCTTGTTGAGTACTGGCCACAGAATAATCGCACATGTTTTCTGTAACATCAAAACGACCATATGAACTGATAAATTGATACGGAAAGGCAATAGACTCTTTATAATAAAAATAGGGTAACTGGATCGCCATCTCTGGTCGCCAACCATAATCATGTAATTTGTCTAGGGCTTCTTTAGGTGTTCCTGTAGTTAATAATTTAGCTTTTTTTAGTGCATCACAGCGATTTTGTGAATAAAAATATTTCAACGCATAAGGAACATAATTGTCTGACTTATTAGGCTCAATTGCCGGGATGGCACAAGGAATATAAAGTGCTGCTAAGGTAGCATAATCAGGAATTGAATTATATTTTAAACTTCTAGAACTAGTTTTATTTTGGATTGAAAGTGAGGTAATATCTGGGTTTGGTTGTATTTGTGGATTAACCGCAACAATACCATCAATGATACCATTTTTATCTAATTCACCAGCCTTCAAAGCTGCACTAGCACCATCCTCAGCACCATAGATTAATATCAACGTATTATCCGCGTTAAAATCGCGAGTGTTTGTGGCTGAAAATCTATCATTTATTTCATAAAGTGCAAATTCAATAGAATTTAAAATATATTTGCCCCAATTATGTTCAGGATTTTGTTTTGAATGTAACTGTTTAACGGCATATCTATTTGGATTATTTTCGATAAAAATTTCTCTATTTTTAATCTTAGGATTAAATAATAGATTATCTTTTGCAATTTTTCCTTCTATAGTGAAACCTTGCTGATTTGTAATATCGTAAATACCATTCCCCAATCCTTTATCGTTATAAACTACTGCACAATTGTGTTTTAGTCCCCAAAGCCCACGAATTTGCATATCTTTGGCGTTATATAAACCGTCATAATTGCTAGCAGGAACGGCCACTATACATGGTTTTTTCTTATCAAAATCAACGGGAATTTGTAATAGAATACCGACATTTTCTTCTTTAAGTGTCGCTAAAATTTCGCTACCGGCTATTTTTCCGTCGAACAATGGTGATAAGTTTTTCTGTTTAAAGCCAAATAATTGACCCTCTCCAGTTTTTGTATCAATAAAACGATTTAGTTTGGCTCGACGAAGCTCCTGCGTCGTGGGATTAGCTGGATCAGCAAATTTGAATTTTTGTATCATTGATGATAAAGGTGTAAAGCCAATGCCGGCTGTGACCAGATCGTCGCTATCACCATCATAGTAGTTTGAACTGTGAATAGTAATCCATTGTGGTTTTGGTTTGTAGAGATTGTTTTGATCGGTATAGCCTATATTCGGAATTGTAACTAGTGGTAAAAATAGTAATGATATTAAAGTTTTTTTATTTCTGATTATTAAGGTCATTACAGTAGCTTCCCATTTTTTAATTAGTTTAGTTTTCCATTTTATGATTGATTATATAATTTATTCATTAGACGGTAAATTTTGCTTCCCAAGAGCCCAAAACGCCGAAATAATTTTTTCTGATAATCGTCTTTTTTGAACGCATATACCGACATCAAATGGTTGCATTAAATTGGTTGACCATTCAGTAATTCGCTCGCGTACTCTTTCTGGGCTGTTTTCCATAACCACTTTTGGCAATAATGCCACACCGCATCCTAAAGCAACCATAGATACAATTGCCTCATGTCCTGCAACTGTTGCATAAATTCTAGGACAGGTTATTTTTTGTTGTTTGAACCATAAATCAATTCTTTGTCGGCTGGGGCCATGTTCTGGCAAAATGAAAGGAATGTTATGCCAATCCGGCGTTTTTTGATGTAACTTATCACTAAATGAGCTATTGAGTTTAGGAATTAATAAGACCATTTCAATCTCACCTAATTTTATAAATTCAACACCAGCTGGTAATTGTTTAGGTTTGCCTGCAATTGCAAGATCAGCCTGATTGGATTGAATTTTTTCAACTGCATCAGCGGCATCACCAGTAGATAGTTTTATTTCAACTAGTGGATAATGCATGCGGAAGCGATCTAATATATCAGGTAAATGGCTATAGGCAGCCGTTACTGAGCAAAATAATGTTAATTCTCCGACCAATTGTTGAGTTGATTGATCTAACTCGTGCTTTAATTGTTGATGTAGATTTACAACTTGTAGAGCAAATCGTTTAACTTTTTCGCCTTCATGAGTAATTTGAACTTGTCGATTGTCGCGAATAAATAATTGATGGCCAAATTGTTCCTCAAGGCGTTGGATTTGCCTTGAAAGTGTGGATGGGCTAACATGCATTGCATCAGCGCTCATACTAAAATGACATGTCTCACACAAATGTAAAAACAATTTTAGGTCACGAATATTCATATTAATGGTTATTTTCAGATATTTCTAATATTAAACACTATTACCAAATAGTGATTATATCATCATCAGTATTAAATGCCGCTATTATGCATAGATATATCAATAAGGCAAATAGCAAAATAGTCTTCTTCAATGGCAATATAGATGTAGACCTGTTAGAATACGCCATTATTTTTGCTTAGCTAAATTGATTAATTTTATGACAGAACAAGCTTATTTAGACGAAGTTAAGGCTCGTCGTACTTTTGCTATTATCTCTCACCCGGATGCGGGTAAAACGACTATCACCGAAAAAGTATTGTTGTTTGGACAAGCGATTCAAACTGCGGGTACGGTTAAAGGGCGTGGTGCAAATGCTCAGCACGCTAAATCAGATTGGATGGAAATGGAAAAACAGCGTGGTATTTCTATCACCACATCGGTTATGCAATTTCCTTATAATGATTGTTTAGTTAACTTACTTGATACTCCTGGGCATGAGGACTTTTCGGAAGATACTTATCGAACATTAACGGCTGTTGATAGCTGTTTAATGGTTATTGATGCGGCAAAAGGTGTCGAAGATAGAACACGTAAATTGATGGAAGTAACACGTTTACGCAATACGCCAATTTTGACTTTTATGAATAAACTTGATCGTGATATACGTGATCCAATGGAGTTGCTTGATGAAGTTGAAAACGAACTTAACATCATGTGCGCACCAATTACCTGGCCAATTGGTTGTGGTAAATTATTTAAAGGCGTCTATCATTTAGCGAAAGATGAGACTTATCTTTATCAAACAGGTAAAGGTCATACTATTCAGGAAGTTCGTATTATCAAAGGTTTAGATAATCCAGATCTCGATAACACAATTGGTGACGATTTAGCACAGCAACTTCGTGATGAGCTTGAATTAGTACAAGGTGCATCAAATGAGTTCGATCTGGAAGCATTTTTATCTGGTGATTTAACCCCAGTATTTTTTGGTACAGCGCTTGGGAATTTTGGTGTTGATCATATGCTTGATGGTTTGACAGCTTGGGCTCCGACGCCTCAACCTCGCCAGACCGATAAACGTGAAGTTGCCGCTACTGAAGAAAAATTTACTGGTTTTGTATTTAAGATCCAAGCCAACATGGATCCTAAACATCGAGACCGAGTTGCTTTTATGCGTATTGTATCGGGTAAATACGAGAAAGGCATGAAGTTGCGTCATGTTCGTATCGCAAAAGATGTGAACATTTCTGATGCGTTAACCTTTATGGCTGGTGATCGAGATCATGTTGAACAAGCTTATGCTGGTGATATTATTGGTTTACATAATCATGGCACTATACAGATTGGTGATACTTTCACTCAGGGTGAAGATCTTAAATTTACCGGTATACCTAATTTTGCCCCTGAGCTGTTTCGTCGTATTCGTTTAAAAGATCCTCTTAAACAGAAACAATTATTAAAAGGTTTAGTTCAGCTTTCAGAAGAAGGTGCTGTACAAGTATTCCGTCCAATTGCCAACAATGATTTAATTGTTGGAGCGGTAGGGGTGTTGCAATTTGACGTAGTTGTTGCGCGTTTAAAATCTGAATACAACGTAGAAGCGATTTATGAGCCAGTAAATGTAACAACGGCTCGTTGGGTTGAATGTAGTGATGGTAAGAAACTTGAAGATTTTAAACGAAAATGTGAGCAAAATTTAGCACTAGATGGTGGTGATAATCTATCTTATATTGCGCCGAGTATGGTTAATCTAAATCTAACACAAGAACGTTATCCAGATGTGGAATTTAGAAAAACACGTGAGCATTAATCATTTTTTGAGCATGTATACTGATAATTAAAGAGCTGGTTTGCCAGCTCTTTTGCTTTATTTAAAAGGCGTTTATCGTTATAAAGCAAGACCATGTAGAGCAATGCCGTCAAAAGATCGCCATTGAGCTAAGTCATTTTCCAGTAACCTTACCGTTTCAAATAACTTTTCTTCATCCCCCATAAAACTAATTTCATTATTTCCTATTCTTGCTGATAAGTGCGAGGAGTCAGTATAAACATCATTATCACCACAAGGGTTATCTTTTTGGCGTAAAATAACATTGCTATCATTGGATGCGAGTTTTTCAATCTCGTTATTAGTTATAATCGGAATGTAAATACTCTGAACTTCTTCATAAAGTAGATTATTTTCGAGCGCAATAATAATTTTTTTTTCGTTTTGAACACCCCAAGTTAACCAATCCTTACTAATATTATAAATATCTGTGTAATTAGTACGGTAAGCCATAATAATATATTTTGAGATATAGGAGGATTGAATGTTTTTTACAATTCGTTCGTCAATATCTTTATTGAGTAACCAGAAAGGGATGACAACATCGATTTTATCACCCCATGACTGACTGAGCATTTCTATGGCATTATTCCAAAGTTGCCAAAAATGGTTGGCATCTTGATTGTATTCTTTTAACACATAAGGTTCGATATCATACTGAATACCAGCAAGACAAGGCTTATTTTCACGCATAGAACAAAACTGTTTAATTATTTTATTACGCCTGATGGCATTTTTTAAGCCAGAGTCTATGACCATATAGGGTGAACCTTCTACCGCAATGATTTTTATTTGATTTTCATAGGCAATATCAAGGAGTTGATTTAACTGTTCTTTAAATTTTATTGTTTCATTTTCAATTGCTAATTGTAGATATATCTGATTGATCCCTTTCGACTTAATTTTTGTTATAAATTGTTCTGGAGAAGTATCCCAAGTACGAGTTTCCCAGTTCCACATTCCAAGATTAATTGATTTCTTTGTAACTTGTTGATTATTAGTGACAGGAGGTTGGGTAGTAATTGTTTGATTCTCAGAGAGAGTATTATTATTTTGTATCGAATCAAACATTTCAGTCGCAGTGGTGGATTTAACTTTATCGTTGTCAACGTAGCTAGATGAAATTAAATTGTTATTTTGTTCTTTTTGCGAGGAAATTGAGGTAAAGATCAGGTTTTGGGTTTTACTTGAAAATGCTATTTTTTTATACTGATATGAATCTTCATTTGATTGCTCCTCTAACACATTATAAGTACCGTTTGGAGTTTTACATAAAAAAAGATCGACAGCAAAAGAAGGAGTTATATTAAAAGCTACTATAAGTAATAGGATAGATCTTATTGTAATTACATTATTTGTCAAATTTGACTCTCTCCATTTTTCCCCAAGATATTTTACCTTTTTTTAATCGAAGAAAACCTTTAAGTTTCCAGTACAAACAAATTTGCCGATAACCAAAATTTTCCAACAAAGATATTAAAAAAAGTGATAATAAATATTTTACTTTATCAAGTCCCTTTAGCAATAATCCATCTATGGCAATGGCTACTGAAGTAATTAATATATTGTAACAAATGACTAGCAAAAAGTAGGATAAGACTAGATTACCATTTACAACCTCAAGATACCAAAAGAGCGGTAGTAATATGTAACCTAAAAATTCAGATAATGGCCCTATAATATCGGTTAATATTGAAAAGGGTAAAATTAAAAAACTAATTCTGCGGTATTTTATATCAAAAGTTAAATTTTGGAAATGAAAAAATGTTTGTAATGCGCCAATATGCCAACGAATACGTTGATTCCGTAAAACACTCCATTTTTCAGGAACTTGTGTCCAGCAAATGGCTGTTGGGACATATTTAATTTTATAATCAACCTTTGAATCATAAATATATTTATGTAATTTAACTGTAAAGTCATAATCTTCACCTACCGAACCAACGGAAAATCCACCAATGCGAATAGCAAAATCACGACGAAACAAGCCAAAAGCCCCTGATATAATTGGTAACGCGCTAATATGATTCCAAGCAACTTTTGCCATTAAAAAAGACCGCATATATTCGACTATTTGTAATTGAACAATGTATTTTTTAGATAACTTGATTTTTTTCACTACCCCATTTTTGATCAAACAACTATTGGCAACACGTACTGTTCCGCCAACTGCAATCGTTTTTGGATCGTCAATGAAGGGAACCATAGCATTTGTAAGAGCATCGGGCGCTAAAATTGAATCAGCATCTAAAAGACAAATAATCGGTGAACGACTTAAATTAATCGCAGCGTTATGTGCATCTGCTTTGCCACCATTCACTTTATCGATAACACGTAATCGGCTATCTTTACGCGAAACATAAACCCCTTTTATTTGAGCGTGTGAAAGATGATTTGGATTATTAGTATTGAGATTGTGTAAAGTTTTTTCTAAATTAAAAAATTGATTAATTAACTCAAAAGTATCATCAGTTGAGCCATCATTGACAACTATCACATCTGCATTAGGATATTCAGTAGCAAGTATAGACTTGATACTTTCAATTATGGTTACACTTTCATTATAAGCAGGTATAATAATTGTAATTGGGTGTAACATACCGTCATTTTTTTGTATACTTTGTATTTTTCTTTCCTTATGTGGATTATCAAAAAACACATATAACGCTATGATAAGTTGTATAAAGTAAATGAAAAGTTGTAACAGTCCAATAAACATAATAATAAAAACTGTTGCTTGCATTGAAACAACTAAAGAGTTGTATATATAACTATTCATAATGTTGCCCATACTTTATTTTTATAAAAACCGTTATTAATATCATCCCAATAAACAAATAATTTAGTATCAAAATTAAAATTTTTTGTTATAAGTTCTTGAATATTACATATCCTATCTTGATAACAAAGTTCATTAATGAAATTTAAAATATAACAACTGTGAATGATTCCTGAGGCTTTACATTGCAAACCAAGTAAAGTTTCAAATAATTGTTGCATGTAATCTCGTTGATCTTCTCTGGCAAACATAACATAAGGCGTTATGTAGTTATTGGAAATTTCTCTTAACATGGTAAGTAACGTACTATTGAAATTACTTGATTCTTCGTCAATTACTTGTGATTCAAATTGTAATAAGTTATACGATGGAATAAGACGTAAAAAACAAAATAACCCTTTTTGTGGTATTGAATTGAACAGCTTAGTAATGAGTTCGACTAAGGATACATCGGGATTACTGATTACCAAACTTAATGCAGCAGCGATAGCAACTTCTTGCCTAGGGTCTGAACAAGCTTTTTCTAAAGCAATAAATGATTTTTGGCATGGGTAATAAGACAACATATTAGCAGCGTCAACTCGTTGTTGAACAGTTCCTTTATGTAAGAGTGCACGTAATTTTGTTTGGAATGTTTCTTCTGCAAAAAAAGGTAGAAATTCTTGCACTTCATAGCGTTGCTTTTTAGCAAAAAAAGCGACAATCAGTATTAGTGATCCCGATGATAATGTTTTATCAATGGCATTTTTAAAAATAATTTTATTGTTTTGTTTAATGCTTTGGTTGTAGGCCGTAATTAAGGTTACTTTTAATTTATTGAAGTGTCGCCGTTGGTTTCTTCTTTTAAAGTAAATTATCGAAGTTATGATTATTACAATGAAACCAAACAGCACAAAACTACCATTATAGATATTGATATAACGTATTAGAATTTCCATTTTATTCCGCACCCTATAGTATTTTTGTTATACAACTTACGGTTATGGGTTGTTTCTTTACGATCTTCGTTCGTATAGTTGATATTTATGGTAACGATTTCAGATATGTCATAAGAAAAGCCAACAAAAAGAGCAGACACTTTAATTAATGAACGGGTAAAATTACTTGACCGATCCGATGTTTCTTGAGAATTAGAATAACCAGCAAATAAGTGTAGTTTTTCGGTAGGCGAACCGGTTATTTTAACTAAAAAACCGCTCATATGTTTATTATCTTGATCAAAGGTATTATTCCATTTTCCTGATAAAGACAGTCGTTCACCAAAAAAATATTGGATTATACCTGGATCGATACTTTTAATGTTCCCATCATCGTAATGATCTAACTTCATATCCAAAGTAACATGAAAAGAGTTAACATTCTGATTTATTGAGTTAAATAGGGCGTAATCGATTCCATTAATTAGCGTATATTTGGCAAATAATTTATTTGAGGAAGAGATAAATCCTGTTAAATAACCATACGCTCTGTCGTTAAAAGTGTGCCAAAGTGTTCCCCCATATTTTTGATCGTTCATATGAAAACGGTGTGATTGTGCAAAATATCCCGTAATCGTATCTGTTTTAGATAATTTATAAGATAGAGCCATTTCCATTTCGTTCCAATCGGCATAAGACTTTGATAAATGGCTATGGGTACCTCCTAAATTAAAATCCCAATTATGAATAGAATTTTTTATGGCTTCGATGGTTTTGCTAATTGTTAACAATTGAACATCATTAGGTGATTGTTCTATATATTGATTTAGCAATTTTTCCGCTTCATCTGGATTATCAGGATTTTGCGCTAAAATAACGCTCACTAGACCATATTGTGCATCAACATAGTTAGGTGAAATGGATAAAGCCTTTTGAAATGATTGTTTGGCTTGGTCTAATTTGCCTAATGCATAATAATTGAAACCCAATTGAACTAAGACATCAGAATTAGTTGGTGATAGTTGATTTGCAATTTGCAGTTTTGACAATGCGAGTTCAAAATTCTGAAACTTTTTAGCCTCTATACTCTCTTTAAGCAGTTGATCGGCTTTAATAGCGTTATCAAAATCGTTGTTGTCGGCTATAGCGGTGGAGCTATAAGTTAAGATACTAATAATTAAGACGATTCTATAGAACATATAAATCCTTAATCCATTATATTTTTGTTTGGTATTTTTTATGTACTTAATTTACCAATCACAAAGCTGCTATTCCGACCATAATATTGGCGGAATCAATATAGGGAGTGCTAGAAATATAGTCGAACGAAGTACTCCCTTCCTTTTTAAATCAATGCATTTTCGATAAAAATCTAAACTACTTTAAATCAATTGGAGCTACTGCATAATTGTGTTAATTTGTATTGATTTTGATGCTGATAAGATAGCATCATTTTTGTGACATAAAATTGTAAACAATTTATAAAGTTACTAAACAGACCGTATAATTGTAAGACAGCTTCTTTAACGGTAGTGATTGAATTATAGTGCAATTTTTATGCAAAAGATATTTATGATCAGTTATTTTTTGTAAAGAAATTTTAGCATTCAAACAATGTTTGTTTTTCTCCCTAATTTATCAAAAAAAGACTATAATATTATCTTTTTACTAGGCGAAGAATATATGGATAAGATAAAAATTATTTTTTTTATAGTATCAGTGTTTTTTATTTTTAATTCATCTTTTGCAATTGAAAACAAAATTTCCTTCCCTGTGCTTTTGAAAAAGATACAACAAAGTGATCGCGATAATCGCCAATATGAGGTAATTGAATTGGCAAATCAAATGCGCGTACTATTGGTTTCTGATCCTAAAGCGGCAAAATCGTTAGGATCATTAGCATTACCTGTAGGTTCACTTCAAGATCCCAAAGATCAGCAAGGATTAGCTCACTACACAGAACATATGGTACTGATGGGATCGAAAAAGTATCCTCAACCGTCAAGTTTTACAGAATTTTTGGCGCGACATGCTGGTAACTATAACGCGTCTACTAGCGGTAATCGCACCGCATTTTTCTTTGAAGTTGAAAATGGTGTAATTAATACTGCGTTAGATTATTTAGCTGATGCGATTGCTGAGCCAATTTTTGATCCTAAATTTGCAGATAAAGAACGAAATGCCGTCAATGCAGAAATGACGATGTATCGCTCAAGTGATGGTTTTCGTATTCAGCAAGTTGATTCTGAAACAATTAACCCTGATCACCCAGCAGCACAATTTTCGGGAGGAAATTTAGAAACTTTAAGTGATAAAGATAATAGTAAATTACAAGATGAACTAGTTAACTTTCATGATAAATACTATTCAGCTAATATTATGGTGGGGGTTATTTACAGTAATCAATCCATTGAAAAATTGGAAACTTTAGCTGAATCTACTTACGGTCAAATTCCTAATAAAAATATAGTCGTTCCGCCAATTACCAAACCAGCGATTACTCAGGAGTTTACTGGTAAAGAAATTACCATGTTACCGGCTCAACCTAGAAAAATGTTGTCTTTAAAATTTCCGATTGAAAATGATATCGATAAATTTACTGATAAAACCAATGAGTACCTTATCTATTTAATTAGTAATAATAGTAAAAATACCTTAGCTGATCAGCTACAAAAACAAGGTTTGATTGAAGCTATTCAAGCAACTTGTGATAGTAAATATTATGGTAATAGTGGAACATTTAATATTAATGTCATTTTAACTGATGAAGGCTTGGCGCAAAAAGACAAGGTGATTGCAGCTATATTCAATTATTTACAATTAATTGAAAAACAGGGCGTTTCAGAAGCTTATTATGATGAGATAAAAAAAGTTTTTGCTTTATCCTTTAAGTATAAAGATGTTAACCGTGATATGTCTTATGTCGAATGGTTATCAGATCAGATGCTACTTTATCCGGTTAAAAATGTATTAGATGCGGATTATGTTGCGGAACATTTGAATAAAGAAGCTATCATCAATCGAATCAAAAATTTTACTCCTGACAATGCTAGAGTGTGGTTGATTGCCCCAAATCAAACTACCGATAAAACTGCATATTTTCTCAATGCGCCTTATAAAGTAGATAATATCAGTGATGAATTAAAAACAACGTGGACTAATTTAGCTAAAGATTTTTCGTTTACTTTGCCGGAATTAAATCCTTATATCCCAGATAATTTTAATATAATTCGTCAAAATAGCGATCAAATTCAACCAGCTACATTTAGTAAACGTGGTAATCATATTCATTTTGTTAGTCGTCATTTTAATAATGATCCTAAGGCTGTGATTGCAGTTTCTTTACGTAATAATCAGGCTTTTAAAGACGCAAAAACGTCGATTGCTTTTGAGTTACTTGATTACATCGTTAGTCGTGATTTAACGCAATTACAATTTCAAGCAGGTAATGCCGGAATGTCATTATCCACTGGTTCTGATAATGGTTTAATGATAACTGCTGCTGGTTTTAATCAACATTTACCAGAAATGGTATTGGCTATTCTTAATAGCTATCGTCAAGTGGCTATTGATGAACAAAGTTTAGCATTAGCTAAATCATGGTATCTGCAACGACTTGATGGGGCAGATCATTTTGAAAGTATTCGATTAGCGTCAGAGCCAGTTCTTGCATTATCTAAGTTGCCACACTATTTTGAACGAGATGAAAGACGACAAATTACAAATACTATCACTATTAGTGATGTTGAAGCTTATCGTGATAACTTGATGACTCAATCGATACCTTATATGATTAGTTTAGGTAATATTTCAAATGAAGATTCTTTGGATCTTTATCATGCAGTGCAAAAGACATTAAAACGCGATGTTGAATTTACTCCTTTGGATGATATAGCAATTAAAACTTCGTTTACAGCGAGAATCACCCAACAAGCGAAAAGTACCGATAGCGCGTTGTTAATGACTTATTTCCCAACTAATTATGATCCGACTAAAAGTCAAATGGTTGGCTATACATTAACTAGTATTATGTCACCATGGTTTTTTGATCAATTGCGGAGTCATGAACAATTGGGTTATCTTGTAGGTATTTTTCCATTTTTCATCGGTGAATCAGTCGGGCTGGGTTTTGCTGTGCAAACTAATCAGTGGGATCCTGCTTATCTATTACAACGTTATCAAGCTTTTTACCCAACAATGTTAAATAAATTAGATGCGTTAACTGATAAGGATATTGAAGAGTATAAAAGAAGCATCATTGATGAACAGACAATGCCGCCTCAATCATTAGATGAAGAGTTTGAACGTTTAATTTCAGATTATCGTTTATCACGTTTCCAATTTGATTCGCGTGATAAAAAAATAGAACTTCTTAAGAAAATCACTAAACAAGATTTAATTGATTTTTATAAAAGTACTGTTATTGACCAAAAAGGTTTAGTAATAGCATCACAAGTGATAGGAAAAACGGAAAAAGGAGAAAAAGAACCTGAAGCTATCACTGACTATACTGAATTTAAAAATGCATCATCATTACAAAATGAATTATTAAAATAAAAGACTCAAACACGCATTTAGTCTGAAATATCATTACATTAAATTGGCATTGTACCTACCATATGGTACACTGCCAAAATCCCAATAGTTTGAGTGTATTATGATTACTGGATCGATTGATTATTGTGCTATCGGACAGCGATTGCGGGCTTACCGTATCGCTGCTTCTCTCAGAGCTGAAGATGTTGCAGAAAGTCTTAAAATCTCTAGAGCTGCGGTTTACCGTTTAGAAAAAGGCGAAATTGTTAAAATAGAAACACTTGAACGGTTAGCCTCATTATTAGATACTTCATTTGCTAGTTTGCTAGGTATTGATACCGAATACTATTCTAGTGGTGATGGTTTTTTTGAACGTATGCGTCAATTAGAAGAACAATCTACGCACATCTATTCTCATTTTGATCCTTTTTCTTTTCTATTAACTTCACCCGATTACCTTTCCCATTTAGGTATGATGTTAAATGAGTCGAGTGAATCCATTGCCGCGCAACGATATGCAACATCATTATCGATTTTAAATGAGCGTAAGACACAATTTTATCAATCTCTACCAAAAGTGATTAATCTAATCAGTTTGCGTAATGTTGAGCGATTTTTGCATATTGGTTTGGTTGGTAATTTAACCATTTCCCCAGGTAAAAAGTCTGAAAGAATGTTGTTGGCTCGTAAAGAAATTTATCATTTGATCAAATTGATAGAAGACCAAGCTTATGCACCAACAATTGCGATTACAGAACAAGCTATCCCATCCATCGCTTTTCAAATATTTTATCAAAATGAAGAGGCCTTAGCATTGGCAATGAGTCCTTTTCGATTGGGTGAACTACCTAATATAACCACAGGGATTGCCTCAATAACATCTTCAGAAGATGCAATTAAGCGTTATCGCCACTTATTTGATAAGTTATGGCAAAATAGTGCGAAAGATTATAAAGCAATCGATCTATTAAAAACCACCTTAGAAAATTTTTAAAGAATATTAAAATTACTAAAGAGAGTCATTATGTTATCTTTGACATTACAACCGATAAAAAAATTTAGTGGTACCATTAATTTACCAGGTTCTAAAAGTGTATCAAATCGTGCATTATTATTATCTGCACTTAGTCAAGGCAAAACAAGATTAACTAATTTACTTGATAGTGATGATGTTCGCTATATGCTTGACGCTTTAAAAGCGTTGAATATCAAATATCATCTGTCAGATGACCGAACAATTTGTGATATAGAAGGGGTTGGCGGTAAATTACATTCTGCTCATCCATTAGAATTATTTTTAGGAAATGCAGGGACAGCTATGCGTCCTTTAGCAGCAGCACTTTGTTTAGCCGATAATAATATTGTATTAACAGGTGAACCTCGTATGAAAGAGCGTCCAATTGGTCATTTGGTCGATGCATTACGTCAAGGTGGCGCTAAAATTGATTATCTTGAAAATGAAGGTTATCCGCCACTTCATATCCATGGTGGTTTTACTGGAGGTAAGATTGCTGTAAATGGCTCAGTATCAAGTCAATTCTTAACTGCACTATTGATGGCAGCCCCTTTAGCTAGCAATGATACTGAAATTACTATTATTGGCGATCTAGTTTCTAAACCATATATTGATATTACAATAAAAATGATGGCAATATTTGGTGTATCGGTTATCAATAATCAATATCAGACATTTGTCATTAAAGCTAATCAAACTTATCAATCTCCTGGTAGCTATTTGGTAGAAGGTGATGCCTCTTCAGCATCTTATTTCTTAGCGGCAGCAGCAATTAAAGGCGGCACTGTTCGTGTTACTGGAGTTGGTAAAAAAAGTTTACAAGGTGATACTCAATTTGCTCATGTGCTGGAAAAAATGGGTGCCAAAATAACTTGGGCTGATGATTATATTGAGTGTTCTCGCGGTGAATTAAATGGTGTGGATATGGATATGAACCATATCCCTGATGCAGCGATGACAATTGCAACAACTGCACTCTTTGCTGATGGAACAACGACAATTCGAAATATTTACAATTGGCGAGTAAAAGAGACCGATCGCTTATCGGCTATGGCTAACGAATTGCGTAAAGTTGGTGCTACTGTTGAAGAAGGAGAGGATTATATTTCTATAACTCCTACTGCAAAACTCAACCATGCAGAAATCAAAACTTATAATGATCATCGTATGGCTATGTGTTTCTCATTAGTTGCACTTTCTGATACGCCGGTAACTATTTTAGATCCGAAGTGTACAATGAAAACATTCCCTGATTATTTTGAACAATTTAAACGATTAAGTGAAATATAACATGACAAAAAATATTCCTGTTATTGCTGTTGATGGGCCAAGTGGTGTAGGTAAGGGTACATTATGTCAAGCGTTAGCAAATCACTTCAACTGGCATCTTTTGGATTCAGGTGCTATCTATCGAGTGTTAGCGCTAGCAGCTTTAAAGAAAAATATTGCTTTAGATGATATTAATCAGCTAACTGAGCTCGCATTGAATTTGCCGTTAACATTTGATAGCAGTCATGATGAAGTCAAAGCATTGTTGGCAGGGGTTGATGTTTCAAAAGAGATTCGTACCGAACAAACTGGTGGAGCAGCTTCAAAAGTAGCTGCAATAAATGAAGTAAGAACAGCTTTATTACAGCGTCAACGTGATTTTCGACAATTGCCTGGATTAATTGCCGATGGCCGTGATATGGGTACAGTCGTGTTTAGCGATGCTCCCGTTAAAATATTTCTTGATGCTAGCGCTCAATCAAGAGCAGAAAGAAGAATGAAACAGTTGCAAGATAAACAAATTCATGCTAAATTCCCCGAAATTTTGCAGGAGATAACTGCGCGTGATGAGCGAGATCGAAATCGAGCGGTTGCGCCCTTAAAGCCTGCAGTTGACGCATTAATAATTGATACCACATCTCTCTCTATCGAAGATGTTTTTAATCAAGCTATTATGTATATAAAAGAAAAACTTGCGCTATAAGTTTATATTGTAAGTAAACTTATTGTGTGAACGAAGCTCCATTATAAGGATATAAGTGGAGTAACATAAACAACCCCACAAGACAGGATGTAATGTGGACGTTAATATTAATTTAAGTATATAAAATATGACTGAATCTTTTGCTCAACTCTTTGAAGAGTCTTTAAATCAACTAGACACTCGTTCTGGTAATATGATCCGTGGTACTGTCGTTGCAATCGACAAAGATGTTGTTTTAGTTGATGCTGGTTTAAAATCTGAATCAGCAATTCCAGTAGAGCAGTTTAAAAATGCCCAAGGTGAATTAGAAGTTCAAGTTGGCGACGTTGTTGACGTTGTTCTTGATTCTATTGAAGATGGCTTTGGCGAAACAATCTTATCTCGTGAAAAAGCTAAACGTCATGAAGCGTGGCTAACATTAGAAAAAGCAGTTGAAGATGCTGCAACAGTTTTAGGTGTTATCAATGGTAAAGTTAAAGGTGGCTTTACGGTTGATCTTAATGGCGTTCGTGCGTTCCTACCAGGTTCGCTTGTTGATGTTCGTCCATTACGCGATACTTCTCATATTGAAAATAGAGAGATCGAATTAAAAGTTATTAAATTAGATCAAAAACGCAACAACGTAGTTGTTTCACGTCGTGCAGTAATTGAATCTGAAAATAGCGCAGAAAGAGAACAACTTCTTGAAAATCTACAAGAAGGTTCTGAAGTTAAAGGTATTATCAAAAATCTTACTGATTACGGTGCATTCGTTGATCTTGGTGGGGTTGATGGTTTACTACATATCACTGATATGGCTTGGAAACGTGTTAAACACCCAAGTGAAGTGGTTGAAGTTGGTCAAGAACTACTTGTTAAAGTTCTTAAATTCGATAAAGACCGTTCACGCGTTTCTCTTGGCTTAAAACAATTAGGCGAAGATCCTTGGGTTTCAATTGCTAAACGTTACCCAGAAGGTACTAAAGTAACTGGTAAAGTAACTAACTTAACTGATTACGGTTGTTTCGTTGAAATCGAAACTGGTGTTGAAGGTTTAGTACACGTTTCTGAAATGGATTGGACTAACAAAAACATTCATCCATCTAAAGTAGTTAGCTTAGGTGATGAAGTTGAAGTTGTAGTTCTTGAAATTGATGAAGAACGTCGTCGTATTTCTCTTGGTCTTAAACAATGTAAACCAAATCCATGGTTACAATTTGCTGAATCACACAATAAAGGTGATAAAGTTAGCGGTAAGATCAAATCAATTACTGATTTCGGTATCTTCATCGGCTTAGATGGTGGTATTGATGGTCTAGTACATCTTTCTGATATTTCTTGGAATATGCCAGGTGAAGAAGCTGTTAAAGCTTATAAGAAAGGTGACGATATTGAAGCTGTTGTTCTACAAGTTGATGCTGACCGTGAACGTATCTCATTAGGTATCAAACAACTTGAAGACGATCCATTCAGCAGCTTTGCATCTAACTTCAAAAAAGGCGCAATTGTTAAAGGTAAAGTTACTGCAGTTGATGCTAAGGGTGCAACAGTTGAAATCGCTGACGGTATCGAAGGTTACTTAAAAGCACAAGATATTGCTCGTGAACGTGTTGAAGATGCAACTACTGCATTAAATGTTGGTGATGAAGTAGAAGCGAAAATCGTAAATATCGATCGTAAAACTCGTGCAATTTCACTATCTGTACGTGCTAAAGATGAAGCTGATGAAAAAGAAGCATTAGCAGCTGTAAATAATACTGCAACTCAAGAAGATGCATCATTTACTAACGCAATGGCTGAAGCATTTAAAGCAGCATCAAAAACTGAGTAAAAAATATTTATTCAAAGAGTAAAGAGGGCTTGCCCTCTTTTTCTTTTGTGGTATAAAATGAATAAAATATATACCACATAAAATAAATTAGGAGTGACCATGAACAGATCCGATTTAGCAGAAAGAATAGTCAACTGGCGGGCACACCTTCCTGTGCAACTTGTTGATGATGCTGTTAGAGACATTATTGAACAAATTGCTTTAGCGATGGAAAGTAATGATCGCGTTGAAATACGCGGTTTTGGTAGTTTTAGTCTTAACTACCGTGCACCACGTAAAGCTAGAAACCCTAGAACAGGAGGAAATGTTGAGGTTAAACACAAATATATTCCTCACTTTAAACCTGGGAAAGAGTTACGTGAACGTGTAAATAATGCAGCTAAAGCATAATTCCAATATAATTAATAAAATAGCCTTTGAGTAGAATCAAAGGCTTTTTTATTTGTTAATTAGATGAATGATTCTCAATAGAAACAGAAATAGTAATCTTTAAACTGGGATGTAGCTCTAAAATTAAAGATAAAATAATTCGTAGAAAGTTCGAACATATTAGATTGATTATTTAAACAATATTAATATGTAGAAATTGATGCGGCACTACGGTTCAATAGATTTAATGGCAATTGTGTTTACCTTAGGATGTGTGCCATTAATGTTTTTGTCATCATTGCCATCTGAAACGAGTTGGTTTGTTCTGGTTGGAGTATTGATTGTTATTATTTTAGTATGGTCAATACGACGTCATTACTATTTTTGTTTGATTGTTGTGTTTATATTAAGCTTTCTCTGGTCTACAGCAAATGCAAAACAATATTTAAGTCTAATTGAACCATATATTGACCAGACATTAGTCGTTACTGCAAAAGTTGAAACTATTAATACTCAAATTCACTCCCAAAAACAAACCAATCCATATTATGCAAAATTTTCCATTTTAAAAATTTCAGATCAGATTTTATCATCACCAGTACCTGTTATTATTTATTGGCAACAATCAGATTTAATTAAAGCAGGGCAAATTTGGCAATTAACCATAAAAACCAAAGTGACGCATAGTAATTTAAATGAAGGATCATTTGATAAACAACGTTTTGCGATTGCTAATCATACTTTGTTAAAAGCTAAAGTTATTAAATCAGTTCTACTCGAAAAAAAGTTTAATATTCGACAAAGTATTGCTGATAAATGTCTAGCTTATATTAATTTGTTTAGTTATCGAGGAATTTTATTAGCATTAGGATTTGGTGACCGTTCACAGATTTCTGATCATAATCGTTTAACTATGATGCAAACCGGTGTTGCTCATTTAATGGCAATTTCAGGAATGCATATTCTGTTAGTATTCTATATTAGTTATTTTTTGCTAAAAGGATTAGTGTTTTTTTTACCTCAACGCTATAGCCCTTTATTGTTACCCATATTAATTGGTTGGTTAATGACGTTATGTTATACATGGTTGATTGGTTTTAATCCTCCAGCATTACGTGCTATTTTAGCTTTATCAATTTGGATATATTTGCGCTATAAAAATAATCACATTAGCGCATGGCAGAAAATTAACCGTATTATAGCGTTATTATTAATTTTTGACCCACTAATGATACTATCTGAAAGTTTTTGGATGTCCTGTTATGCTGTGGTTAGCTTGATTTTTTTATTTGAATGGTTGCCACTAGCCAGCACGTTAAAAAATAAAAAACGATGGTATTTTATTAGATTATTACATTTACAATTTGGTTTAACATTATTATTGCTTCCTATCCAATTATTTATTTTTCATGGTATAAGTGTTGTTGCGTTGTTAACTAACTTAATTGCAATTCCCATTGTTTCGTTAATCACCTTTCCTGCGATTTTATTGGCATTATTATTTAGTTTAATGGACTGTTTCTACCTTGCTTTATGGTTATGGTTTGTTGCGCAAACTTCACTAGAATGGCTTTTTTATTGCTTAGAATATTTAAATATTTTATGGCTAAATATACCGGTCGATTTTTATTTGTTTAGTGGTATTGGTTGGATAACTATAATCATTATTCGGATAGAATTTTGGCGTCGTTTTAGCTTTACTATTGTGATTGTTATAACAATATTAGTTTCACCAATTTATAAACAACCCGATTATCTATGGAGAGTTGATATGTTGGATGTTGGGCATGGATTGGCGATTGTAATTCACAATGCTAAATCAGCTATTTTGTATGATACTGGCGCAAAATGGGAAGATAGTTCAGCTGCAGAGCAAGTAATTATCCCTTTTTTACAATGGAATAATCTGAACGTTGAAGGAATTATTATTAGCCACATTCATAATGATCATATCGGAGGCTTAAGCTATTTACAACAACGTTATCCTAATGCATGGTTAATGAGTTCATCTACTAGTTTGAGTAATGATTATAACTGTTTAGCTGATCATAATTTTTATTGGAAACATTTACGCTTTAATGTATTATGGCCGACCCAATTAGTGAGCGATCCGAATAACGGCGATTCATGTGTAATACAAATTACTGATGGTCAATTTTCAGTATTATTGACTGGCGATTTAGAACGTAAACAAGAATATGATTTAGTGGTTAAATATAAACGCAATCTACACTCAACCATTCTACAAACTCCGCATCATGGTAGTACTACTTCATCAAGTTATCCATTTTTAAATTATGTTAATCCCTCTAATGCACTAACTTCAGCATCACGTTATAACCCATGGCGATTGCCTTCCAATAAGATAACTAATCGTTATAAAGCGCTAAATATTAATTATTATATTACAGGCAAGGAAGGGCAGATTAGTCTATTTTTTTATCCAACATCATGGCAACAGAAAACTATGCGACAAGATATCAATCCAAGATGGTATCATGATTGGTTTGGTAGTTTATCATTTTATGAGTAAAATAGAATTATTGTTAATATGGTGTACAAATTATATATTCATTCACTATATAAAAATAAAATTATTGGAACTAGCGAGCATAATAAAGTTATGATTGAGAAATTATGGTATGGTAAAAATAAATCATTTTGGTTGTTGTTGCCATTTTCATTATTGTATGGATGTATTAGCTTTATTCGTCGTCAATTATACAAGTTTGGTATATTCAAAGCATGGCAATCTCCAATTCCCATTATTGTCATTGGTAATTTATCAGCAGGAGGTAATGGTAAAACACCTCTGGCAATTAGTTTAATTGAAGCTTTAAAGGCTAAAGGTCTGAAGGTTGGATTAGTCTCTCGTGGTTATGGTGGAAAATCCGACCATTATCCATTAATTTTAGATGAAAATACTACCACTGCGCAGGCTGGTGACGAACCAATTTTAATTTATCAACGAACTCAAGTACCAATTGCGGTCGCACCTAAGCGAGTCGAGGCAGTTAAAGAATTATTAAAATCATATCAATTAGATGTTGTTTTAACTGATGATGGTTTACAGCATTATGCATTAGCTCGTGATATTGAGATCGTAGTCGTTGATGGTAAGAGACTATTCGGAAACGGTTGGTGGATCCCAGCTGGCCCGATGAGAGAGCGAACAAATCGGTTGAAATCAGTAGACTTAATTATGATAAATGGTGACAGTTTAGGCGATATATCAAATCAGTATCCAGATAAAACTTATACTATGCAACTAACCCCTAGTTACGCGGTAAATCTACTGACTAATGAAAAAAGCCAGTTATCGGCATTACACCATATTTGTGCTATTGCTGGTATTAGTAATCCAAAGCGATTCTTCGATATGTTAATTAAAATGAATGCAGATTTGTTACATACTGAATCTTTTGCCGATCATCAAAATTTTAGCTTGCCATTATTAGAGAAAGTTGCTGCAAGTAATCAAACACTTTTAATGACCGAAAAAGATGCAGTGAAATGTCGACAATTTGCATTACCTAATTGGTGGTATTTACCAATTGATGCTACGATACCCAATCAGGCTATTGAAAAGATTTACTCACTATTTGTAGAAAGAAAATTACAAAGAGAAAAAAAATGAAACAACTGTTATTAAGTGCTATTGCTTGTCCTAAATGCCATGGACAATTGGAATATGATAAGCAACACCAACAATTAAATTGTCAAAAGGATCAGTTGGCTTACCCGATTAAAGATGGTATTCCGGTGTTATTAGCCAGTGAGGCAAAACCATTAAATCAATCTAATTGTGATAAAGAATAATTAAAGTTTTGAGGTAATTTTATGAGTTTTACAGTAATTATTCCTGCTAGATATGCTTCCAGCCGTTTACCAGGAAAACCACTTGCTGATATTCATGGCAAACCGATGATAATTCGAGTGATGGAACAAGCACAAAAATCATCGGCTAGTCGAGTCATCATTGCGACTGATAACCAACAAGTTTTTGATGTAGTGCAAAGTTATGGTGGTGAGGTCGTTTTAACGAGTGATAAGCATAACTCAGGAACTGAACGTTTAGCTGAAGTCATTAATACATTTCAACTGGCTGACGATGAAGTTATTGTAAACGTTCAAGGTGATGAACCATTAATTCCACCGATTATTATTGATCAAGTTGCTGATAATTTAGTGAAATACAAGACAGGAATGGCAACTTTAGCTGTGCCGATTGATTCTGTTGAAGAAGCATTTAATCCAGGTGCTGTAAAAGTGGTTATGGATAAAGATGGTTATGCACTCTATTTTTCACGGGCGACTATTCCGTGGGAGCGTGATCGTTTTGCTAAATTGAATGAACAAAATAAACTTGATTCGATTGGTGATTTTTACCTACGTCACATTGGTATTTATGCATATCGTGCGGGTTTTATTCGTCAATATATTCAATGGGCACCTTCTGCTTTAGAACAGATAGAAATGTTAGAACAATTAAGAGTTCTTTGGTATGGTGAGAAAATACATGTAGCGGTGGCCAAACAAGCTCCGGCTATAGGGGTTGATACCCAAGAGGATTTAGATAAAGTTAGAGCATTATTTTAGGAGTAAAATATGGCAAATTTTACTGGCTTTACTCAAGAAGGGTTAAATTTTTTACAAGATGCTTGGATTAACAATAGTAGAGTTTGGTTTGAAGAGAATAGATCAATTTATGACAATGATTTGATCAAACCTTTTCGATTATTGGTTGAGCAACTAACACCAACCATGCTTAAAATTGATGAATGGTTTGAAACACGTCCAGCTATAGGTAAAACAATTTCACGAATTCATCGTGATACGCGATTTTCTAAAGATAAGTCATTATACCGTAGTCGTTTATGGTTGACGTTTAAACGCCCTAATCGTGATTGGAAAGAAGCTCCAGCCTATTTTTTTGAAATTGGTCCAGATAGCTATAGATATGGTTTAGGTTATTATTGTGCTTCAAAACCTACTATGGATATCTTTAGAGAAGAAATATTAAATGACCCCTCTAAATTTTTGGCGGTAGTTAATTGTGTAAAGAAACCATTTGAATTAGTAGGGGAAATGTATAAAAGACCATTAATTAAAGATCAAGATGAAAAATTATCGACATGGTACAATCGAAAGAATATTGCTGTAATGGTAACCAATAATCATATAGAAGATGTCCTAAATGGTGATTTACCGAATAAACTTGCTAAAGGTTTTAAACAGCTTTTACCTCTATATGATTATTTGATGCGAGTAGAAATGATAAAAAATATCCCAAATCTATAGTTAATCAATACGCTAAAAATTTGTAATAAAAAAATAGCCTTCCTCAAATATTTGGGAAGTTTAATATTAATTCTTTAACACCATTTATAATAAATTGTGTACCAACACAGACCAGTAAAAAGCCCATTATTCTTGATGTGGCTTCTATACCACTTTTACCCATAAAGCGCATTATATTACCAGCACTACGCATACATAACCATAAAATAATACATAATAATAAAGGTACAAGTATTGACGAAGTATAAACAACCCAAGTCGATACATTATATCCACCACTTTTTACAGTGGAAGCCATACTGATTATCATAGCAATGGTTCCCGGCCCAGCAGTACTTGGCATTGCAAGTGGTACAAAAGCGATATTATTGGAAACTTCTTTCTTTTTTGCATCTGCTTCTAATGTTTTATGCGAGGGTTGTTGAGGAAAAAGCATTCTAAAACCGATAATGCCAACAATCATGCCTCCAGCGATACGTAAACCAGGGATAGATATACCGAATGTGCTCATGACCAATTGTCCACAATAAAATGAAACAATCATGATGATGAAAACATAAATACAAGTCATTTTTGACTGGTAATTACGTTCCTCATTGGTCATATCGCCAGATAGACCTAATAGCAGTACAACGGTAGTTAACGGATTAGTTAATGGAATAAACAGAATTAAACCAAAACCGACTGTTTGTATAAGTTCCAACATAACTTCAATCCAAATTGTAATAAAAGTTCTAATTAAGTATAGATGAAATATATAAAAAAGATACATTAAGTTAGGTGAAAACTAAATAAATATTAGCGCAGTACTGGTTAGTTATGAATCTTTATCTGAAGCCTTTATTTTAAACAATGGCGCTTTTAAGTTTTGTGCTAATAGAATGCCGATAAATGACATACCGCCACCAATTAAATGGTAACTACACAGTGTTTCATGCAAAAATAGTATTGAGATTATTGCAGTGATAACCGGTGTTAAATTTAAGAAAAGGGCGGTTTTATTTGCACCTAATTTTTTTATAGCTATAATCCAAACAAATGGTGCAATAATTGAAGCCGGTACACCTGCATAAATAACAAGCCAAACATTGTCAGAATTTACAGTTAAATTGTTACTCATTAAAAAGCCAGGTAATAACATTAATGTACCAAACAAAATTTGAACATAGACTGAGTGCCAATTTGTGATTTTCATTGTCCATTTTTTGGTTAATACCCCATAAAGCGCATAAGACAGGGCAGCCATTAACATTAAAATTTCACCTTGACCAATCCCAAGTTCGAGAAGCCTAGTTGGATCACCACCACTAATCAGCCAGATTAATCCAATAAAAGATAAAATACTGCCAATTAGCACCCCTTGAGTTGGTGGTGTTTTTAAAATGAATATGCTTAATAGGATAGTTAACAAAGGAATAATAGACATAATGATCCCCATCGTTAACACACTAATTGTTGCCGCGGCATAATAAGCAAGGCATTGATATAAAGCCATACCTAATAAACTAAGCACCATTAATTTAAGAGCTTGAGGATAGATTTGCGGTAAATTCTTAATAATTCCTCTTATAAAAAATAGGGTTAATAGAATAAGTGCTAAAAGCCAACGGTAGAAAGAGATAACCTCAGGTTCAATTGTGCCGACAGATAATTTATTGACAACTTGATTGCCAGCCCAAATAAATACTGCCATCAATGGATATAAATAAGCCATATATTTCTTATGTAAACAATAGTAAAAGTTATTCGATGTAGTTTAACTTGTCTTAATTTATAAATATCACTAAAATCAGACAAAAAGAGCTATTATAAGACAATATTTATATTATTTAATTACCATGAATTTAATTTTTTAAACTAATTTAAATGATAAGGAATCTAAAAGATTTATGTTTTTTCATGATGAAGCATTTAATGCAGAGACTGAATATTCTTCTCATCAGCATAATTGGGGGCAAATTATATGTGTTAAGTCAGGTATTTTTGTCTTGAAAGTTCAAGGGCAAAGATATTTGGCTCCGTCAGGATTTGCATTATGGATTCCGCCATATACCGAACACGCATGTCACAACAAAGAATTAACATGGTTTCGTACAATTAATATAACTAATTGCCAAATTATGCCTGATTACACTTGTTTGTTTGGTTTAAATAAAATCAGCCATGCTATTATTGATTCATTCTTTGAGCGAAATATTCTGGAGCCAGAAAATGAACAGGATCTTCGTTTAGGACAAGTGTTAATCGATCAGCTCTTAATGGAATCTAACCTCACATTCTATTTGCCAAGTTCGAACGATAAATATTTAGCTCCTATTTTAAAAGAGTTAGAATTAGATCCAGCTAATAATAAGACTCTTGAACAGTGGGCTCAAACAGTATTTACAACTGAACGAACCCTTGCAAGACGTTGCCAACAAAAATTAGGTATGTCATTTAGAATGTGGCGGCAACGGTTAAGATTTTTGTATAGTATCTCGCTTTTAAAACAAGATAAATCGATTCAAGATATCGCATTTTCTGTTGGTTATAGTTCAGTATCCGCTTTTATTACTATGTTTAAAAATATCGCAGGAGTTACACCTGATCTTTACCGTTCTAACACAGGTTTTAAGAAAAGTTAAACATAATAAGTTGTCATTATTTGCGAAAAGTATGAATGAATATGGATTGAAAAAAGGCGTAATTTATACGCCTATATAATATAGAATTGAATAAATAACCATTAAAATGGAATATCGTCATCGAAATCCATTGGTGGTTCAGGCATAGTTGGTTGACTTGCTGCTGGTTCATTTGTTGTTGAAGGACGTGATGTACTAGGAGCAGACGAAGTATTATTAGCACTTTGTCCCCAGTTTTGTGAGCCATCATTAAAACTATCTCCTGAACGAGAGCCTAAAATTTGTAATGTTCCACCTACAGCATTGATCACTACTTCAGTAGAATAACGATCATTACCCGCTTGGTCTTGCCATTTACGAGTTTGTAATTGTCCTTCTAAATAAACTTGAGTACCTTTTTTAACATATTCGCCAGCAATTTCAGCTAATTTACCAAATACAACAACGCGATGCCATTCGGTACGATCTCGGTTTTCACCAGTTTGTTTATCTTTCCAAGTTTCTGATGTAGCAACACTAAAATTTGCGACAGCGTTACCGTTTGGCATGTACCGAACTTCTGGATCTTGACCTAAATTCCCTACTAAAATGACTTTATTAATACCTCTATTTGCCATTATACACTCCTAACAATTACATAAATATTTGATATGTATTATTGTATCATGAGACTTAATTAACATCACCGAATTTAATTTAAATTTGGAATTAAGTATCCAAAATTTTAAAATACAGAAAGATTCGCTTTATCATAGGAATTTTTTACTATAACGAGTATAATGCCTGCCATTTGTAGATATTATATCTTAAACATTTTTTCTCCTGGAGGCCTTATGATTAATGCGTTTGGATTAAAAAACAAACAATTAGTAAAAATTAATGAAGGCGATATTAAAAATGCGATCTGGATTGACTTAATTGAACCAGAAGAAGCCGATCGTGAAGTCATTTTGACCAATTTAGGTCAAAATCTAGCAACAAGTATTGAACTTGATGATATTGAGGCATCAGCCCGTTTTTTCGAAGATAATGAAGGACTACATGTTCACTCATTCTTCTTTTATGAAGATGCGGAAGACCGAGCCGGTAACTCAACAGTAGCATTTACGATACACAATGGTCGCTTATTTACATTGCGTGAGCGTGATTTACCTGCTTTCCGTCTATACCGAATGCGTTCACGTTATCAAGGCATGAATGATGGCAATCCATACGAAGTATTATTGGATTTATTTGAAGTTAAAGTTGAGCAATTAGCTGATCAGATCGAAAATATTTATAGCGAGCTTGAAGAGTTAAGCTTAATTATTATGGATCGTTCATCTCAGGAACACTATGATGAGGCAATTACATCTTTAGCTGAATTAGAAGATACTGCTTGGAAAGTACGTCTTTGTTTGATGGATAGTCAACGTGCGGTTAATTATTTAGTGCGCCGAGCAAAAATGCCTACAGATCAGTTAGAACAAGCACGAGAAGTAATACGAGATATTGAATCATTAGTACCACATAATGAATCTTTGTTCCAAAAAGTAAACTTTTTGATGCAAGCGGCTACCAGTTTTATCAATATTGAACAAAGCCGAATAATTAAAATTTTCTCAGTTGTTTCGGTCGTATTCTTACCACCAACAGTGGTTGCATCGGCTTATGGAATGAACTTTGAAAACATGCCTGAATTGAAGTGGGAGTATGGCTATCCTTTATCCTTACTATTGATGTTACTAGCAGGCATTGCCCCTTACATTTACTTTAAAGTTAAAAAGTGGTTATAGTAGGTTATTTCCTTCAAATTACAAATATTAGCCGCTAATGTTTTGTTAGCGGCAATAATTCCATTAGTGAATTCAGTTAAAGCAACCTAGTTAAATTAATCTAAATAGTCCATAATATTACTCATTATGTTATAGCATTAATTGAATTGATTAAATTAGTGTTTATCTAGAAAGATTTTATTTTTTAAAAGGGAATAACATGAGTAAATATGCACTAGTTACTGATATTGGTGGAACCAATGCCCGATTTGCAATTTATAATTTAGATAGTAATGAATTATCAGCGATAACTAAAATCCTCATTTCAAAAGATGATGTATTGCTTAATTTGATTAAGACTTATTTAACATCACAATCTGTAACTATTGAGATGGCTTGTATTGCTATAGCATGTCCAATTAATGAAGGTGATTTAATTGAAATGACGAATAATAATTTGTCATTTTCTCGTTCTGAATTGATTAGAGAATTGAATTTAACTAAGCTTGAAGTTATCAATGATTTCACTGCAGTATCGTATTCCATCCCTCGATTATCATCAGATGATGTGGTAAAAGTTGGTGGTGGGGAAGCTAATCTTAATTATCCAATAGCAATTTATGGTGCAGGAACGGGCTTAGGCGTTTCACATTTAATTAAATTAAACGAACATTGGCTTAGTTTATCTGGTGAAGGTGGACATACTGAATTACCAATGATTAATGAAGAAGAAGATCGAATTTTACAACAGTTACGTAACAAATTTGGTCGGGTATCTTCAGAAAGATTTCTATCTGGTAATGGTATTGTTAATATCTATCAAGCATTATTACAAATCAATAATCAACCGATTGAAGATATCACGCCAGATATAATCGTTAATAAAGCATTGTCGAATAGTTGTCCGATTTGCTTAGCTACTTTAAATTATTTCTGTACTTTTATGGGACGATTTGGGGGCAATTTGGCTTTAACACTTAATACCCAAGGCGGTGTGTATATTGCGGGCGGTATTGTTCCTCGATTCATCGAATTTTTTAAGTCATCACCATTTAGAGAAGCATTTGAGCACAAAGGTCGTATGTCTTTTTTAGTTAAAAAAATTCCTGTTTATGTCATAACGCATAAAGATCCAGGATTATTTGGTGCTGGAGTTTATTTACAAAATAGCCTGAAATAATTGAGAGGTAAGATGTAATTTATGATGTGGTGTTATATCTATAGAAGTAGCAAAAAAGAAAACTGTTATTTATATATGGAATGTGAAAATGATTTTTCACATATACCGGAAAAGATAATGTCAATTTTTGGTGCGCCAGTCTTTGTTATGAAAGTATTGCTTGATGGTAAAAGGCGATTTGTTGTTGGAACAGCAAATGAAATTGAAGAAAAGATCAAAGAGGATGGATTTTTTTTACAAATGTTAAATGAAGATGATTTTAAAGTATGATTGAACCTTTTTGGGAACATAAAACCTTAGATCAGATGAGTGATGATGAATGGGAACAACTTTGTGATGGTTGTGGTCAGTGCTGTCTAAATAAATTAATGGACGAAGAAACTGACGAAATCCTATATACGAATGTTGCCTGTAATTTGCTTGATTCAAATACTTGTCAATGTAAGCATTATCATACCCGTTTTGATTATGAACCTGATTGCATAAAATTAACACGGGAAAATTTACTGACTATCGAATGGTTACCAAAAACTTGTGCTTATCGTTATTTTTCCGAAACAGGAGTATTACCAGAATGGCATCCGCTGATTGTCGGTAATAAAAAATTAATGCATAAGTTAAAAATATCGGTTAAAAATAGAATTGTTTATGAAAAGGATGTTATTTTCTGGGAAGATCATATTATTTAAAAGAGAGCATAGGCTCTCTTTTAATTTTTAGAATGCCAGCCACAAATTACCGAGAAGATCGATTGCCAATAAATTCAAAAACATCAATATAAAAACAACTACCATAAATGAAAGATCAATCATGCCAATTGGTGGGATAATTCGGCGAATTGGTGCAATTAAAGGTTCGGTTAGCTGAGCAAGCAATTCATCTGCGACTGATTGGCCTCGACTAACCCAACTTAAGATAGCCCTAAAGAATAATAACCAAAATAATAAATGTCCAAAAGCATGTACCATGGCAGCTAAAGCAAATAAAAGATAATAAGGGCTCCAAATAGGTGCATCAATGCCTTCAAACCGGTAGATAAACATAACTTTAAGTAATGCAATCAGATAAAAAACGAGCCAAGTTGCTGTATCAATACGCCCGATAGATGGAATTAATCTTCGTAACGGACCAATTACCGGTTGGGTAATACGCACAATAAACTGGGTAAATGGATTATAAAAATTGACTCTTGCCTGTTGCATCCATAACCGTAGAATAACGACGTATAAGCAAAGAATTAAAATAGCTCTTCCTAAGAAGATTAACGATATCATTGATTACTCCTAAAATATAACTTACTCGGCAATATATCATACATATTGTCTGGCGCCAAAAATTGCGCTACCAATACGAACCATTGTACTTCCTGCCTCAATAGCAGCTTGCATATCACCAGACATCCCCATAGATAATGTATCTAAAAATGGATAATCAGTTTTTAAAGATTCCAAAAGCTGATTCATCTGTTTAAAAACAGCAAATTGTTTAGCAAAATCATTTTCAATCTCAGGGATAGCCATTAAACCGCGTAGTCTTAAATTCGGTAATGTAATAATCTGTTTTATCAAATCAGCTACTTCATCTATTGCAACGCCAGATTTGGTCTGTTCATTGCTGATATTTACCTGAATAAGAACATTTAATTTATCCATTTCTGTCGGGCGCTGTGAATCAAGACGTTGGGCAATTTTGAAACGATCAATGGTATGCATCCAATCAAAATTTTCAGCTACTAATTTAGTCTTGTTCGATTGTAATGGACCGATAAAATGCCAAACAATAGGGGAATCAGGCATACTTTGTTTAAAGTGTGCAATCTTCTCAACACCTTCTTGAACATAATTTTCCCCAAATGATAATTGACCAGCATTTATCGCTTGTGATATTAATTCTACAGGTTTGGTTTTACTAACTGCAATAAGTTCGATTGATTTGGGATCTCGGCCGCAATCTAGAGCAATTTTGTTAATTTTGTTTTTAATTGTTATTAAATTGTCATGTACTGTGTTCATTTGAATTCCCAATTAAAGAGTGGTTAGTTAAAAATAATGTTAAATTCAATGTTGGCCTTTAGTGTAACGCAAAAAGCCTCTGATTTGCATCTTTCTAGTGGTGAAGTACCGTGCATTCGCATTAATGGAAAATTGAAATTTATCTCAAGTGATAAATTATCACCAGTTAAGCTAAAAATTGAGTTATTACATTTACTCGATGATGATCAAAAAGTAACTTTACAACAACATCAACAGATTGATTTTGCTTATTATCTTGAGAATGTGGGAAGATTTAGGGTAAATATTTTCTATCAACAACGTGGAATTTCGGCTGTATTTAGAATTATTAACCAACAAATCCCAACTTTATGTGAAATTGAGGCACCGGAAATATTGAAAAAACTGGTAAATGTAGAATCAGGAATTATTTTAGTTACTGGTGCAACTGGTAGTGGGAAATCAACAACATTAGCGGCTTTGATTCAATATATTAATCAGATTGCCGCTAAACATATTATTACATTAGAAGATCCCATTGAGTTTATTTATCAAAATGAAAAGTCTCTAATCCAGCAAAGAGAAATCTCACATTTTGGTGAAGCAATTGATAGTTTATTAAGACAAGACCCAGATATTATTATGTTCGGTGAATTACGTAATAAAACCACGATTCAAGCCGCATTAATTGCTGCTGAAACTGGGCATTTAGTTTTTGCTACTCTACATACTAATTCAGCAATTGAAACTATTAATCGTATAATTGATGTATTTGAATACGGATCACGTGAGTTAATACGAACTCAATTATCTAGTAGTTTACAAGCAATTATCTGTCAAAAACTAATCCTATATAATGATACTCGCAAAGCGATATTCGAAGTGCTTATTAATACACCTGCAGTGAGTAATTTAATTAGTGAAGGTAAAATAAAACAAATATTGTCGTTAATACAGACAGGACAACAGTATGGCATGCAATTAATGTCTAATGAAACTATTTAGTTACAATAACAACGATATACTTGATGCTGTTCTACATAAATTTTTAAGTTTTATTTAAAAATTTATTTTATAATCATTATAGTTTTTCACTCATAGAAGGTAGAAATAAATGGAACAGCGCATAGGTTTTATCGGTATAGGTAACATGGGGAATGCTATTTTACAAGGTATTTTGGTAAGTAATATTGTACCTGGCTCGCAAATTTATGTTTATGACCCTCACCTTGAAAAAGGCCAAGCTTTAAATCAGTCTTACTCAATTAATAATTTGGCTTCGGCAAGGGATGTGGCACGAGAATCTGATATTGTTTTTGTTGCCGTTAAACCTAACATTATTGCTGATGTATTAAGTGATATTCAAAAAGAATTAAAAAAGAATACTATTGTTATTTCCATTGCCGCTGGTGTAACAATTAAAACTATTGCTAAATGCGTAGGTTATGAGCAAAAAATAGTGAGGGTGATGCCAAATACTCCAGCATTAGTCAATGCCGCTATGTGTTCAATAACACCTAATACAGAAGTTACTGATGAAGAATTAGCTATTATGCAGAAATTATTAAATTGTATCGGTGAAACAGAAGTCGTACCTGAATATTTAATTGATGCCGTAGTAGGAGCAAGTGGTTCCTCTCCCGCTTTTGTGTTTATGTTTATTGAAGCGCTTGCTGATGGAGCAGTTAAAGGTGGTTTATCTAGAAAACAAGCGTATAAATTTGCCGCACAGGCAGTATTGGGCTCGGCAAAATTACTACTTGAAACAGGTAAGCATCCTGGCGAGTTAAAAGATATGGTTTGTTCACCCGCTGGTACGACAATTGAAGGTGTACAAATGTTAGAGGCAAATGGATTTAGGGCTGCCATAATTGAGGCTGTAGATGCAGCTATTAAAAAATCTAAAGAATTAGCAGAAAAATAAAAAAATTAACATGATTAATAACAATTGGTTACTAATGATGTTAGGAAAATTTACAAATTAAAAAAAACTTTGCTTGTATTGTTCATCTTTTTATGAGTTAATAGTCGCCAGCATATTACATGCAGATTTATTTTGTAACATTTAGATTTATGCAGTTTGTAGTTTACTTTAATCACATTTGTATTAGTTTTCTTCAGTCTTGTCTTCTCTTTGTTAATAAGTAGTCTAGGTTTTATGTTTTCAAGTATTGCCTTTTATGGTAGAGATTAATTTATTTATAGGAAGATTATTATGTCTAAAAAAACTGGTCAAGTTAAATGGTTCAATGAAAGTAAAGGTTTTGGTTTTATTTCTCCTTCAGACGGAAGTAAAGATGTGTTTGTTCACTTCTCTGCGATTTCTGGTGATGGTTTTAAAACTCTAGGCGAAGGTCAACAAGTAGAATTTTCTATCCAAGATAGTGCTCGTGGTCCAGCTGCTGCTGATGTTACAATCATCTAACTGATTGTTTAATCTTGCCAGTAATTTTTTACTGGTAAGATTCTCTTCTATTATAGAACTTACCTTATTCCATTCTTCATTCTTATATTATCCCGATAACATCAATAAAATTTTAATTTCATAAAATTAGTAATTTAGAAATAAAGATTCAAAAAAATAAGTCCTATTTTTAACTTCATTTGGTTTATCTTCGGTCTGTATGGCTGAATTAATTGAAAATTGTAAAACTTATTTTGATAAAGTGGATAGTATCTGATGATGAACTTAATTAACGACAAACGGCTTTGATTAAGCAAAATTTAGAATTATCCAAATAACTGATTTCGGCGATTCCAGCTGAAAAACAGGGGGAAGGTTATAAACAAACAAAAGAAACATTACAACCATTTGAAGCTATGTTATCTAGTAAAAAATAAAAAATTTAAAATCATTTATTACGATAACGAAATTCCCACGGCGCTATAGGATGTTTATCTTTCCATAGTCCTTTTTTATTTTGTTTAGCTTTTGACTCAAGTTTCAACATATTGTTATTTTTTACGACGCCTTTATAGCGATAAGCCCATGCAAAACCATTTGCTACCATTTTTGCATTAATATTGATTTTTGCTAGGTATATGGTTCCTAGTGTACGCTGATAGATATCTTTATTGCTTTCTTGAACAAAAACATTTTTTCCGGCAATTAATGAAGCTAAGTATTTTCTTGACGCATTACCATATGCTTGTCGGCTTTCTGGTGCATCAATATCAAGCAAACGAACGCGAATTTTTTGTTTTTTTTGCGTGAGTATATCTACGGTATCACCATCAATAACTTTAACCACTTTACCAGTAAAATCAGCTTGAACTTGACTAATTACAATTAAGGATAATACAAGTGAGAGTAAAAATTTTCGAAAAAAGTACATTATAGGCCAGCTTTAGAATAGCAAATAAAAAAATACTCCCTGCCAATATTCAGTTAATCACTGACACTAAACAAGGAGTTATATTTTCAGGAATTAAAATTCAGAAGTATCTTTAAATAAACCTACTTTAAGATCAGTTGCTTCGTAAATTAATTTACCATCAACATAAACTTCACCATCACCGATACCCATAATTAATTTACGGTTAATAACGCGTTTAAAATTAATTTTATAAGTAACTTTTTTATTATGAGGTAATATTTGGCCTTTTAATTTTAATTCACCAACACCAAGTGCCCGACCTTTACCTTTACCACCAATCCAGCCTAAATAAAATCCGACTAATTGCCATAATGCATCAAGCCCAAGACAACCAGGCATTACTGGATCATTTTTGAAATGACATTTAAAAAACCATAAATCAGGATTAATATCTAATTCAGCTTCAACATAGCCTTTACCAAAACTACCACCGTCTTCGTTCATTTCGATAACACGATCCATCATTAGCATTAAATCAGAAGGTAATGGAGGTCCATCATGACCAAATAATTCACTATTGCCTGATTTAATCAAATCTGCTTTATCATACGAAGATTTACGTTCAAATGTCATAAAAAAACCTTTTATTTTGTTGTCATTACATGATTGCATATAAAATAATTATTAAATATAAAACAAATAATTATTATAATCTGTAAAATTTTATATTAATATTTGATTGATTCCATCAATGGAATTTGGGTTTCAGTTTATTGTGTATTGTTACTTTTTGCAATTTTTTTCCAGCGACTGAGCCAACCATCGTGTTTTCTATCTTGAACTAACATTGATTGCATGCGCGCATGAATCAATTTATAAAGACTAATTTGGTTTTCATCCTTAAAAGGAATACCGGTTAATAAATAGAGTGCCTCAGCGACATGTTCGACAGCCCAAATTGAAAATTTATCATTGTTAATAGCCTCAATAACCTCATCACTTAAACTCAAATGACGTTGATTACTAGCAGGAATAATTACACCCTGTTGACCAGTTAAACCTTGATGCTGACAAACAGCAAAAAAACCTTCGATTTTTTCATTTACGCCACCAATTGATTGAACATGACCAAATTGGTCAACCGACCCTGTGACCGCTAATTGCTGATCGATAGGTTGATTGGACAGTGCACTAATAAGGGCGCAAAGACCGGCAAGAGAGGCGCTATCGCCATCAATCTCACTATATGATTGTTCAAACACCAAAGATGTAGAAAATGGCAGTTGATGATTAATGGCAAACTCCGACATAACAAATGCTTGCATAATCATCATTCCTTTCGAATGAATATTACCTGCAAGATCGGTTTTACGTTCGATATCAATCAATTCACCGTCACCAAAATGAACTAAACAGCTTAAACGTGTTGGTTCGCCGATGGCTTTAGGATAGCCCGGGTACTCAATAACCGATAAGCCATTAATCTGGCCAACTACTTGCGATTTAGTATCAATCATGATTTGATTGGTAAAGAATTCATCATGGAATCGTTCGGTTAAATAATTTTCTCGCCATGTTTGCTGTTCTAAAGCTTTGCTGACTGCTAATGTATCAATATTCTCATTTTGCACAAAATAAGATGAATTTAGTAATAATGATTGAATCCACTCAATGCTGAGCGGTAGATAATATTGATCACCGGTATATCTTGTTGCATGCTTGTAAATTTTAGCAAAAGCTGTTTTTTCAATTTTTGGTAATGCTAGTTGGCGACTAATAAATTGTAAGTAATTCATCCAATCATTGATTTGCCGAGGTTCAGTTACTTTTAATTCACTTTCAAATTCAGCATAAATAGAAGATGAATAAAATTCAGGTTCAAATTCCTGTAATTCAGCTAAAGATAATCTATCACCAACTAAGATGATGCGTAGATCTAACGGCATGGCTGGAATCGATAATGGTAATGGGTGCGAATCATCTGCTGAAAACCATTCAAAGGTTTGCGACATAACCATTTGTTTTAATTTAGACCAAACATGTGGTTGAGCAAGCAGAGAACGTAAGCCTAAAATTAAAACGCCACCATTAGCTTGGTGAACTAATCCCGCTTGTAATTTAACTGGACTGTTTTCTGGTTGGCGAACACAACCAAAAAGTTTTTCAATATCAACTACTGTTGCCGTTAAACAATCATCTTGAACTGCAAAATTATCTTGTTTACTTTTCGCTTGCGTTAGTGTGATTTTATTTTCACTAAAATAATAACTATAACCTAGAGTTGTAGTAGTTAAACTTGGTTTTACGGATTGTTTAAGGAGATCGAAAAAAAGTTCGTTTTCAGAGGCTTTTAGTAACATAAAACGCGAACGATAATGTGCATTATTATTTTTACATAATAGTGACACGGCAGCAGCAACGCGAGGTTGCCATGATAGTACATTTGTTAATCCTTCACTGAATAAATCGGTTTTAATATCGTTATTATTTAAAATGTAATTTATATCAGGTTGGACTTCTTGAGAGTTGAGTTGTTTGATTGCCAAAGTATTGTCTTTTCTATTAGCTATATTATTAAATTAAATTATAACAAGTATCGATTATAACGCCAACAAATAACCAATCCCTTTGTGCTAACAAATAAAAAAATTACAGAAAGATTTTTAAAAATCAGTTAAACTGTGGGGTAAATTTAGTTTAGTTTTTCTTGATTACTACCACTAACAACAATTAAATATGCTCAAACTCAAAAATAATCATATCAAAGACGACCAAACCTCGCAGATAGTCAGTTGGGGGCATTGGTTTACCCTATTTAATATTTTTGTTGTTATTGTCCTTGGTAGTCAATATTTGTTAATTGCTGACTGGCCTCGAACTTTTATGGGTCGTTTTTATGCAATCATTAGTGCTATAGGACATTTTAGTTTTCTCACCTTTATAGCCTATTTAATTTTACTGTTTCCATTAAGCTTTTTTATTCACTCTTCCCGTTGGCAACGAATCATTGCTACAGTCGTCGCTACAATAGGAATTAGTTTACTTCTGATTGATATTGAAGTGTTTTCTCATTTTAGAATGCACCTTAATCTATCTATATGGCAATTATTTACTTCGGACAAAACCTCTTTTTTAAATAGTGCTTTTATTCTTATTCCTTTTATTCTTTTAATTGAGATATTATTTGCCATTTGGAGTTGGAAAAAGTTACGTAGCTTAAGTAAACGGAAACGTTATGCTAGACCAGTTGTTATCGGTTTTATTCTTTGTTTTGTTTCATCACATTTAATTCATATTTGGGCTGATGCTAATTTCTATCGCCCAATAACTATGCAACGTTCAAGTTTACCACTCTCTTATCCATTAACTGCCCGTCATCTTTTGGAGCGTTATGGATTTATTGCAGAAAATGATTACCGAAATAGAACTATTCAGGAAGGTAATCCATTTGCAATTGCTATTGAGTATCCATTGGATCGAATTAGTTTTGATGAAAAGCAAAATAAGCAGAATGTTTTAATAATCAATATTGATGGTTGGAATAATCAATTATTAGCGAACAATATGCCTTGGCTTAAGGAATTTGCTAATCAGAATATTAATTTTATTAATCATTATGCTGCCAGTAGTCAGGCTTATTTAAATAATTTCTCACTATTTTATGGTTTAGATCCTAATTACTATAATAGTATCCTTGCTGGTCATAAGACATCGGTTTTATTCGATACAGTAACCAAACAGCATTATAACCTCGGTTTATTCTCTGCTGACGGCTTTTCTGAGCCTCTTTACCGTTATGCGTTATTGTCTAACTTCTCAATCCCTGATGGTAAAAAACAAAACAATAAGCTTACTACTGATTATTGGATGGCTTGGCATGACGAACAAAACAAACTTGAGAATCATGCGCCTTTATTTTCAGTCATACAATATTCTCTTGTTACTAAAAATAAAAAAATACCAGTAATGGAATTAGAATCAGAAGCTAAAAAACTCGATCAATATTTAGAATCTTTGATTGCTTATTTAAAATTATCCAATGCATATGAGGACACAATAATAATTATTACTGGTTCAAATGATCTAAAAATAGATGAAGCCAAAAAATTAGTATCGCATAATACTGAAAATAGCTTTAATCGTGAGGCATTGAAAGTGCCATTGATTATTTCATGGCCAGGTAGGGAAATAAAACAAATTAGTACTATTACCTCACAAACAGATATCTTAAGAACATTAATGCAAGATGCATTTAATGTTACCACCCCAGCGCAGCAGTACAGTCAGGGTCGAAATTTATTTAATCAGTCTAATCGGGAATGGATTTTAGCTGGTAGTGAAAATCAAATTGCTGCGCTTTATGATCATAATACTGTGGTTATTGATGCATTTGGGCGGTCTAAAATTTATGATTTAAACGGTAAACAATTGAAAGGCGAAAAAATTAGCTTACCAATCTTCTTACAAATTGTTACCGAAAATCGTCGCTTTATTGTTGTTGATAATTAATTGCTAAATTTGTAAGAGGTGATATTTATTTCACCTCTTTTCCCATTGCTTGCAAATCGGCATGATAAGAAGAACGGACAAACGGACCACAAGCAGCATGGGTGAATCCCATTGCTAAAGCAGTCTGTTTTAATTCTTCAAATTCTTGAGGTGAAACATAACGCTCCACTGGTAAATGATATTTACTCGGTTGTAGATACTGACCTAAAGTTAACATAGTCACGCCATTACTGCGTAAATCTTTTAGTACTTGAATGAGTTCTTCATTTGTTTCACCTAATCCAACCATTAAACCTGATTTTGTTGGAATATCTGGATGTCTTTCTTTAAAAGAAGCAAGTAATTTTAGCGATCCTTCATAATTAGCTCCAGGACGAATTTTTTTGTATAAACGAGGAATGTTCTCCAAATTATGGTTAAACACATCTGGTGGATTTTCGCTTAAAACCTCTACCGCTTCATCAATACACCCTCTGAAATCAGGTGTTAATGTTTCGACTTTAATATTCGGACTTAATGCTCGAATTTCTTGAGTACAAGATGCAAAATGGCTAGCCCCTCCATCTTTTAAATCGTCTCGGTCAACAGATGTTATAACTACATAACGTAATTTCATCTCTTGAATCGTTAATGCAAGTTTATTTGGTTCTTCACGGTCAGGTGGTAATGGACGCCCATGAGCAACATCACAGAAAGGACAACGGCGAGTACAAATATCGCCTAATATCATAAAAGTTGCTGTACCGTGATTAAAACACTCCGCCAAGTTAGGGCACGATGCTTCTTCACACACTGAATGTAATCCATGCTTACGCATAGTGTTTTTAATATGGGCAATATTATCGTTATGTGCAGATAATTTAATTCTCATCCAATCAGGTTTTTTTAATGGAGCGACTTCCTCAACCGTAATGGTTGGGATGAGACGCGTTTTATCAGCGTCACGATATTTGGAACTACGGATTTGATTTTCAGTATTTTGCATATTTAATATCTTAGTTGTTTGGTAACTGATTAATAAAATTATCAGTTAATAACCGGTTAATCTCTTGACGATCAATTTGTGCAATATGATGCTTCATATGAGTCATTTTTAAACCTGCATAACCACACGGATTAATATAATTAAACGGTGTTAAATCCATATCAATATTCAACGCTAAACCATGTAAAGTGCATCCATGTTTAATATGCAATCCTAGTGAGCAGATTTTTTGTTGATTGATATAGACACCAGGCGCATCTGATTTTGAATAGGCGGTAATACCAAAGTGTTTTAATGTTTGAACAACACTATTTTCTAGATAATTGACGACATCACGAATACCTATTTTACGCCTTTTTAAATCAAGTAAGATATACATAATTTGCTGTCCGGGGCCATGATAGGTAATTTGACCGCCACGATCAGTTTGTACCACTGGAATGTCAGTAGCGGTTAGTAAATGTTCAGGTTTACCTACTTTACCTTGAGTAAAAACCGGTAAATGTTCAACAAGCCAGATTTCGTCAATAGTTTGCGCATTACGCTGATTAGTAAAATTGTGCATAGCTTGATAAGTTGACAAATAGGGCATCGTTCCCAACTGTTTAATTATCACGTTGTTATTTGGCATAGTTTGCGTTTATTCAGTCTTCATTTATCAATAAATTAACAACTATATAGCAGATTTTACTATAACTTGACAACCATCATATATTCAATGTATAACTCTTAACAAGAGATTCTTACTATACCCACAAATTAAATTTGATTTTTATCAAATAATTATCATTTTTATCAAATTAATAATTGAAATAGTTGATTGTTTTAATAGGAATTAACATTCTTTTCTAGACGGTGGTTTGCTTTACTTTTTAATGGAAAATGGCAGACTTATATAATTAAAGCATCCGTAATGCGAAAGTTGGAGCTTGTAATTTTAGTTATGGCGTCTGTTATAGCTAAGGATAGCAAAAACTGCATTTTTTAAAACAAAAAAGAGGTTTTTATATGTCGGACATGCAAATGAATGATATCGATCCAGTTGAAACAAAAGATTGGCTGGAAAGTTTAGATTCTATTATTCGTGAAGAAGGCGTCGAACGTGCCCAATATATTATTGAGCAAATTGTCAATAAAGCTAGAGATGGAGGCGTTCCCTTACTCTTCGGTTCTTCAACCAGTAACTATATAAACACTATCCCGGTAGAAGATCAGCCTGCTTATCCCGGCGATTGGGAAATTGAAAGACGCATCCGTTCCATTGTTCGTTGGAATGCAATGATGATGGTTCTTCGAGCTTCTAAAAAAGATTTAGAACTGGGTGGTCACATGGCATCATTCCAATCTGCAGCGACATTTTATGAAGTCTGTTTTAACCATTTTTTCCGTGCTCGCAATGAAAAAGATAGTGGTGACTTAATTTATTTCCAAGGTCATATCTCTCCAGGTATTTATTCTCGCGCATTTATTGAAGGCCGATTAACCGAAGAACAATTAGATAATTTCCGTCAAGAAGTGCATGGTAAAGGATTATCATCTTATCCTCATCCAAAATTAATGCCTGAGTTTTGGCAATTTCCAACTGTTTCAATGGGATTAGGCCCAGTTAGTGCTATTTACCAAGCTCGCTTTTTAAAATATCTGAATCATCGTGGATTGAAAGATACCACTGAACAAACCGTTTACGCATTTTTAGGTGATGGTGAGATGGATGAGCCAGAATCAAAAGGTGCAATTACAATTGCTACACGTGAAAAATTGGATAACTTAGTATTTGTAATTAACTGTAATTTACAACGCCTTGATGGCCCGGTAACCGGTAATGGCAAAATAGTTAATGAACTTGAAGGGGTATTTGCCGGTGCGGGTTGGAATGTAATTAAAGTGCTTTGGGGTGATCGCTGGGATAAATTATTACAAAAAGATAAATCAGGAAAATTAATTCGCTTAATGAATGAAACGCTTGATGGTGATTACCAAACCTTTAAATCTAAAGATGGTGCTTATGTTCGTGAGCATTTCTTTGGAAAATACCCAGAAACTGCAGAATTAGTAAAAGATATGTCTGATGAAGAAATTTTCAGACTTAATCGTGGTGGTCAAGATCCAGAAAAAATGTTTGCTGCATTTGCTAGAGCAAAAGAAACCAAAGATCGTCCAACAGTGATTTTAGCACATACTATTAAAGGTTATGGTATGGGTGCAGCAGCAGAAGCTAAGAACATTGCGCACCAAGTGAAAAAAATGAATATGGATGGTGTTCGTCATGTTCGCGATTTCTTCAATATTCCTGTTACCGATGATGCTTTAGAAAAATTACCATATATTAAATTTGAAGAACATACTCCTGAATACAAATATATTCATGAACGTCGTCAAGCCCTACATGGTTATGTGCCGTCAAGATTGACTAAATTCTCAGGAACTGTATCAATTCCTCCTTTAACTGAATTTGCACCATTACTTGAAGCGCAATCGAAAGAAATTTCAACCACAATTGCCTTTGTTCGTGCACTTAACATTATGTTAAAAGATAAAGAATTAGCGCCTCGTTTAGTGCCGATTCTTGCTGACGAAGCTCGTACTTTTGGTATGGAAGGTCTATTCCGCCAAATCGGTATTTATAATCCGCATGGTCAACAATATACGCCACAAGATAGAGAACAAGTGGCTTATTATCGTGAAGATGAAAAAGGCCAAATCCTTCAAGAAGGCATTAATGAATGTGGCGCAACTGCATCATGGATTGCCGCGGCAACATCGTACAGCACTAATGATTACCCAATGATTCCATTTTACATCTATTACTCAATGTTTGGTTTCCAACGTATTGGTGATTTGATGTGGGCAGCTGGTGATCAACAAGCGCGTGGCTTTATGATCGGCGGTACTTCTGGCCGAACAACCTTAAATGGTGAAGGCTTACAACATCAAGATGGGCATAGTCATATTCAAGCGTTAACTATCCCTAACTGTGTATCTTATGATCCGGCTTATGCATATGAAGTTGCTGTTATTATGCAAGATGGTTTACGTCGCATGTATGGTGAACAAGAAAACGTTTACTATTATATTACTACACTTAATGAAAACTATGCTCAACCTGCAATGCCAGAAGGGGCAGAAGAGGGTATCCGTCGTGGTATTTATAAGTTAGATACTGTTGAAGGACAACAAGGTAAGCCTACTGTTCAATTATTAGGTTCTGGTTCAATATTACGTCATGTTCGTGAAGCTGCAGATATTCTAGCTAAAAATTACGGTATTAGCTCAGAAGTGTATAGTGTAACTTCATTTACCGAATTAGCTAGAGATGGACAAGATTGTGAACGTTACAATATGTTACATCCGAGTGAACCAGCGAAAGTTCCTTATGTTGCTCAAATAATGAATAATAATCCAGCAGTTGTTTCAACTGATTATATGAAACTTTATGCAGAACAAATTCGTGGATTTGTACCCGCAGAAAGCTACAGAGTATTAGGTACTGATGGATTTGGTCGCAGTGACAGCCGAGAAAATTTACGTCATCATTTTGAAGTCGATGCATCTTATGTTGTGATTGCCGCATTAGGAGAACTAGCTAAACGTGGTGATATTCAAACAAGTGTTGTTGAAGACGCGATTAAAAAGTTCGACATCAATGCTGATAAGCTCAATCCACGTAATGCATAAGAGGTAAAAAATAATGACTATTGAAATAAAATTACCCGATATCGGAAGTGATGAAGTTGAAGTAACAGAGATTTTAGTTAAAGTTGGCGACAAAGTTGAAGCTGATCAATCGTTATTAACGGTTGAGGGCGATAAAGCATCGATGGAAATACCGGCACCACAAGCCGGGATTGTAAAGTCGATCATCGTAAAAGTTGGCGATAAAGTTACCACTGGTGTAAGTATTATGGAATTTGATGACAGCGGAACAGAGGCTGCAGCAGATAAACAAGAAACGACTGCACCAGTTGCCGCACGATCAGCAGCCCCAAGCGCAAGCCAAGTGGTTGATGTTAATGTACCTGATATTGGTGGTGATGAAGTTGAGGTCACTGAAATTTTAGTTAAAGTTGGTGATTCAGTTTCCGTTGATGATTCACTTATAACAGTAGAAGGCGATAAAGCCTCAATGGAAGTGCCTGCTACTATTGCTGGTGTGGTGAAAAGCATTTCAGTAAAAATTGGTGATAAAGTTAAAACTGGCTCAAAAATTATGGAATTTGAGACAGTAGCTAGCAGTGCACCAGTAAAAACTGATGTCGCACCTGTGGCAGCAGAAAAACCAGCTACTGCAGCTCCAGTTGTGAATACCAACAATAATTCTGCTGCGCCTGTTGCACCTGCAAATACCAATGAATTTGTAGAAAATGATGCTTATGCACATGCAACTCCTTCTGTTCGTCGTTTAGCTCGCGAGTTTGGTATTAACCTTGCTAAGGTACAACCGACTGGCCCTAAACATCGTATTTTACGTGAAGATATTCAAGCTTACGTAAAAAATACTGTCAAACAGGTTGAAAATGGTGGCGCTGGCGGTGCATTACCTGGCTTATTACCATGGCCTAAAGTTGATTTTAGTAAATTTGGTGAAGTTGAATCATTGCCATTAACTAAAATTCAAAAAGTATCAGGTGCCAACTTACATCGTAATTGGGTAATGATTCCACATGTTACTGAGTTTGATGAAACAGATATCACTGAATTAGAAGCTTTCCGTAAACAACAAAATGCCGAAGCTGAAAAGAAAAAACTGGATCTGAAAATTACGCCACTAGTGTTTATTATGAAAGCAGTAGCCAGCGCTTTAACCGCTTATCCTCGTTTTAATAGTTCGTTGTCTGAAGATGCTCAAACTCTTATTATCAAAAAATACATTAATATCGGTGTAGCCGTTGATACGCCTAATGGTTTAGTTGTGCCGGTATTTAAAGATGTGAATAAAAAAGGCATTATTGAACTTTCTCGTGAACTTGCAGAAATTTCCAAAAAAGCTCGTGATGGCAAACTAACCGGTAGTGATATGCAAGGCGGCTGTTTCACCATTTCTAGCCTAGGTGGTATCGGAACGACTTCATTTACACCAATTGTAAATGCACCTGAAGTAGGTATTTTAGGTGTATCTCGTTCTAGTATGAAACCAATTTGGAATGGTAAAGAATTTACACCACGTCTAATGTTACCTTTATCATTATCATTCGATCACCGAGTAATTGACGGGGCTGATGGTGCACGCTTCTTAAGCCATATTGTTAATGTTTTATCCGACTTACGTCGATTAGTGATGTAGTGGGGGAAATTATTTATGAGTCAAGAAGTTAAAACACAAGTTGTTGTCTTAGGAGCTGGTCCAGCGGGTTATTCCGCTGCCTTCCGAGCTGCCGATCTTGGATTAGATGTTACCTTAGTAGAACGTTATTCAACTTTAGGTGGTGTTTGTTTAAATGTTGGTTGTATTCCATCTAAAGCATTACTCCATGTTGCCAAAGTAATGGATGAAGCAAAATCATTGACTGAACATGGTATTCATTTTGGTACGCCTAAACTTGAATTAGATAAAGTTCGTGGTTGGAAAGAAAAAGTTATAAACCAACTAACTAATGGACTTGCAGGCATGGCTAAAATGCGTAAAGTCAATGTTATTCAAGGTGAAGCACAATTCACTGGTAGTCATACCATGGATGTTACTTCGTCAAAAGGTATAACTAAAATTACTTTTGATAATGCCATCATTGCTGCTGGTTCAAGACCGATAACTTTACCTTTTATCCCACATGAAGATCCTCGCATTTGGGATTCGACAGATGCATTAGCATTAACTACTATTCCTAAAAAACTACTTTTAATGGGTGGCGGTATTATCGGTTTAGAAATGGGGACGGTTTATCATGCATTAGGCTCAGAGGTAGATGTGGTTGAAATGCTTGATCAGGTCATTCCAGCAGCCGATAAAGATGTGGTGAAAATCTTTACTAAACAAATTCAAAAGAAATTTACTTTAAGATTAGAAACTAAAGTAAGTACTGTTGAAGCAAAACATGATGCAATTTATGTCACCATGGAGAAAAAAGACGGAACCATTGAAACTCATACTTATGATGCGGTACTAGTGGCAATAGGTCGTACTCCAAATGGTAAACTGATCAACGCTGAAAAAGCCGGTGTAAATGTGACTGATCGTGGCTTTATCGAAGTCGATAAACAGATGAGAACAAATGTGCCTCATATTTATGCTATTGGTGATATTGTTGGTCAACCGATGCTAGCGCATAAAGGTGTTCATGAAGGTCATGTGGCAGCAGAAGTTATTGCTGGTAAAAAACATTATTTTGATCCAAAAACTATACCATCAATTGCTTATACTGAACCTGAAGTTGCTTGGGTAGGTTTAACTGAAAAAGAAGCAAAAGCAAAAGGTTTAGATTATGAGGTTGCTATATTCCCATGGGCGGCATCAGGTCGAGCGATTGCTTCTGATTGTTCAGAAGGGATGACTAAATTAATCTTTAATAAAGCTGACAATCGTCTTCTTGGTGGTGCTGTAGTTGGGGCAAATGGTGGTGAATTACTTGGTGAAATTACACTAGCAGTTGAAATGGGTTGTGATGCTGAAGATATTGCATTAACTATCCATGCTCACCCAACGTTACATGAATCAATAGGTTTAGCGTCTGAGATTTATGAAGGATCGATAACTGATTTGCCGAATGCGAAAGCAGTTAAAAAATAGAGACTTTTTATTTTATTGTTATCATTGAAGTAATGCCGTTAGTTTGCTAACGGCATTTTATTTTTCTAATCAAGATTTTCAAAAATTAAAAATATTTAATAAAATTAATATATTGGATTATAGATTAAAAAGTATCCAAATCAATAATATAATCAATCATAATATGTTCATCATAGGGATAAACATTGAAACCAAATTGAATACAACAGAGGTCTACGAAATTATCTGTACCAAACTCATTTAATCTTAATAGAAAATTTTGAGGAAAGGGGTTTTTTAATCAAAAATAACCGACTAATTTTAAAATAAATATAAAAAATAACCTTATATTAATGATTATTTCGCCATTATAAGTAGGAACTGTATTTTAAAGGCAATTAAGTATATAATGCCGGGCTAATTCATTTAATCATTAGCCAAAATACAGAGTTATGAAACCTTCAATTATCAGTAAGTTGGAAACGCTACAAGAGCGTTACGAAGAGGTTCAAGCATTACTATCTGATGCAGCGGTTATAGCCGATCAAAACCGATTTCGTACCCTTTCAAAAGAATATGCGCAGTTAACCGATGTGGTTAAATGCTTCGCTAATTGGAAGCAGACACAAGAAGATATTGAAACTGCCAAAATGATGCTTTCTGATCCGGAAATGAGTGAAATGGCTCAAGAAGAGTTAAACGAAGCATTAAGCCAAGTAGAGCAGCAAGAAAAACAGTTACAAGTTCTATTGTTACCTAAAGATCCAAACGATGATTACAACTGTTTTGTTGAAGTCCGAGCTGGTACTGGTGGTGATGAAGCGGCTATTTTTGCTGGTGATTTAGCCAGAATGTATACTCGCTATGCTGAATCTCGCAATTGGCGTGTCGAAATCATGAGTTCAAATGATGGAGAACATGGCGGATATAAAGAAGTTATTATGTTAGTAAGTGGTGATGGTGTATATGGCCAGTTAAAATTTGAATCTGGTGGTCACCGAGTTCAACGTGTACCAGAGACTGAATCACAAGGACGAATACACACATCGGCCTGTACTGTTGCTGTTTTACCAGAAATTCCAGAAGCTGAAATGCCAGAAATCAATCCTGCAGATTTGAAAATTGATACTTATCGATCATCAGGTGCCGGTGGTCAGCATGTTAATACTACTGATTCAGCAATTCGTATTACCCATATTCCAACTGGCATTGTAGTTGAATGTCAGGATGAACGTTCACAGCACAAAAATAAAGCTAAGGCGATGTCAGTATTGGCTGCCCGTATTCAAGATGCTGAAATGCGTAAACGTCAACAAGAGGAAGCGTCAACCAGACGTAATTTACTTGGTTCAGGTGATCGTTCAGATCGTATTCGAACTTATAACTATCCTCAAGGTCGAGTTACCGACCATCGTATCAATCTTACTATTTATCGTCTAGATGAGGTCATGGAAGGTAAATTGGATATGTTGATTGAACCAATTGTACAAGAATATCAAGCAGATCAACTTGCAGCGTTAGCGGAACAGGATGAATGACCTATTTACAATGGCTTAAATCTGCATCACAAACTTTAACCGATAGCGAAAGTCCAAAACGTGATGCTGAAATTTTATTAAGTTTTGTCACACATAAAACACGTACCTTTTTGATGGCTTTTAGTGAAACATTATTAACTGATGATGAACTAATTGCTTTAGATGGCTATTTAAAAAGACGTCAAGAAGGGGAACCGATTGCCTATATCACTGGAGAAAAGGAATTTTGGTCATTGAAGTTTAATGTTTCAAATTCGACCTTAATTCCAAGACCAGATACGGAAAAAGTTGTTGAATTAGGTTTAGAGTATTTGCCGAAAGTCCCTTGTGAAGTTTTAGATTTGGGAACAGGAACTGGTGCTATTGCTATTGCTATGGCTACTGAGCGACCAGATTGTTTATTTACTGCGATTGAGAAAAATAAAGATGCTTTGATTTTAGCCCAAAAAAATGCCAATCAAATAGGCGTGAACAATGTTTATTTTTTGCAAGGTGATTGGTATAAACCAATTAAAAATCGTAAATTCTCAATGATAACCAGTAATCCTCCATATATCGAGCCAACTGATATTCACCTATCTCAAGGCGATGTTCGCTATGAACCAAGAAGTGCCTTAGTTTCAGAGGATGATGGCCTTGCTGATATTAAAGTAATAATTCAAGGGGCTACCAAGCATTTAAATCAATATGGTTGGCTGCTTATCGAACATGGCTGGAAGCAGGGCTTAGCGGTACAAACTATCTTTAAACAACATGGATTTCAATTAGTTGAAACCATAACCGACTATAGTGGCAATGACAGAGTCACCCTAGGTCGTTGGTTTAAACCTTAACTAGGAATAAATTTATGATTAAACAAAAAAGAGTAAAAGTCGGTAATATTACGGTAGCTAATGATTTACCATTTGTATTATTTGGTGGTATGAATGTGCTTGAATCTCGCGATTTAGCGATGAGAATATGTGAGCACTACGTAACAGTAACCGATAAATTAAATATTCCTTATATCTTTAAGGCTTCTTTTGATAAAGCGAATCGTTCATCGGTTCACTCTTATCGAGGACCAGGATTAGAAGAAGGAATGAAAATATTCCAAGAATTAAAACAGCAGTTAGGGGTTAAAATTATTACTGACGTGCACACTGAAGAACAGTGTCAACCTGTGGCTGATGTTGTTGATGTTATTCAATTACCGGCTTTTTTAGCAAGACAAACCGATTTAGTTGTAGCAATGGCGAAAACTGGTGCAGTAATTAATGTAAAAAAACCGCAATTTGTTAGCCCAGGCCAAATGGGTAATATTGTCGAAAAATTTGAAGAAGCAGGTAATGACCAAGTGATTCTTTGTGATCGTGGTAGCTGCTTTGGTTATGATAACTTAGTGGTTGATATGCTTGGCTTTAATGTCATGAAGAAAGTCAGCCATGGATCGCCAGTGATTTTCGATGTTACCCATGCTCTACAATGTCGTGATCCAATGGGTGCAGCATCAGGTGGTCGTCGTGGTCAAGTTACTGAGCTTGCTCGTTCGGGGATGGCCGTTGGTATTGCAGGACTATTTTTAGAGTCTCATCCAGACCCGAGTAGTGCAAAATGTGATGGACCTTCCGCATTACCATTAGCAAAACTCGAACCTTTCTTAAAACAGATGAAAGCCATTGATGAACTCGTTAAAAGCTTTGCAGAGCTTGATACTGAAAACTAATTTAAGTTCTAAATGACTAATTATTAAGAGAAATGCTATGCATTTCTCTTTTTTATTGCCTGTTTTTTATCAACGACTTGTTTTTAATTATTACTCTTTGCTAATACCTTTCTTAATGTCATCTCCGCAAAATTTAGAAAAAATAATTAATTTATTCGGTAAAAAAAGTGTGGAGAATTTCACAAAAAAAAGCCAAATTTTTATTTTTTTGGTGATTCAGATCACGAATTTAGATTAATTAATTTGCGAACTAAAATATGTTTATGCATTATAAAAATACATATTTATCCTATTTCTACCTTAAATATGTTTCAAAAATGTTGTTTAGATAGCAATTCAATGTAGTAATAAATTCAGTTTGACTTATAAAAACCAATTAGTTATTAGGGAATTTAGTGGTCAGTTACACAGTATAATTTTAGGGAAGCAACTATGAATCATAATAATTTACCGGTTTTACCCTGTCGTTTTAATCTTTTTACTAAACTTTTTTTATCTATAACTGTTTTAACCAGTATATGCCCAGCACAAGCTGAGTATGTCAGTAATTTTGTCGATGATGCATCATTAACTGGAAACATATTTTTCTGGAATCGTGATCGGGAAAGAAAAAACCTTGACGAACATAAATACGAAAAAAACCTCAGACATTCATCATTTAATACCAATTTAGACTTTAGGTCAGGTTATATTGCCGATCGGCTGGCTGTTGAGTTAGGTGGTTATGGCGCTTGGGAAGTCAGTAATGGCGGTAACGGGCATCCAAATGAGATTGGTTTTAGTGGTGCTAATACTCGTTGGAATGAAGATTGGAAAAAAGATGTTAGTGGCTTAAGTTTTTATAAAGCACAACTTAATTTTAAACTTGATGAGTTGTTTTGGATCAAGGCCGGTTATATTCAACCTTCTGGACAAACTTTATTAGCTCCGCATTGGAGTTTATTACCAGGTACTTATCGTGGAGCAGAAGTTGGCACCGTACTTGATTTTGATGCTGCTGGTGCTTTATCCATGTCCTATATGTGGACAGATAAATACAAAGCGCCTTGGTATAAACGCCTCTATGAATTCAAACGCTGGGGAAAAGGCAAAAAAATCGATTTTTTACACTCAGCCGGTATGAAATATGATTTTAAGAATGATCTTGTACTTGAAAGCGCCTTTGGCCAAGCTCAGAATTATATGAATCAATTTTTTGCAAAAGCTTCTTATAAAACGGATGTGTTAAATAATCCACTAACAATGAGTTATCAGTTTTATGGTGCTAAAGACCAATCTCATAAAGGCGCCAATGTTTATGATGGTTTAGCGTGGTTACAAGCAGCTACTTTAGGTTACCAAGTTGGTCCTGTTGGTTTACGACTTGAAGGTGTGTCTGTAAAAGCAGAAGGGGAGCAAGGATTCTTCTTACAACGTATGACGCCCGATTATGCATCATCTAATGGACGATTAGATGTTTGGTGGAATTCTCGTTCTGACTTTAATGCCAATGGCGAAAAAGCGGCATTTTTTGAGGTCACCTATGATCTAGGCCATTTAAACCATTATTTAACAGGTTGGAAAACCGGTGCATCTTATGCTTATGGTTGGGATGCCAAACCAGATTCAAAAGCAAAAAATCAAAAAAATCGTTTAGTAGAATCGGCTTATAATTTTGATTTAGGTTATACCATTCAAGATACATGGGCTAAGGATACTTCATTCCAATTACACTATACCAAATATAACAACCATGAAAATCATATCAACAGCTGGGGCGGTGGTTATGGCAACATTTTCCAAGATGAACGTGATATTAAATTTATTGTTACTTTCCCTTTCACCATTTTCAATGCTAAACAAAAATAGGTAACCGATATGAAAAAGTTTAAATCAGCTGTACTTGCTACTTCGATCACATCATTATTAACTCTAGGAGCCAGTCAATCGGTTAATGCATCACAACAAATAGTTGATACGATGAGTTCACAGCTCCGCTTAAATTATCAAATAGTCGATAACAACGCCGTAAACGCAGGGGTAGATTGTGCAGCATTGGGCGCAGATTGGGCTTCTTGTAACAAAGTGACCCTAACGCTTAAAAACAACGGTCCAGCAATAACCAGTAAAGATTGGGCTATTTACTTTCATAATATTCGTATGATTTTAGCGGTAAATAATGACCAGTATAAAATTACCCACGTAACCGGTGATTTGCATAAATTAGAACCAACAGAAAAATTTACCAATATTCCTGCTAACTCACAGGTAACTATCCCAGTTATTGGTGAATATTGGCAAATAAGTGAAAGTGATGTGATGCCTCGCTGGTATGTAACTTCAACGAATGCTAAACCTAAAATAATTGCCAACACCAATACTGATTCTGATAATTTGTCGGCATTTGTGGCTCCATTAGGTGAACAATGGAAGATATCACCTAATGACCATAATATACTGATGACTCCCGAAAACCGCTATCAACGTAATAATGATATTCAAAAAATTGATGCTGATTTATTAAAAGGTCAAATTTTACCAACACCAATTAAATTAACGGTTGGTAAAGAATCTATTACCCTAAATCAAAGTGGTGTTAATCTCATACTTAATGGCTTAGCAAAACCAAGCCAATTAGTGTTAGAAAATCACTTCAAACAATTAAATATTGCTGTGACAAAGCAAGGGTTTAAAGTCAATGCATCAATTGATAAAACTGCATTTGAAAAAGGTGTAAATGGCAGTTATAAACTAGATATAACCCCACAAGGTGCAACTATCGTAGCATTTGATGAAAGTGGAATTTTTTATGCTGTAGAATCGATATTATCGTCAATAACAGTTAGTAAACCGCAAATTATTAACACACTTTCAGTTGAAGATGCCCCTCGTTTTGATTATCGAGGTATGATGCTAGATATCGGTCGAAATTTCAAAAGCAAAAAAGCGGTATTACAGTTACTTGATATGATGTCGAAATATAAAATGAATAAATTTCATTTTCATTTAAGTGATGATGAAGGTTGGCGAATTGAGATCCCCGGCCTACCAGAACTCACTGATTTTGGTAGTAAACGTTGTCATGATTTAACTGAAAAACAGTGTCTATTACCGCAACTTGGATCTGGGCCAAACAGTGACAATAATGGCAGTGGCTACTTTACTCGCGCAGATTATATCGAAATCGTTAAATATGCCAATGCGCGATTTATTGAAGTTATTCCAGAAATCGACATGCCAGCCCATGCCAGAGCAGCTATTTTGTCAATGGAAGTGAGATATCAACACTTAATGAAGCAAGGAAAAACCGAAGCTGCGAATGAATATCGATTACTTGATCCTACTGATACTTCGAATACTACTACGGTGCAATTCTACAATCGCCAAAGTTATCTAAATCCATGTTTAGATTCTTCGAAAAAATTTGCTGATAAAGTAATTAGCGAAATAGCCAAAATGCACGTTGAAGCTGGACAACCGATTTCAACATGGCATTTTGGTGGTGATGAGGCTAAAAATATTCACTTCGGCAACGGTTACCAAGATATTCACGCCGCGCAAAAAGAGGCGGGTAAAGGTTTAATCGATCAAAGTGTCGAAGATCATCCATGGGCAAAATCACCAGCGTGCCAAACTTTTGTTAGTAAAGGTGTTGTAGAAAATATCGAGCATTTGCCAAGTTATTTTGCTATTCAAGTAAGTAAAATCATCAAAAATAATGGTATTAATCGCATGCAAGCTTGGCAAGATGGCGTAAAATTTGCTTCCAACGCCAAAGCTTTTGCTACCGATGAAGTGGTGGTCAATTTCTGGGATAACTTATATTGGGGAGGATACGATTCAGTCAATGAGTTTGCTAATAAAGGCTACAAAGTGATAGTTTCAAATCCTGATTATGTCTATTTAGATATGCCTTATGAAGTTAATCCAAAAGAAAGTGGTTACTATTGGGCTTCACGCTTTAATGATGAACGCAAAATATTCAGTTTTGCACCGAATAATTTACCGCAAAATGCGGAAACCTCATTCGATCGCAACGGTGACGCCTTTGCCGCTAAAGGTACCATGGATTGGCCAGGCGCCTATGGCTTATCAGCACAAATCTGGACGGAAAATATTCGCACCGATAATAAATTGGCCTACATGGCTTATCCTCGACTATTGAGTGTTGCCGAGCGGGCATGGCATAAAGCTGATTGGGAAACTAATTATCAAAAAGATCGCGAATTTGAAAAAGGTAAAACACAATATGTTGATCAGCAAAAACTGCTAAATGATTGGAATCAATTTGCTAATTTAATTGGCCAACGAGAATTAGCTAAATTAGATCTTGCTTCAATTAACTATCGCCTTCCTGTTCCTGGAGCGAAGATTGAAGATGGCAAATTAGTTGCTAATGTTGTTTTTCCTGGCTTAACTATCGAATATTCAACCGATAAAGGCGAAAATTGGCAGGCTTACAATGGCCCTGTAGCGATAAATAACAACGCTTCGGTTTCGCTTCGTACAGTAACGGCTGATCATAAACGAACTAGCCGTGTTGAACAATTAAATTAAATGTTAACACTGTTCTTATCCGTCTGGTGGCGGATAAGAATAGTCATAATTAACCGCGGATTATTTATTAATGAATGGTCTCGCTAACGTCATCTTCATCGAATTGGTCATCACTACCATCTTCAAAATAGGTTCCCCAACCGTCATAATTAACGTTAAATTGGTTTGCCAGTGTAATGATTTCGGCGATTTGCGCATTTATTAACTCAGCATCTAATGGACTTTCAGTAATAATATCAAAACCAATTACCACATTACCTGCATCATCAACATCTTCATCAGGATCGGTTGCCTCATAGCCTAATTTATAAGCTTCAACAGCGACTTTTTCTAGTTTATCAAAGTTTTGTGATGAAATATGATGTTCAATAATATACAGCGCATGTGGATCACTTCCATCTTCTAAAAGTTCTTGAATAATAGCTAGCGTATCTTGCTGAGCAAGCTGAATTTGATCTTTCATAATATACCTTTTAGTGGTCGTGCAAATTGTGTGGTATATTACACGTTTAAAAATAATTTTCGAGAAAAAAGTGATCGTTGACTTACATTCGCACACAACTGCATCAGATGGAATTTTAACGCCAAGTGAACTGGTCAAAAGAGCTGTTGATAATCAAATCAATATGCTAGCGATTACCGATCACGATACTATCAAAGGCTTGATAGAAGCGAAAGCGACCATAGAACGAGATAATTTGCCAGTTAAATTAGTCTATGGTGTTGAAGTGTCAACAATGTGGAAGAATAATGAAATTCATATTGTTGGTTTGAATATCGACATAGAAAATTCTCACTTGCTTGAATTATTAACTGCACAAGAACAAAGTCGTATTGATAGAGCAATCAGTATTAGTGAAAAATTAGCTAAAGTGAGCATAGACAATGCTTATGAGCAAGCCCAACAATTTTCTAAAGGTGATATTGTATCTCGAGCTCATTTTGCGCGCTTTTTAGTCGCTAATAATTATGTTAAAGATATTAAACGAGCATTTAAAAAATATCTGGGTAAAAGTGGTTATGCCTACGTTCCTGCCAAATGGTGTAGTATTGCTGATGCGGTTAATGCGATACATGCAGCAGGTGGACAAGCGGTGTTAGCACACCCGACACGCTATGATTTAACCTTAACTAAACTAAAATTATTAATTAGCGAATTTAAATCATATGGTGGTGATGGTATTGAAGTTTCTCAGAGCCGCCAAACTCAAGATGATTTACAACGATTAGCAAAATTGGCTAATGAATTTGAATTACTTGCGTCACAAGGTTCGGATTTCCACGATTTGCTTAATTACCTTGATCTTGGTAAAACTACACCATTGCCTGGTAGTGTTACACCTATTTGGCATAACTGGATATAATAAATATATTAAACTAAAATAGTATCAATTAGCGCTATAAACCGTGATGAAAAAGCCCTTTCCTCACATTTTTTTAACCTGCTATCAATAAAGAAGAATATTATGAGCCAAACTTTTTATATTCATCCTGATAACCCACAAACAAGGTTATTAGATCAAGTCGTCAAAATATTAAATGATGGTGGCGTCATTGCATTTCCTACTGATTCAGGTTATTCGCTAGGTTGTTTACTTGATAATAAATATGGTGTAGATCGTATTTGTCAAATCCGTAATCTGGATAAACACCATAACTTTACCTTAATGTGCCGTGATTTATCTGAGCTTTCTTCTTATGCTTTTGTTGATAACACTACTTTTCGATTATTAAAAAATAATACCCCAGGTAAATATGTTTTTATCTTACAAGCGAGCAAAGAAGTACCACGACGTTTGATGAATGAAAAACGCAAAACGATTGGACTGCGTATTCCTGATAATAAAATTGATTTAGCGCTTCTTGAATTATTAGGACAACCTTTAATGACAACTACGCTTATTTTACCTAATGAAAATGAAGCTCAGTCTGATCCCGAAGAAATTGAAGATAAAATTGGTCACCAACTAGATGCTATCGTTCATGGTGGTTATATTAGTGAACAGCCAACAACAGTAATTGATTTAACTAACGATTATCCAGATATTATTCGTCAAGGTAGTGGTGATATCAAACCATTCGAGTAAACAAATTAATAATATATCAATGAGTTATTGAGTTAATAAATGATACCTGAGAAGGTAACAGTGAGGATTATATGAAACAAAATAGATCTGCATTTTCCAAAAAACAACGTGGAGCAGATAAACTAATTGAGCAAGAAAGTGATATCGCTCGTAAAAAAAATACCAAATTAAGCCAAACGTCAAATCGTAAAAGTTCACAACCAGATAATACTGAAAAATTACAAAAAGTATTAGCCAATTTAGGTAATGGTTCACGTCGTGAAATTGAAGCTATGATTGTGGCCGGAAAAATTAGTGTTGATGGCAAAATCGCGACTTTAGGTGATCGCGTAGATGTCAATGCCAGTCCAAAAATTCGTATCAATGGTCATTTAGTTCAGTTAAGAAGTAAAGAAAAAGAGGTTTGTCGTGTTCTAGCTTATTATAAACCTGAAGGCGAAATCTGTTCTCGAAATGATCCGCAAGGGCGAGCAACAGTGTTTGAGCGATTACCTCGCTTAAAAAATGCCCGCTGGATTAACATTGGTCGACTTGATATAAATACATCGGGTTTATTGCTATTTACAACGGATGGCGAATTGGCAAATCGCCTTATGCATCCAAGGCATGAAATTGAACGTGAGTATGCAGTTCGAGTATTTGGTAATATTACCGATCAACAACTTAACCAACTTCGCAAAGGTGTTCAGCTTGAAGATGGTCCAGCTGCATTTAACTCCATCAAACCACAAGGTGGTGATGGACTAAATCAATGGTTTAATGTGGTTATTACTGAAGGTCGTAATCGAGAAGTCCGTCGTATGTGGGAAGCAATTGATGTTCAAGTTAGCCGCTTACTACGTATTCGTTACGGTAATATTACTTTACCGAAAGGCTTATCTCGTGGCACATGGATGGAATTAGGTATTGATTCTGTTAATTACCTACGTGAGTTAGTTGGCTTACCAGCTGAAATGAAAAGTTTTACAACAAAATCATCGTTTGACAAACGTATTGTTAGACCAAAGCGTATCAAACTCAATCAGTCTAGTCGAACTACTCGTCAAAAAGCGAATAAAAAACCAACACGAATATAAAATTTTGTTAACCCTTAAATAAAAATGATTATTTTATTTAAGGGTAACATCATCCCGCCAATTAATTTTAAACATTTACCAAAATCACTAATAGCATTTATTGTTAATAATTAATAACAAAACGTAAAAAAAGTAGCAATAAAAGTTAATAATTAGCTAAAAGTTTAGCATAAACTCAACCAACAGTTTTTTAATAAACTGATAAAAATAGCCATTTTTATATAAACATCAAAAAATGGATATGAAATAACTAGTAATAAAAAAGAAGTAAAGAAAGGAAGTTTATGCGCACGATTATTGCTATTTTTTGTATATTTTTATTAACGGCATGCCATACGCGAACAGCCGAAGATGCATTTAAGGAAGGTCGCTATATAGAAAGTATCAATCTTTTAGCTGCCAGTTTGGATGAAAAAGGGCCAGCAAAGTTTGATCAACAGGATGCTAAGCGCCTACAAACTATTGTTAGTAGTGTAATGCAGTTTTACGAAAAAGACCTAAATTACTTCCATCAATATGATTATCCACAAAAAATAGATGCATATAAGCATTTATTAACTATGAAAGAGATATTAAGTAATCGCTTTTATTCTGAGCACATCAGTTTTTTCAATGATAAATATGACACTAGGCAATTAAAGCAAACTCTTGCTAAAGAGTATTATGATTATGGTAATTACATCACTGGCACTGACAGTGAAAGTTATCGAACAAAAGCCGAATTATATAAAAATAGTTTGTCATACGACAATTATAAAAATGCCGCTATTTTATATAAAAATGCCAATACTAAATATATGCAAATGGCAGCCAAAAATTACTATGACCAAGGTAAACAATTCGAACAACAGGGAAATTATAAAGCTGCTGCTCAAGCCTTTAGTCAGGCTTCATCGATATACAAACCACTAGGTAAATATAAAGATAGTGACAAACTTGCGAAAGATAATGACAAAAAATATGCTACCCAGCAGGCTCAAGAGGCTTATCAACAAGCTAAACAACTGGCAATGAATGCGACAAAGCGTTATGAATATCGAGAAGTTGCCAAGTATTATGCGCAAGCAGCATCTATATATCAGCCATATGGACAATATTTTGACGCCAGTTCATTAGCTGATACTTATGCTAAAAAAGGCATAATTAAAGTTTATTACTATGGTTCAAGTTTCACTGATGAAATAAGAGATAAATTAAGTGCAAATTATATTCAATTTGCCAATTACTCGAGTGGTGCAGAGATAGATATCCGAATTGACTTTAAAAGTGATTTTGTCGATCTAGATAAATCAGAAACAAATGAAACTAAGATTGAGCAAGTCTTTGATAAATATATTGAAGCAAAAGATAAAAACGGTAATACAACTCAAATCAAAACTTACAAAGATCAACGATATAATTTACAAACAGTAACTCATAGTAACAAATTAACCCTAACGGCTAGCATTGAGGTTCACGGTATCTATAGTTATAGCAAATCGTTTAAAATTGAAGAAACCTCAGTTAAACATGACTATATTTATAGTGGTAATGTACCTGCCAAATTTCATAATCACAGTGATGGTCGCTTAAAATCGAAAGATGATTTATATACTCAAGCCAAAAGAGATTTATTATCCGAGCTAAACTCAAGATTAGACGATATAGCCAAAGATCTTTCATACCTATAATGGACAATTTTTAATAAGGAAAAATAAAATGAGAATTATTATTGCAAGTTTATTAATGTTTTTATTAGTGAGTTGTACTCACGAACGCACATCTCAAAATGCTTATGCTGAAGGGAACTATCTTGAAAGCATCAATCTATTAGCGGCAAAAATAGAGGAAAAAAGTGAAGCAAACTTTAAGCAAACTGATGCCGAAAAACTCAGTAAGCTGGTTAATGATGTGATGAACAAATATGAGGATGAATTAGCTAGCACCACTAATACTGATTATAAAAAACGCATTGAAATCTATGAAAAACTGTTAGAGATGAATAAGCGCTTAACTAACCGTTTTTATAGTACGGAATTAGTAAACATTTTAGATAAATATCCTGCTGAAAGTTTGAGGCAAAACATTGCTAAAGATTTGTATGACCAAGGGGTAAATTTCGAAACCCAAAACGACTATAAAGCTGCAGCTGAGGCATTTAGTCAAGCATCATCAGTATATCAACCTCTAGGTAAATATAAAGACAGTGACAAACGTGCGTATAATAATGGTAAAAAACAGGCTACTTTAATGGCAGAAGAGGCTTATCAGCAGGCAAAAATGCTTTCAGAAATTGCAATGCAACGCCTAGAATTTCGTCAAGTTGCCAAATATTATGAGCAAGCCGTGGATGCTTATCGTCATTATGGACGTTATAAAGATGCTACTTCTTTAGCTAACACCTATAAACGCAAAGGGATAATAAAAGTTTATTGCTATGCTTCCGAATACTGCTCTGAGGTAAAATTGTTACTAAATAAGGATTATGTCACCTTTGTTTCTTCTCCAGTTGGTGCTGATCTCAAAATTAAAATAACTGTTGATAAAGAATATAACAGTACAAGATCACAGATTGACATACCAAACACCCGAAAAGTATTTGATAAATACATAGAACATATCGATGCTCAAGGGAATAGGATTCAAATCCCAACGTTAAAAGATGAAACTTACTATACGAAATTGGATACTAATAACAATAGTTTAAGTCTAGAGACAGTAGTAAGGATGGAAGGAATTATTGACTTTTCTGACACTATCTATGCAAGAGCTTCAAGCTATTATGAAAATGATGATGATTTACTACCAGTAGCAAAAAGAGAACTGATCACTAAATTAAGATCATTGCTAGAAAGTACTGCTCAAGATCTTTGTTCCCTTTAATGGACAATTTTCAACAAGGAAAAACATGATAAGAATTATTATTGCCGGTTTATTAATGTTTTTATTAATGAGTTGTACTCACGAACGCACATCTCAAGATGCTTATGCTGAAGGGTACTATCTTGAAAGCATCAATCTATTAGCGGCAAAAATAGAGGAAAAAAGTGAAGAAAACTTTAAGCAAACTGATGCAGCCCAGCTGTGTCAGTTAGTCACTGATGTAATGAATAAATATGAGGATGAATTAGCCAGCACCAATAATACTGATTATAAAAAACGCATTGAAATCTATGAAAGACTGTTAGAGATGAATAAGCGCTTAACTAATCGTTTTTACAGTGCGGAATTAGTGAACTTTTTTGATAAATATCCTGCTGAAAGTTTGAGGCAAATTATTGCTAAAGATTTTTATGATTATGGTAATTCAATCACAGGTACTGATTCTGATAGCTATCATACAAAAGCTGAGTTATATAAAAGTGGTTTGTCTTACTACAGTTATAAAAATATTGCTACTTTATATAAAAATGCTAATAGCAAATATATGCAGATTGCCGCTAAAGATTTCTATGATCAAGGTAGAAATTTCGAAAAACAGAAAGATTATAACGCTGCGTCTGAGGCATTTAGTCAAGTATCATCAGTATATCAACCACTAGGTAAATATAAAGACAGTGATAAACGCGCTTATGATAATGCTAAAAAACACGCTACTTTAATGGCCGAAGAGGCTTATCAAAAAGGAAAAAATCTGGCAAAAGGCGCTGACAGACGCTCAACTTTTCGTTCAGTTGGCGAATATTATAGGCAAGCCGCAGACGTATATAGTCGTTTTGGACGTTATAAAGATGCAGCTTCTTTAGCTGAAAAGTATCTTGATAAAGGTTTAATATCGGTTTATTTTCATTCAGACGATCACTGTTCTGATGTAAGCTCAGCTTTTTCTGCTAATTATCTCTCCTTTGTCAGTTCTCCATCTGGTGCAGATATCATAATTAATGTGACTTGTAATAGCCGTTATTACTCCCCTCAACAATCGTATAACATGGAAATAAAACGCGAAAAAGTATTTGATAAATATGTAGAACAGACTGATGCTCAAGGGCATACAACTCAGGTCGAAACTTTTAAAGAAGTGTCTTACAACGAGTCAACCAGAACTTATCGCAATAGCTTAACATTATTGACTGAAATAAGCGTTACAGGACTTATTAATTCAAGTAGCTCATTTACTATAGAAAAATCTTCAGAAAAATATGAGGTTCATTATTGGGGGGGAGATGTACCTTCACATGTACATGACTATAACGAAGGTGTTTTAGAATCTCCACATGAATTAGAACAAAGAGCTAAAAGCGAACAAAGTGCTGAATTAAGATCAATACTTGATAGTATTGCTCAAGATCTTTCATACCTATAAAGGGAAACTTTATGAAAATTAAAAAATTAATGAAAATTATTTTGGCTTCTTTATCAATATTTTTATTAGTTGCTTGTGCGCACCAACGCACATTTCAAGAAGCATACGCTGAAGGAAGTTATATTGAAAGTATCAATTTATTAGCGACAAAAATAGAGAAAAAAAGTGAAGCAAACTTTAAGCAAACTGATGCCGCACAGCTGCGGCAGTTAGTTACCGATGTGATGAATAAATATGAAAATGAATTAGCTAATACCACAAAGAGCAATGATGAACAACGCCAAGAAATATATGAGAAATTATTAGAGCTTAATCAGCGTTTGAGTGATCACTTTTACAGTTCCGAATTAGCATTCTTTTTGGATAAATATCCTAGTGAACGTCTAAAACAAAATATTGCTAACTTTTATACTCAACAAGCAAATGCTATCCCAACTAATTCTGCTGGTGATTATGAAGAAAGAGCAGCGTTATATAAAAAATCTTTAGATAGATATTACGATAAAAATATCGAAAAAGCCTATATTCATGCGGATACTAAATATAGGCAGCTTGCGGCACAAACATTATACAATCTTGCTAAACAGGAAATACGGAGTGGTGATTATAATGCAGCGCTAGCTTGTTTTAGAACTATTAGTGTTATTTATAAGCCATTAGGTCAATACAAAGATACTGAAAAATTAGCTCGTTACTATGAAAAAAAAGCGAGAAACAAAGAAGCGTTTGATTCTTATTCTCAAGGTGAAAAAATAGCTAAAAATGCGACTCGAAGTTATCAATATCGACAAGCAGCAACAAATTATCAACATGCCGCGAATACTTATGCAAAATATGGTAATTATCGAGATTCGGAACAAAAAGCAATAGAATATACCACCAAGGGTCAAATAAGACTATATGTGACAGGTAATACAAATGCATTTTCTAATTTTGTTGAAGATTATTTCAAAAATGATGATGCTATTATATTAGTTAACAACAGTACTGGTAGTGACATTACTATTAATCTTAGTGAAGATGAGCGATATTCTGAAGATGGCGGTTCAGTAACAAATGACACTAAAAAGAATGGTGAAAAAGAATATAATTTACAAACTGAAACATTAGTAAATAATTATAGTTTAAATCTTAGCGTAAATATTTCTGGATTAAGTGGTTATTATGACAGATTTTCAGCTGAAAAAAGTTCAAGACAAGTTAAGTATACCTACACTGGTGATAAACCTAGTTACGAATTTGATAGTACAGACGGTAATTACTATTCTCGTAGTGAATTAAGACAACAAGCAGAAGATGATATAAAATCAAGTCTTAGCAATTACCTTTCTAGGCTTTCTTCAGCAATTCATGAATTATAAATAATAATGAATAAATATAATCCCACTCAGTTATTCTCTAGGTGGGATTTTTATTTTTAAAGATGATTAAATCTCAGTTAAATTTTTAATCAGACAATTATTCAATGCCTAATACCATACGCCCATTTTTGGTGGCAACATTTACCACATTATCTAAATCTGTATAACGACAGCCAGTGACTAATAATTTAAGCTCTTCCCACATATTACCGGTTGAAAAAGGTAACATATAATCACTGACGTTATCAGTCCCAATAGCAACAGGTATCCCGGCGGCAGCAAGTTCATCGACTGGCGTTAATGAATTGCGGGTAGGGCCATGTTCTTCACGGCGCGGGCTATCGATCCAAGCAAATGGGCAAGCAATTACCATCATTTTAGCTTCTTTCATTTTTTGGTAGAGTTTTTGACGATATTCTAAACTATGAGCGGTAATTGAAATACTATGAATAGCCACCACGCGACCATACATACCATGCTCAATGGTTTTATCAGTAAGTTGCTCGGTTTCGATTTCATCTGATGAGTTAAACTGGTCAACATGGACATGTACCATTTTGCCTAATGCTTTACCGGTCTTCATTAACACATCTAAATGTTTTAATCCCATTCCTTCACCATGATCTCGCTCATCTCGACGAGGCAAACCACCAATAATATCCACTAAATCAGCACCTTTATCAAACCAGTATCGGGCTTCTTTATCAATGACTCCTTTAAGAGTTTGATTAACTAATTTAATGATAATGTCACTCTTATAGGTTTCACGCGCTCGCAGCGCACCTCTAATTGCTCGCTCTTCGGCAATCGGATCAATATCAACAAATGAACCCATGGCAGTAACACCTTGTTCTATCATGCGTTCAACCGCCATGCTAAAATGCCGATAATAATCATCTTCAGTCATTGCTGCTTTCACTTTATCAAGCGTGTCCCATTTTTCAATTAAAGTCTGTTTTTGATAGACATCAAAACTATCTACAGTGATAGTAAAAGCACGATCAGCATGCATATGTGAATTAACCCAACCACCATTTTGTTTAATTTTGTTCATCAAATATGCTTTCAAGCTCTGATCTCGACTAGTTGATAACATTTGTTTATTATCGGTCATAATGCGCCTCTAAAATTTGGTTACTATTAAGTTTTAATAAAAAATGGATAAAAAAAATCCCCCAAAAAGGAGGATCAAAATAAACCTGTTAGGATATTTCTTATAGCAATGAAAACACAAGTTGTCATGGAAGTTTACACTTTATTATTTTTCCGAAGTGGGAAAGATTTTAATGGATTCATTGTTAAGATCAAGCATTTTAATTTTAAAAATATTTAAATAAATGAAAAGGTTAAAGTATTATTTTTTAGATTTTTCAAACTAAAAAAAGTCTATTTATACTCTTAAAGAGTAAACTTTTAAATTACATATGCCTAACTTACTATTTAATAATAAGTATAGTGGTCGAAAAAATGAGATTAGCATGGTTATTAAAAGCTGTTTATTCTTAACAGTAGGATTTCAATCATTACAAAACAAGTTTACTTATAAGGGTAGAATATGTCACAACTAAACATTATTGCCACCATTACGATAAAACCAGAGTATCATGAAGCATTTAAACCTATATTTAAACGATTAGTTATCGATAGTCGAGCTGAACATGGTTGTGTTCGCTATGAGTTGAATCAAAGTATTGAGAATCCCAATATTTATATAGTAGTAGAAACATGGCAATCACAGCAGGCGATTGACTTACATAATACAACGCCACATTTTGTTGAATTTGCTAATTTTGCTAAGGAGCAGGTTGATGGATTATCGATTTGTATAGCTAAACAGGTTAATGTCTAAGCGGATAACTAAATACCAACAAAACCACCGATATTTAATCATATCGGTGGCAAATAAGCTTACATTTTGTCAACGGTTTTAATGCCAAGCATATCTAAACCCGTTTTAAGCGTTTTGGCTGTTAATGAGGCCAGTTTCAATCTGCTAACTTTCAAACTTTCATTTTCCGCGGCCAAAATAGGGCAGTGTTCATAAAAACTTGAAAATAGGGTAGCGATATCATACAGATACGCACAAAGAACATGTGGAGTACCTTCTGCGGCAACAGTTGTGATTGTTTCATCAAATTGATTCAAACGAATTGCTAACGCTCGTTCCTTTTCAGTACCTAAATCGATATGACCATCTAGATTTTCTTCATTGATATTTGATTTTTTAAATACTGAAAGTACACGGGTATAGGCATACTGTAAATAAGGTGCTGTATTGCCTTCAAATGACAGCATATTATCCCAATCAAATATATAATCAGTTGTTCTATTTTTGGATAGATCAGCATATTTAACCGCACCAATGGCAACTGCATCAACCACTTGAGCAAGCTCGGCATCAGAAAGATCAGGATTTTTGCTTTTAATTAATGTTGCGGCTCGCTCTGTTGCTTCATCGAGTAAATCATTTAGTTTAACGGTATCACCTGAACGCGTTTTAAATGGTTTACCATCTTTACCTAACATCATACCAAACATATGATGTTCAAGTTTTAAAGATTCTGGGACATATTTTGCTTTATGCACAATCGCCCAAACTTGTTCTAAATGTTGGTGTTGGCGTGAATCGGTATAATATAAAATACGATCCGCGTGTAAGGTTTCATAACGATATTTTGCACAGGCAATATCGGTTGTTGCATAAAGATAACCACCATCTCGTTTTTGGATGATAACACCCATTGGTTCGCCTTCTTTATTTTTATACTCATCTAAGAACACAACGATAGCGCCTTCGCTTTCAACGGCTAATTTTTTCTGTTTAAGATCGGCAACAATGCCCGGTAGCATGCTGTTATAGATACTTTCACCCATGGTATCTTCTAATGAAAGTGTGACATTGAGTCGTTTATATGTGGCAATATTTTGCGTCATGGTAATATCAACCAGTTTTCGCCACATTTCACGGCAATACTCATCACCACCTTGAAGCTTAACGACATAATTACGGGCTTTTTCAGCAAAGACTTCATCTTCGTCATAATGTTTTTTGGCTGCACGATAAAAAGATTCTAGATCCGATAGATCCATATCGTTGGCCTGTTCATTTTGCATTTTTTCAAGGTAAGCGATTAACATACCAAATTGAGTTCCCCAATCACCAACGTGATTAGCTCGAATCACATTGTGACCAAGAAAATTTAAGACTCTAACACTCGCATCACCAATAATAGTTGAGCGTAAATGACCAACATGCATCTCTTTTGCTACGTTTGGTGCTGAGTAATCAACCACAATAGTTTGTGGTTTAGCTGGTAAAGTGATATTCAATTTATCGCTACTTAACGCTACTTCGTTCTGCTCGGCAATCCAACTATTTTTTAAAAAGATATTAATAAAACCCGGTCCAGCTATTTCTACTTTATCGGCAATATCTTCAATATCCAGATGTTGTAATACTTTTTCTGCCAATGCGCGTGGTGGCATAGCCAATTTTTTAGCGGTAGCCATGATACCATTTGCTTGATAATCACCAAATTGAACTTTGGCTGATTGCTTGATTAAAGCATCACAGTTTTTATCTGCACCAGCCATAATCATTGCTTGCGAAACTCGTTGCGTTAATAGTTGTTGAATGTTCACATTGTACCTAATCAATAATCATAAAATGAGGCATATAATACCGACAAACACAACAATTGTCACTGATTGCCTGTAATCTTACCTTGTTTTAATTTGTCTAAATTTGTATTTATCAACCCCTCGCCTGTTTACAATTCTATTTGCTACCACTAAACTACTCATCGTTCTCAACGGGGTGCCCTGAAGGGCTGAGAGTGTCAGAAAAACTGACATAACTCGTCGAACCTGAACTGGATAATACCAGCGGAGGGATTTGAGTTATTATATCTGCTCAAACCTTTTGTCTTTTACACATTACTTTGGAGGCAAAATGTTTCGTAAAAACTTTTTACTATCTGTTATATTTTCATTTTCACTATTTAGTCATCTAGCAAATGCACAACAACCAACTCTAACCGTTTATAGTTACAACTCATTTATGTCACAATGGGGGCCGGGTGAAGCAATTAAAAAAGGCTTCGAAGCGCAATGTAATTGCCAACTTGATGTTGTCACATTAGGGGATGGTGTATCTGTTTTAAATCGAATTCGCCTCGAAGGCGACAAAACAAATGCGGATGTTATTTTAGGATTAGATAACAATCTATTAGCACAAGCCAAGCAAGCGGATATCTTAATTCCGCATCAAATTAGTAAACCCGATAACCTCAATACCGATTGGTGGGATGATAGTTTTATACCTTACGATTTTGGCTATTTCGCTTTTATTTATAATCAAAATAAAATTAAAAATCCTCCTCATTCATTACATGAATTGGTCGAAAACAGAGCTAATTGGAAAATCATTTATCAAGATCCTAGAACCAGCACTCCAGGACTAGGTTTATTGTTTTGGATGAAAAAAGTCTATGGTGACGAGGCGGCAAATGCATGGCAACAAGTGGCTAAACATACAGTCACAGTAACTAAGGGCTGGAGTGAAGCTTATGGTATGTTCCTAAAAGATGAGGCTGATTTGGTATTAAGTTATAGCACATCGCCGATAGCACATATTATTAATGAAAATAATCATAGCTACGCAGCCGCGATTTTTGCTGAAGGTCACTATCGCCAAGTCGAAGTGGCTGGCATCATTAAATATAGCCAAGAAGTCGATTTAGCTCGACAATTTTTACGTTACTTACTAACACCTGAGATACAACGGCAATTTGCTGAAAAAAATGTGATGTATCCAATTATTAAAACCGATCTACCCGATGCCTATAAGCAAATTAATACCATTGATAAATCGCTAGAATTTACACCGGAAGAGATTGAAAAACATCAAAAAGGCTGGATTCGTGAGTGGCAGTCAGCAATAAGTAACTAGTTAAGTATTATTAATGTTAAAATTCAGATCATTATTACCAGGTATCAGTGCTGCTAGTTTAATTTTAATCATATTAAGTTCAGCACTTCTCGCTATCTGGAAATTTGCCTTGCAGTCAGGAAATTTAACCATCTATTTTGATAGTTACATATTGCATATTATATGGATAACTTTTTACCAAGCTGTATTGTCGACGTTATTATCACTAATCGCGGCTATATTAATGGCTAAAGCATTATCTTTAGTCGATTTTAAAGGTAAAAAGTTGTTATTGAAAATAATGCCTATTACCTTTATCTTACCAACACTAGTTGTTGTAACTGGTTTACTATCGGTTTACGGGCGACAAGGTTTATTATCAAATATCTGCCAAATATTACACATACCATTCTCATTTTCAATTTATGGTTTACAAGGCATTTTATTGGCGCATGTATTCCTGAATTTCCCTTATGCCTGCTGCCTATTTTATCAAACCTTACAAAGCGTACCTATTGAACAAAAACACTTAGCTGCGCAATTAAATTTTAGCAATGTAACTTTTTTTAAAATTATTGAATGGCCATTACTTCGTAGACAAATATTACCTATGGCGGCATTAATTTTTATGTTATGTTTTTCAAGTTTTGCTATTGTTTTAGCATTAGGTGGCGGGCCAAAATATACCACGCTTGAAGTTGCTATTTATCAAGCAATTCGTGATTTTGATCTGTTACAAGCAGCATTACTTGCCTGTTTACAATTAGTTTGTTGTATTGCCTTCGTTGGATTAATGCAAAAGATAAACAGAATCGATAAAAAATTAACGCTAAAATTTACTCAAACAGACTACCGTTTACCTCAACCCAAAGGATTAAAAATTGTTAGTTCAGTGCTAGTTTTGATTGGTGGATTATTTATACTGTTACCGATGCTGACCATCCTTTTTCAAGGTATCTATTTCTTTCAATTTTCACTGTTGACCTTCTCATTACAGCAAGCTTTACTTTTTTCAATCATTATTGCAATTGGTTCATCAATTATTGCCATGACACTAGGGTTACTATTACTTTGGACCAACAGTCGACTACTGATAAATAGACAACCGCGATTGAGTAATGGACTATTATTAATTGCATCACTGATTCTAGCCATACCAAGTATGGTATTGGCATCAGGATTATTTTTATTACTATTTGACTATAGTAATAATACCGTTTTTATCTGCTTATTGATGATGGTTTGTAATGGATTGATGGCTTTACCATTTATTACAAAAAATCTTACCGTTCCAATGTATGATATTACTGCTCAATATTGGCGACTTACCCAATCACTGAATATTAATGGTTTAACTCACTTTTATCTAATTGATTTTAGAGGGTTAAGAAGAACAATATTAATGAGCTTTGCATTTGCTGGCATCTTGTCATTGGGCGATTTTGGTGTAATTGCTTTATTTGGTGGGCAGTCAGTCACCACTTTACCTTATTATTTATATCAGCAGATATCGCATTATCAATACAAAGAAAGTATAGTAACAGCAGCAATTTTATTAATTTTATCATTTAGCTTATTGGTTGTTATGGATTATGATCGAACTTCAAAAAACTGAGTATCAATATGATAACTTCAACATGCACTTTGTGCTTAATATTGCTGCTAAAGAAAGAGTAGTGATTGTTGGCCCAAGTGGTGCAGGCAAAAGTACATTACTCAGTTTAATTGCCGGATTTATTTTTCCTCATTCAGGGCAAATTATCCTAAATCATCAAAACGTCACCACAACTTTACCGGGTAAACGGCCGGTATCGATGCTATTCCAAAACAATAATTTATTTAGCCATCTCACTGTCGAACAAAATATAGCGTTAGGTATTAAACCATTATTAAAACTTAGCCGAGCAGAACGGACAATAATTGGTGACATATTAGTGCGTGTCGGATTAGAAGGCTTTAACCAACGTTATCCCGAACAGCTCTCAGGTGGTCAACGGCAACGCGTTGCACTGGCACGCTGTTTAATACAACATCGTCCAATTTTACTCCTTGATGAACCATTTTCTGCCCTTGATCAAGCATTACGTTTTGAAATGCTAGCTCTTGTTAATCAAGTATGTAGCGAATTCAACCTTACTTTAATGATGGTCTCGCATTATTTAGATGATTCTCTTCACCACTTCTCACGTTGCCTTGTTATTGATAATGGAAAAATTATTTTTAATGCAGCACCAAAACAGTTATGGCATTCGGAAAATCAAAAAATTGCCAATTTATTAGGCATTGAAAGTTAGAATTTTAAGTTGAAAAATTTTGCGGAACGGGGTTTTTAAAGCCTAAAATCCCCCTAAATCTTCTTCGAAATTGGTTTTAAGCGAGTAATTAAGCGGTAATATTACATTCACCTTTACAAAAATTAACAATTAAACAGCCAAAATAAGTTGCATGGTTTTTTCCAATCACTATACTTTTATAGCATATTTATATGAATGGATAAATTTTATGTCGGTAGGCATAAAATTGTAAATAAATCATTAATTTAATTGACAGGAATGTCGGATATGTGTTATAATTTAAAACACCAAACACCAAACACCAAACCTATAATTTAACGTTAGTAAAGTTAAGCACGCACGGTCTATTATCTCATTACAATTTATTTTTCCAGCAAATTCGGCAAAATTTTTTAAAATTTCTTGGTTTAGCCTGTTTATCTCGGCCGATGGTTTTCATATTAACCGTGGTTGTTTTACTTTCTATTTCTTTTGCTAATCATGCATTAACCGCTAAAACGATTTATGTTATTCAAGGTTCAGCGCCTTATTTAACCTTCGATGGTGGTAGTACTCGGGTAACAAATACTGAAGCGCTACTCAGGATATCCCTTTCAGATGGAAGAACATTTACTCGGACAACCAATGATTCAAGTTTAGACAATCCTATCGAGTTACCGGTTGCTGGTCAGAGTTTTAATGATATTGGTATGTTGATACCAACTGATAAAAATTTAATCGAATTAAATTCTCTTATTGCATCACCCTATAATTATTGGGGGGATGATGATGGTGATGGTCAGGGGATTAATGGTGTCACTGCTACCGGTGGTTTATATTTAGATATTTTTGATAAAGACGGTTCTCGTGTTGCCCGTAATGAAGTGCTGTCTATTTGTAAAGCGCCATATAAATTAGTCTTATCTAATTTTGAAAGTAGATTAACAACACGTTATGGTGTGCCTAATGAAACTCGTTTTGAGCGAAGGAGTACCACTTATTATATTAATCCTAAGAAAGAATCATCGCCAGTGATTTGTTATGTAATGCCTAACATAAGTGGGTTTGGGTTGGGTGGTATTCCTGCTGACAAATGGTACCGTTATGGGAAGGGTTTTCTACCACAATCATTTACGCCATCGTCTTATGGTTCAAACTTCCCGACTACTGGTGCTAATAATTTGTATTTTGATTTAGTTATTGCCGGCACTAATCAGGCCTTATCTTGGGCTCCGGTTTCTCATGGTGGTATTACGGCGACGATGACCGATTCAACAAGTACCAGCGTTCGAGTCACCCTAACGGGTCCTGTTGCTACACCATCGCAATGGTCTTCAAATAATCCAGGTGAAATCGACAGACTATCTTTACCGCAGGTATTTGAGTTAGTTGGTCGTGATAGCAGTGGTAATGCGGTGGTCAAATATGGATTTGAGTTAAAGCAATGGTTTGTTAATCGTGGTGAAATTTATTATTCCTATCTTAGTACGAAATCTTGGTGTAATAATATTGGATACCGTCTCCCAACGGTCAGTGATTTAACTAATGCGACTTGTGAACCATGGCGGGACTGGCAGACTCAAGATGTGTGTGAAGGTGCAGAAGGTGCAACGCCTTCGTCACCTAATAAGTATTTCCGTCGTCACATTGGTGCAGGATTTTTCACGGAATGGGGGGATATGCGCTATTACGCTAATGCCCACTTCGGATACGCTAATCGCTACTTCGAATACGGCCATTGGACGCAAGATAGTGTGGGTGGTAATCCTTATCGTTTTTTTGTGGTTAACTCGTGGGATGGTACGATATATAACGATTATCCCTTCCCCAATTACGGACTCTGTGTCTATCCTTAACTATTATTTTTTAGTTCTTAGGTATTGAAGTTGAGGATAAAAATAACGTTAGGGCGATAAAAACGATTTTGTGGCGCGACATTGGCAATGTGCTGACAACTGAGTGAGGTTAGCATGGCAAACAGGGATGTTTGCCAAGGCTGTGATTTGTCAGGAACAAATCACAGCCGGTGCGTTAAGAGCGAACGAAGGCGGAAGGCAGTCACATCGTGACCACTTGCGTAGTCGCCGCGGGAGATTGTAAAGAGGGTTCGCGCCAACCCTCTTAACTCGGACGTAATCACCGTATAGAAACAACCACCAAACAACAAAACGTCCGAAACTCAAAGAACTAAAAAATAAAGAACCAAAAAATTTTGAGGAGAGGGGTTTTTGAAACGCTTATTCTACTTTTCTTTCACAAAAAGACAGTAATTAACCATTATTATTTGCTCTTAAGGTTTTGTTAATCTGCTTTTGTTAGTTTAGTGACCATTATTAATTGTGAATAATAGTAGCTATGCAAAAGTTAGATAATTCTGTGAGTTTTAATTGGTGTTCATTGATCTATGTGATGTTATTTTTTTGTTACTTTTCTTGTAGTTTGCAACTCTATATTGCTTTGTCTGGACATGCTAATTTTATTGGCTTACGTGATTCAATTATTTACAGCATGATTTGGCTAGTACCGGTATTATTTTTCCCTCGTTATACCAAAAAAATTGCTACTGTTTATGGCATTATAATTGGGGGATTATCTTTAATTTCTATTGGTTATTTTACCATATATCGACAAGAGTTTTCACAGAGTGTCTTTTTTGTAATGGCCGAGTCGAATTATAACGAATCACATGAATTTATCTCTCAATATTTAAGCATTAAGTTAGTTATAGTATTGCTGATCTATATTTCGCTTGGTTTTTTTCTATGGCTTAAAGTCAAACCTATTTATGTTAAAAATATGACTAAATGGTTAGTGTCGATAATCATTGTTATTTATGCATTAATGCCGCTGTGTATTAGTGTTGTAATAAAAAAAATGTCGTTTGAACAAGCAACTCAGCATTTGCTAACACGTATGGAAACCACGGTTCCGTGGCAATTAATCAATAGTTATTTAGCTTATCGTTCGCAACTTTCAAATATGGAGAATATCTTAAATCATCTGCAAACACTGCCTGAGTTTGAAAATTTAACGGATGATAATGGTGATACACCAAGAACATTAGTGTTAGTGATTGGTGAATCGACCACACGTACTCGGATGGGTATTTATGGCTATGAACGCAATACTACGCCGTTGATTGAACAATTTAAGCAAGATAATCCTGATTTTGTTGTGTTTAATGATGTGGTTTCATCAAGACCTTATACTATTGAAATATTGCAGCAAGCCCTAACTTTGGCAGATGAACAAAATCCAGATTTATATCTTAGCAAACCCTCGCTTATTCACCTTATGAAGCAGGCTGGTTATAAAACGTTTTGGATCACTAATCAACAGACGATGACAAAACGTAATACGATGTTGACTATGTTTTCTAAACAAGCTGATGAACAGTTTTATATGAATAATGATCGTAATCAAAGTTCACGCCAATATGACTCATCGGTATTTGAACCATTTAAAAAAGTATTACAGGATCCTGTTGAAAAGAAATTTATCGTCATTCATTTGTTGGGTACGCATATGAAATATGAATTGCGCTATCCTCAAAGTGCAGAGTATCAGCGTTTTAATGATAGATCGGATTTAGCGTTTAAACTAGATGATGATAAGTTAAAGGTTTATAACAGTTATGATAATGCGATCAACTATAATGATTTTGTAACAACTAAGCTATTTAATTTATTTAAAGATAGTCAAGCAAATGGTTTTATGTTGTATTTTTCTGATCATGGTGAAGATGTTTATCAAACTCCTCCGCATGATGTTTTAGGGCGTAATGAAAAAGCGCCGACTAAGGTGATGTATACCGTTCCATTTATGCTATGGCAGTCACCAAAATGGCTAGCTAGTCATCCCAATAACTATCAGTCCTATGTGAATAGAAAATTCAGTACTCAAGACTTGATTCATACTTGGTCTGATTTAGCTGGGCTTAGTTATAATTCCTATGCTCCAGAAAAAAGTATAGTAAATCCGAAATTTGAACAACCGATTCGGTGGATTGGCGATCCTCATGATAAAAAAGGCTTAACTGATTTTGATAAGTTAACTAAATAATAGTGAGTAATTTGCAGATAAAGTTAAGGTATGGTATTGTATATTTATACAGTTATTTTTAAATGCTATTACACCTATTATGCGAAAAATTATTCATGTCGATATGGATTGTTTTTATGCCGCTGTCGAAATGAGAGACAATCCCCGTTATCGCAATATACCTATTGCGGTAGGGGGTGATCCGCGTAAGCGAGGTGTGGTATCAACTGCAAATTACTTAGCTCGGCAATTTGGTGTTCATAGCGCTATGTCAATGGCACAGGCAGTTAAGCTATGTCCTAATCTTAAAGTTATCCCCGGTCGGCATGCTGTTTATAAAGAAGTTTCTACTCAAATTCAGCAAATCTTTAAACGATATGCTCAAGCTATTGAAACACTCTCCCTTGATGAAGCTTATCTAGATGTGACTGATTGTAAGCTTTTTCACGGCTCTGCCACTTTAATTGCTCAAGATATCCGTCAAGCGATATATAAAGAACTCGAACTCACTGCTTCGGCTGGTGTTGCACCACTTAAGTTCTTAGCTAAAATAGCCTCTGACATGAATAAGCCAAATGGCCAATATGTGATTACACCCGAACAAGTAGGGAGTTTTATTGAGCAGTTACCGCTAAAAAAAATTCCTGGTGTGGGTAAAGTAACTGAGAAAAAGCTAACTGAATTGGGATTGTATACTTGTAAGGATGTGGTCAATTATGACCTAACCAAATTGCTTAATCAGTTTGGTAAGTTTGGTCGAATTTTATATGAACGTTGTCAAGGTATAGATGAACGTGAAGTTTGTAATGACAGACAACGTAAATCCGTAGGCGTAGAGCGTACTTTAGTTGATGATATTCATAGTTGGGATGAGTGTTTAGCTCAATTTGATCCGTTATTTGATGAACTCGAAAAAAGATTAAGCAAAGTTCGTGCTGATTTATCGATTGCAAGGCAAGGGGTCAAATTTAAATTTGATGATTTTCAACTGACAACCCAAGAGCATGTCTGGTCAAAATTGGATAAGGATGATCTGATTGAGCAGGCTTATAAAGTGTGGACAGAAAGACGAAATAATCGAGGTATAAGATTAATTGGTTTTCATGTCACTTTGATTGATCCTCAAGTTGAAAAACAGCTAATTTTTCAATTTTGATTGCTAACTGACGATCAAATAGTTATTTTTTACTATTAGATCATGGTGAGATTTGTTAATGATTAAGGATCTGATTTAATTTTGATAAATCAGATCCTTGATTGTTATGTTGAATAGATAGCTAAATGATTATTTTAAATTTTGACCATTAGTCTTAATTACATTTTTATACCATTCAAATGATTCTTTTTTATAGCGTTTCATGCTGCCGTTACCTTCATTGTCACGATCAACATAAATTACGCCATAACGTTTTTTCATTTCACCAGTAGTGAAAGATACTACGTCGATAATTCCCCATGCTGTATAACCAATCACATCAACACCATCGTAATCCATCGCTTTTTGCATCGCTTTGATATGAGCGCCAAGGTATTCAATACGTGGTTTATCATGAATTTGGTTATCGTGTTCTAGTTCATCTATCGCACCAAAACCATTTTCAACAATGAATAGTGGTAATTGATAACGATCATATAAACGGTTAAGAGTGTAACGTAATCCTTCCGGATCGATTGGCCATCCCCAGTCACTGCTTTTAATGTATGGATTTTCAACCGCATTTGGAAGCGCACCATTGACGATATTGTCACGATGTTCATTTTTAGCATCAGCTTTTACCACTGTTGACATGTAATAACTAAAGCCGATGTAGTCAACTGTTCCTTGTTTTAAACAGGCTAAATCATCTTCAGTGATGTCAAGTTTGTAACCTTCTCGTTCAAACTCTTTTAATGCATAAGCTGGGTAATAACCACGTACATGTACATCAGGGAAGAAGAAGCGTTGATGCATAGCGATTTCTGATGCCATCATATCTTCAGGATTACAAGAATATGGATAGATTGGCACATGCGAAATCATACAACCAATTTCAAAATTAGGATTAATTTTCTTACCAGCAATTACCGCTTTAGCACTTGCTAATAATTCATAGTGTGCTACTTGATAAAGCACTTCTTGTGGATTTTCACCAGGTTTAACTTTTACACCTGAATTAGTCCAAAAGAAGATTGGATTACTAGTATCCATTTGATTATTGATTTCGTTGAATGTCATCCAATATTTGACTTTATTTTTATAGCGCTCAAAACAACTAATTGCGAAACGTTCGAAAAACTCAACCGTTTTACGATTTCTGAATCCACCATAATGACGAGCAATATGTAATGGAATTTCAAAGTGTGAAAGGGTGATAACCGGTTCAATTCCATTAGCAATAAGTTCATCAAACACGTCATCATAAAACTGTAGGCCAGCTTCATTTGGTTCTAACTCATCACCATTAGGAAAGATTCGGGTCCAAGCAATTGAAGTACGTAAACATTTCAAACCTAATTCAGCAAATAATTTAATATCCTCTTTATAATGATGATAAAAATCAATTGCAGTGTGATTTGGATAAAATTTACCAGCTTCGATATCTTGAGTGATTTGTCTTGCAACGCCATGAGCACCAGCGGTCATGACATCAACCACGCTTGGTCCTTTGCCCCCTTCATTCCAGCCGCCTTCAAATTGGTGGGCAGCTAATGCACCACCCCATAAAAATGGTTTTTTAGTCATTTTTGGTTCCTTGTTATTGCTTAATTTCAAATAAGATATCGTCAAGATTTACTTCAGTTTTATCAGTTAGTGTGATCATTTGGAACTGATCAGTATTAACAATAATAATCGGTGTAATTAATGGGTAACCAGCTTGTTTAATTGCTTGCGGATCAAAGCTAATTAGTAAATCACCCGTTTTAACTTGTTGTCCCATACTCACATGGTAACTAAATTCATTGTTAGTCAGATTAACAGTATCAATACCAACGTGAATTAATAATTCTACGCCATTATCTAAAGTTAAACCGATAGCATGTTTTGAACTTTCAAAAACGGCGGTTACTTTACCATTATAAGGTGCATAGACATGGTTCTCAGTTGGTTCTATCGCAATACCTTCACCCATTAATTTTTGAGCAAATGCGGGATCTGGAACTTCACTTAGTGGATATACTTTACCAATCATTGGACTTGTTACATCGATTTCGTCGATAACGATTTTTGGTGTATCGTCTTCAACAGGTATATTATTTGCTTTTGTTTCATTAGTCCCAAAAATTTGTAGAAGTAGGACTGGGCCAAATAACGCAATGGCTGAACCAAGTGCAACACCGATGAACGAACCATAATGTTCTGGATTAATTGCATTAACGATGGTTAATGGTCCAGGTAATGCCGCATAAGTATAGTAGTAAGGTGTAAAGAAGCCAGCAGCAATACCACCAAGTGAACCGCACACACAACCATAGATAAATGGCGTTTTGAAACGTAAGTTAACCCCGTAAATAGCCGGTTCAGTGATACCAAATAGACCAGTGATAAATGCTGATAAAGAGACACCTTTCATTTCTTTAGAACGCGTTTTGATATAGAAGCCTAGTGCAGCACCAACTTGACCGATTACGGCAATAGTTTGGTAAGCTTGGAAAGAGTCTTTACCGTATTGGCTAATATTTTCGATAATCACAGGTGTAATACCCCAATGGACGCCGAAAATAACAAGTACTTGCCAAAATGCGCCAATAATGCCACCGGCAACCCATGGAGCAAGATTAACAATCCAATTATAACCACTAGCAATATAATGTGCAGCACCAGCAGTAAGTGGACCAATCGCAACTAAAGTCAATGGCACCATAATTACTAGACTGATTAATGGCATTAATAGCGGTTTAATAATGCTGTGTAATCTAGGCTCTAAGAAACGCTCTAAATAAGACAGCAACCAAACTAAAAATAGTGGAGGTAATACGGTTGAGCTATAAGTAGTTTCAGACAGTGCTAATCCAAATAGATTAATCTCTTGCCCGGCCTCAATCATGTCTGCCAATTCGGCCCATGTTGGTGAAAGTAGGGCAGCACAGCAAGCAACTGCAATATAGATGTTGCAACGGAAATGCTGTGATGCGGTAATGGCAATAAAAATTGGTAAAAATGCGAATGGAGCCCAAGAAATAAAGTTAAATACTTGGCAAGTACCTGTTGCTTCAAATTCTGGGAAAGCTAGCTTAATTAAAATCAAGATACCTTGTAATATCCCTGCACCAGCTAATACATAAACAAATGGGGCAAAAACGGCTGACATAGTGGCAATAACACGGTTTAAAATGCTACTTTTACTATTTACATCAACTTTATTACCACCTTTAATTAATTGGGTAAAGGCATTATAGACTTTATCTACATTAGTACCGATAACAATCTGAATTTGACCACCTTTTTCAACCACAGTGATAACGCCTGGGAATTTTGCAATATTTTCTTTAGCGTGTTCAGGCGTTTGTTGCGTGACTAAACGCAAGCGAGTGGCACAACGAGCTACGGTAACAATATTATCTTCACCGCCTATCTCGTTTAATATATCAACTGCCAATTTATTATAATCTCTAATTTTAGATGACATTAATTATGCTCCTTTCAACAGGTAAGAGAGCTTATAGTAACCTTAAATTAAAAATTGTTAATGACCAATTTTATTGTTTGTGATCTAGATCCCGTTTTCTCGTAATTTTGATTTAATAATTAATTTACAGGTATAGAATAAAAACTATTTATAACAATAATAAAGAATAACAAATGTTAAAATATCAAGATATAGCGAAAAAAATCCAGCAAGCAATTTATCAGCAAGATTTGCCTAAAGATACGCAATTACCAAATATTGAAGGTTTAATTCAGCAATATCAAGTTAGCCGAACTACTATTATTAAGGCTCTAAATCGTCTTGAAAGACATGGCGTAATTTATCAAATCCAAGGTAGTGGTATCTTTGTTCGACAACCGAAAAAACAAGGTTATCTAAATTTTCTGGAAAGTCATGGTTTTAGTGTTGATCTCAATGATTTACCTGGCTCATCGCAAGTATTTAATGTTGATGTTATTCAACCTAATGCTAAAGTTAAAGAAAACCTTCAGTGTGAAGATGATGAATATGTCTATTATATAAAGCGATTACGTTTGGTTGAAGATAAAGTATACGGTTTTGAACAATCTTATTATCGAAAAAATATAATTTCTTATTTAAATAAAGAAATTGCCGAAAACTCAATCTTTAGTTATGTAAAAGATATTTGTAAGGTCAATATCGGTTTTTCAGATAAATATTTTAAAGCCATAAAATTGGATGAAGATATCGCTCCTTATTTGGGTTTAAAGGCCGGCGATCCCGCTTTATGTGTTGAAGAGATCTTTTATACTTCTTCTGGTGAACCTTTCGATTTTTCACGAATTATCTATCATTACGATAATGCGAAATTCTTTGTTCAAAGTCATTCAAAATAATCAGCAAGATTTCATTTAGTTAATCCAATATTAAGAGACGCTTGATAATGGTTATTTTCTTAATTCAGGCTAGCGAAATGGGCTTAAGTAAATTAATGTCGAAAGATAAGAAAAAATGGTAATTACTTTAATTGAAAAGTTGTCAAATAATTGTAAAAGTTTGCAAATATAAAAAAAGCGTCTTACGACGCTTGGTTATTTAATGCCATATTCAGAACGATAAGCTTCGACTTGGATTACTTGGTCTTTACGTGATGGATCACGATAAAGATATTGGATCAAATCATCTAAAGTGATAATCGAAATTACGTCACAATTATAAGTTTGTTTGATTTCTTGAATAGCGGATAATTCACCTCGACCTTTTTCTTGACGATCAAGACAGATTAATACACCAGCAAGCTTAGATTGATTATCTTCTAAGATTCGCATTGATTCACGAATTGCAGTACCAGCAGTAATTACATCATCAACTAACATGACGCGTTGTTGATAGATCGAACTACCAACTAAATTACCACCTTCACCATGATCTTTAGCTTCTTTACGGTTAAAGCAATAAGGTACATCAACATTGTGGTGCTCGGATAACGCAACAACTGTAGATGAGACAATTGGAATACCTTTGTAGGCAGGACCAAAGATGACATCATATTGTAAATTTGCATCCATTAATGCAGCAGCATAAAAACGACCTAATAACGCCAAATCCTTTCCGGTATTAAATAGTCCTGCATTAAAAAAATAGGGACTTTTCCGCCCTGATTTTAAGGTAAACTCACCAAATTTTAATGCTTGCCTATTTAAAGCAAATTCTATAAATTCACTCTTATATGATTTCATCGATCCTCTCCAATTAATCTTTTAAAGCTTGTTTTTGTGCTTCTATAATGGTTGTAATGCCATTTTTTGCCAGTTCTAATAAAGTTAATAATTCTTCATGACTAAATGGTTCACCTTCGGCAGTACCTTGAACTTCAATGATGCGACCATCATCAGTCATTACCACATTCATATCGGTTTCGGCATTAGAATCTTCAATATATTCTAAGTCGCATACCGCTTCACCATTAACAATGCCTACCGATACGGCAGCCACTAAAGATTTAATTGGGTTTTGCTTGATTTTACCACTTGCTAACATCATGTTTATTGCATCAACTAATGCCACACTAGCACCAGTTATTGATGCTGTTCTAGTGCCTCCATCAGCTTGGATAACATCACAATCTAATGTAATGGTATATTCCCCTAATAATTTTAGGTCAATCATTGCGCGTAATGAACGGGCAATAAGGCGTTGGATTTCCATCGTACGGCCAGTTTGTTTTCCTTTTGCCGCTTCACGTTGGGTTCTTGAATTGGTAGCTCGCGGCAACATACCATATTCAGCAGTTACCCATCCTTGATTTTGACCTTTTAAAAAGCGTGGTACAGATTCTTCAATTGTTGCATTACAAAGTACTTTTGTTTCACCAAACTCGACTAATACAGAACCTTCTGCATGCTTAGTGTAATGACGGGTTATTTTGATTGGGCGGACTTGTTCCGCGGATCGACCAGACGGGCGCATGCAATTCTCCAGCAGTTTTATTTTAAAATTTATCTTTGAACTTATTAAATCATTTAGGAGGACATCAACAAGAAAGCGTTGATGTTTAGCCTAAGCTAAGAGCACATTATACAGAATTTGTGATACAATGCCCAGCAAGTTTTTCATAAATTTAGGACCTATTATGATTTCTAGTATGACCGCATATGCACGAAAAGAGTTGAACCAATCATGGGGTAGTGCTTCTTGGGAGTTACGTTCGGTCAATCAACGCTACCTAGAAACCTATATTCGTTTACCCGAACAGTTTCGCTCTCTTGAACCGATTATTCGTGAACGACTTCGGGCACGATTAACGCGCGGAAAAGTCGAATGTAATTTACGTTTCGAATTAGATCCAGCGGCACAACATCAAGAACTGTCATTAAACATTGAACTGGCTAAACAAATATTAACAGCTGGTGACTGGATAAAACGTGAGTATCAAACGGGACAAATAAATCCGCTTGATGTTTTACGTTGGCCAGGTGTTATGTCAAGCAAAGAACAAAATTTAGATACCATTTCGCAAGAAATTTTGGCTTTACTTGAAACCGCAATTGATGAATTTATCGCCGTTCGGGAGCGTGAAGGTAAAGCGCTTTGTGAATTAATTACTCAGCGCTTACAAGCAATAACCGAAGAAGTTGATAAAATTCGTACTTGGATGCCGCAGATATTAGAATGGCAAAAAGAACGATTAAAAAGTAAGCTTGAAGAAGCTAATATTGATCTGGATAGCTCACGTCTAGAGCAAGAAATTGTTATGGTTGCCCAAAAAATTGATGTCGCTGAAGAACTAGATCGGTTAATGACGCATGTTAACGAAACATATTCGATCTTAAAGAAAAATGAGGCCGTAGGTCGTCGACTCGATTTTATGATGCAAGAATTTAATCGTGAATCAAATACCATTGCTTCAAAATCAATTAATGCTGATGTAACCGCTAGCGCTATCGAACTAAAAGTGTTGATTGAACAAATCCGTGAGCAAGTACAAAATATCGAATAATTTACTTGTTGATGAATCAATATCGCGGTATTTTTGCTGTTATTTTGTCATCGCTATTATGGGGCACAACTGGCACAGCAGCCACTTTTGCCCCTACTTTATCTCCTCTATTTATTGGTTCATTCGCAATGGGTATTGGTGGGATATTGCAATGCGGATTAGCTATTCATAATATTAAGCAAAACCATTCATTATTAACAGCTCATAGCCGTTTTTTAATTGTAGGTGCCTTAGCCGTGGCTATCTATCCTTTGGCATTTTATTCATCTATGCGCTTATCAGGCGTTACTATCGGTACGGTTGTTTCAATAGGATCTGCGCCAATCTTATCAGCTATGATTGAATATACTAGTCCTGATTTTCAAGTAACTAAACAATGGGTTATTGGCGCTTTATTGGGTATTATCGGCATGACTATGTTAGCATTTTCTGAAAATGCCTCGACCACAATTGAATATAATTATGTTGGTTTGGGAATTTTATTAGGACTTATTGCTGGTTTTACTTATGCACTTTACTCATGGTCAGCACGACAATTAATGTTAAAAGGTATTGATAGCAAAGCGGCCATGGGGGCTACTTTTGGTTGTGGCGGTTTATTACTGATTCCGGTAATGCTAATAACGGGAACTACGTTTTTTGCAGCATGGAATAATATTGCAGTTGGCTGTTATATGGCATTAATTCCGATGTTTTTGGGTTATCTATGTTATGGGTATGGATTATCAAAAATATCTGCCAGTTTAGCAACTACCATTAGCCTATTGGAACCCGCGGTAGCCACAATTCTGGCGATATTAATTGTTGGTGAGGATTTATCATTAATCGGTTTGGGGGGGATATTGTTGATTTTTATTTGTCTAGTAATGGTTATCTCGTCAAGCCTAAATAAAAAATTTATCTAATTCAATACATTATTCATCTTTACTTTTTCGCAAGTACCTTTAAAATGACTTCTGTCAAATTAATCATATAGTTCCTATTTTGTGGAAAACTATAAAAATTAACAATTAACATTTTAGGTTAGCTATAAATTAATTTTTTTATTTGTCATTTATTGTTAAGGGAATAAAACAATGAGTTTTACTGTTAGTTATTATCAGTCTTCAAAAAAATATGATCCACTATTAACTATTGGCTATACATTAGCAGGTATTTTGGCCGCAATAATTTTGGGTATCATCTATTCATTTATCTCTTATATTTCACCAATTGTAGTAATTAATATTGCTTTAGTTGGTGGGATGGGGTTTACATTAGCTTATATAACAAATAACCTTGCAAAGTTAGCAAAAGTAAGAAATACCATTGTTCACTTGTGTATGGCTTTTTTTATCTGTCTATTTGCCTATTATTCAAGCGTATGCACATTTGAAATTAACTTTATGTCGCTGGGTCCAAAGAGTTATATTAAGCTGTTTTTCAAACCGTTCACGGTATGTGACCTCATGTTTAATGGTATTCTTCCAATCCACAAAATAATCATCAGTAAAGGTGCAAGTACAGGTTATATTTCTGGTTCCATGTTGAAAATCTTATATTTAATCGAATTTCTTGCCTTTTTCTATCCATTACTTGCTGCATTTAAATTTAACGAATATTTTTGTGAAGATTGTCGAGTTTGGTATAGAAAATTCCGATTTTTCTCGTATAGTAATGAAAATTTAGAATCTAATATTACTAGCCATGTCACTAATAATTATGCTGATGTCTTATTGCAATCAACACTCTATGTTAATGAAAAATTACTTGCAAGCGAAGTCGACAAGTCAACAAAAACTATCGATGTTTTAGAATACCAATATTGTCAATGCCCCCAATGCAAGCAGAATAGTATTTTTAGCATAGAGAAAAAGAAATTAATGAGGAAAAATAAAAAAGAGTTTGATCTAAGAGATGTTAAAAAAGGAATTTTAGTTGAAAATGTCTATATCGATAATGAAACTAATGAATTATTAAAACAAGCTTGTGATCAATTATAATGATTTTACGGGGGCAAGGTGCCCCTTTTTAATGTTTCGGATAATGTCGACTTTTAATTGATCTATGATACCAATATAACGTAGCATAAGTGATACTGGCTGATAAACGGTTAACAGTCGGTGATGATGCCCAAACAAAATCTAAATCGAAAAATAATGATGGAATATAAAGCGTTGGTAGCAAAATTTTAATGGATGAGAAGGAATAATTAATATGAAAAAAATGCTTACAAGTGGTTTATTAATTTTATTTTTTGCATGTTCGGTTAATGCAGCTAAATATGATAATGTACCATATGATGAAGTACTAAAAATTGCCACCGAGCAAAATGATCCAGTTGCACTAAATGAGTTAGGCTATAGATACCTCAATGGGGTAGAAGGTGTTGAAAAAGATACCGTTAAAGCGAGAGAATGGTTTGATAAAGCTATTGCACAAGGCAGTGGAACAGCCGAATCCAATGTAGGTACTATGTATGATAAAGGTGATGGCGTTGAACAAGACTATGCTAAAGCGAAAGAGTGGTATGAAAAAGGTGTTGCAAAAAATGATAAGTATGCGCAATTAAATTTAGGTGGCATGTATAAAGAAGGACGAGGTGTTGAAAAAGATCCATTAAAAGCAAAAGAACTACTTGAAAAATCGGCAGAACAAGGTTTGTCTTATGCTCAATCTTTTTTAGGAGATATGTATTTTTTTGGTCAAGGTATTAAAAAAGATGTAATTAAAGCTCGATACTGGTATGAAAAAGCAGCTGAACAAGGTATACCTGAAGCCCAGTTTAATTTAGCTATCATGTATGAAAATGGCGTGGCTGACCTAAAAAAAGATCACGATAAAGCGATGGATTTATTTGAAAAAGCTTGTGAAGGCGGTGTGGAGCATCCAATTTGTCAATAATTTTTGATTAATTAAAATTTAGTTTTAGTGAGAATTAATTAAACGACAGCTAAATTGAAATTTAAAAGGCGGGCTTAGTCCGCCTTTTTCATTTTTTAGAGTTATAAAATCAATCTTCATTAACTAACTGCTTAATATAAACGAGCTTAAGCTAAACGATGTCTTCTTTTTATCGATTTGAAATACCAATATAACGCGGCATAAGCGATACCGGTTGATAAAAGGTCTGCCGTTGGTGATGCAGCCCAAACGCCATCTAAATCGAAGAATAATGGAAGAATATAAAGCGTTGGTAATAAAATTAAAAGTTGTCTTGAAAGGCTTAACAAAATAGAAATCTTTGCCATTCCGATACATTGGAAAAAACTAGTTGTTACCATTTGAAAGCCGACAAACGCAAATGAAAACGTAGTATAACGTAGTGCAATCGCGGATATTGCCACTAAATCGACATCAGAACTAAACGCTTTAACCAGCACGTCAGGCATAAAGCAACCAAATATAAAACCAACACTAGTAATTACTGTGGCAATTTTAACTGCATAGATAAACGTTTCCTTCACCCGGACATAATTTTTAGAGCCGTAATTATAACCAATAATAGGTTGCATACCTTGATTTACACCAATCACAATCATGATAATCAGTGTAATTAATCGGTTAGCGTTAGAATAACCAGCAATCGCATCATCACTTGAAACATGTGAAATGGGGGCATAACGGGTTAACTGCCAGTTTATAAAAACAACTACCACTGAGGCGGCAACTTGCATAGCAAATGGTGACATGCCAATCGACAAAATCGACTTAATATAAGTAAAATCGAGCCTAAAGTTGCGACGGTATAATTTGATATTACTGTTTTTGCTGATAAAGTGTTGCATCACAAACAGAAAGCTAATAAACATTGAGAGTGTGGTGGCAAAAGCTGCTCCTCTCATTCCCCAACCTAAACCTATAATAAAAATTGGCGCTAAAATAATGTTGGCAATTACGCTAATAAACATAGTCACCATGGCTTTAAACGGATAGCCACTGGCGCGCATCATATTGTTGTAATTAAATGTTAATGTGATAAATATACTGCCCGGTAAAAACACCTCTAAAAACTCACGAGCATAAATATGGTTGGTTGGGCTTGAACCAATAAAGTGTAAAACAGGATCGATAAAATAGAGTAGTAAGGCTAAAGTGATGCCACTAAGTACGGCAGTTAACATGAAAGAAGTTCCTGCTACTTTTTCTGCTTTATCGATTTCACCTCGGCCTAAAAAGATAGATATTCGGCTGGCAGAACCAATACCTACTAGCATGCCAATGCCCGCAGCAAGATTCATTACCGGTAAAATAATACCTGCGCCACTCAGTGCTTCACGACCAATCCAATGGCCAATAAAAATTCCATCAATAATGTTATACAACGTATTCACTGTTGTGCCGATAATAGATGGAAGCGCATATTGCCAAAACAATAAGCTGATTTTTTTATGTTTAAAATCATCATAAATATCGTGTGAGTTTGTCATTTTGATTCACATTGATAAAAGGTTAAAAGTTATATAGAAGTTTTAGAACAAGGATACGTAAAAGTATAAAATTGACAATAAGAATGTTGTTTAGTTTAGCAGAGTTATAAATTGATGATAGCACTTTTTTAGTGCTTTGTTAAAATAGATGCTATTAAATCGTCAAGCTAATTAGGAATCTCCATGAGCGTACAAATAGAAAACGTTGTTTTACATAAATTAATAAGAAAAAGCGATACGGATATCGAATTACAACTTCGTGACTCACTACTCGGTAATGAACAAGCTGTTGCTAACTTGATTGAAGATATTAATAGAATTTACAACAATAAAAGCAAAGCATATGGTTTATTTAATAGTGAAAGTCTTTTTGAACAATCACTTAAAGAGTTACGTTTAGGTAATCAAAATTTTCTTAATTTTAGTCAAGAATCAACCAAACAGTTGCGTAATGAATTAGCCAAATATCCATTTGCAGAAGGTGGTACTGTTATTTTTTGCCACTATCGATACCTTGCCGTTGAATATCTAATTATTGCTGTATTAAATAGTTGCTTAAGCATGTTAGTTAATGAGGAGCTTAATATCTCTGAAACTCAGTATCTTGATATCGATCATGCGGATATTATTGCCCGTATTGATATTACTGAATGGCAAACAGCACCAGAATCAAAACGTTATTTAACTTTCTTAAAAGGTCGAGTAGGGCGAAAAGTATCTGATTTTTTCATGGATTACTTAGGTGCTAGTGAAGGATTAGATGCAAAAGCGCAAAATAAAACTCTTGTTAAAGCGGTAGATGATTACTGTCAAGAGATGCAATTTGATAAACAAGATAAAACCAATGCTCGTGAAAATGTCTATAACTATTGTCAAGCTCAATTACAAGCAGGGGAAGAGATAGAGCTGAAAAATCTGGCTAATGAATTACCAACAAGTGACGAAAATAACTTTATGGAATTTGTAAAAAATAGCGAATATGATTTAGAAGATACATTCCCTGCTGATCGTAGTGCCTTACGTCAATTGAAAAAATTCTCCGGTAGTGGTGGTGGATTAACCCTAAGTTTTAACTCCGATCTATTAGGTGAACGTATTAAATGGGACCCACAAACTGATTCACTCGTTATTAAGGGCGTTCCACCTAATTTACGTGATCAACTTCAACGCAATAGTGGCTCAAACGAATAATTAGGGGAAAAATATGAAATACATTGGTGCACATGTGAGTGCAGCTGGTGGTGTGGATAATGCGCCAATAAATGCTCATCAAATTGGCGCAACAGCCTTCGCTCTATTTACTAAAAATCAACGACAATGGCATGCCAAACCGCTTGAAACTGCAGTGATTGATAGTTTCAAAAAACGTTGTGAACGCTATGGATTCACCAGTAAACAAATTCTACCTCATGATAGTTATCTTATTAACTTAGGTAGCCCTGATAGTGAACAACTTGAAAAATCACGTACCGCGTTTCTGGACGAAATGCAACGTTGTGAACAGTTAGGCTTAACCTTGCTAAACTTTCATCCAGGTAGTCATTTACAAAAAATTTCGGTTGATGAATGTTTATCCCGCATTTCTGAGTCAATCAATATTACCTTAGATAAAACTAAAGATGCCGTTGCGGTTATCGAAAACACTGCTGGACAAGGTTCTAACTTAGGTTATAAATTTGAACATCTTGCGCAAATTATCGATAAAGTAGAAGACAAAAGCCGTGTAGGTGTCTGTATTGATACTTGTCACGCTTTTGCTGCCGGTTATGACTTACGCAGCGAAAAAGCCTGCAAAGAGACCTTTGATGAATTTGAAAAAATTGTCGGTTTTAATTATTTATGTGGTATGCATTTAAACGATGCCAAAAGTGAACTCGCCAGTCATGTTGACCGTCATGACAGCTTAGGTAAAGGTACCATTGGTGAAACCGCATTTAAATTTATTATGCAAGACTCACGGATTGATGAAATACCTCTTATTCTTGAAACGATTAACCCAGATATTTGGGCACAGGAGATTGCTTGGTTAAAAGAACAGGAAAAATAATAAAATGCAAATAAAGAAAATAATACCGATATGTATATTGTTCTTATTAAGTTGTAGCTTTTATGCAATTGGCTATACACGAGAGCAATTAGAGATATTTAAACTTAATCTTGTTGATGGTAGCGAGCCAAAATTCTATTTTGTTAAGTTACTCCAAGGTAGTCATATTGTTATTTATGACAAAGATGGCAATAAAAAACAATCTATTCAACCAATATTTCCTGATAATGAGGATGGTTATAAAAAGGATAAATATCAATTACCTCAAAAATATCGACAAAGTTTTTTGACTGCCAGTGGCATATCCGAAACGGATAACTTATTCGTATATAATTATGAATATAATAAATTGTATAGTTTTCCCATTAGTAAATTGGAGGTATTTGCAATAAAGGATGATTGTTTTCCTACTGATGAAACAAATTATCAATTTGGATTTGCATTAGAGTTGAATCAACTACCTCAAGATTACGATCATAATGATACTTACGATCCTAGTGATACAACATTTGTTTATATTGGAAAGGAAAATCCTTTTGCTCAAGAGCAACTAACTTTATTAAACTGGCAAAAAATTAGCGATAAAGAGGATAAAGAGTATTATTATTTAGCACAAACTCATGGATTACATTACTATTTAGCGACATTAGGGAAAGTGTGGGACCACCTTGAACGAGATTATTACCCTAAAATTGGGATATTAGTGGTTAAGGATAGCAAGAATAGCATCTTATTTAATCATGACTATTTTTCAACGACGATATACAGCACTCTACCTTTAAATGGCAAAGATAAAGATCATGAATACAAAAATCAATGGACGGGAAGATTATTTAAAAATAAACCATTAGTTGTGTTTGGCTTTGTCTCAAAAATGGGTTGCCCAGTGATAAACTTTATTGATTCATCCTTTCCTAGTTATGATATAAGATTACGTTGCGATCTTCGTTTTTATATGTGTAAATGATATGCTCTACAGGGCCAGATATTGATGAATTAATACATAGGGAAGTGAATAAAATGCAAATAAAGAAAATAATATCGATATGTATATTGTTCTTATTAAGTTGTAGCTTTTATGCAATTGGTTATACACGAGAGCAATTAGAGATATTTGAACTTAATCTTGTTGATGATAGCGAGCCAAAATTCTATTTTGTTAAGTTACTCCAAGGTAGCCATATTGTTATTTATGATAAAGATGGCAATAAAAAACAATCTATCCAACCAATATTTCCTGATATAGAGGATGATTATAAAAAAAATAAATATCAATTACCTCAAAAATATCGACAAAGTTTTTTGACTGCAAGTGGCATATCCGAAACGGATAACTTATTCGTATATAATTATGAATATAATAAATTGTATAGTTTTCCCATTAGTAAATTAGAGGTATTTGCAATAAAGAGCGGTTGTGATCCTACTGATGAAACAAATTATCAATTTGGATTTGCATTAGCGTTGAATCAACTACCTCAAGATTACGATCCTAATGATACAACGTTTGTTTATATTGGAAAGGAAAATCCTTTTGCTCAACAGCAACTAACTTTATTAAACTGGCAAAAAATTAACGATAAAGAGTATGATTATTTAGCTCAATCTCATGGATTACATTACTATTTAGCGACATTAGGGAAAGTGTGGGACCCAGATCATTACCTTGAACGAGATAATTACCCTGAAATTGGGATATTAGTGGTTAAGGATGGCAAGAATAACATCTTATTTAATAGTGACTATCTTTCATCGACGATATACATCACTCTACCTTTAAATGGCACAGATAAAGAACATAAATACAAAAAGCAATGGACGAGAAGATTATTTAAAGATAAAGATCATGAATACAAAAATCAATGGACGGGAAGATTATTTAAAAATAAACCATTAGTTGTGTTTGGCTTTGTCTCAGAATTCAACTGCCCGGTGATAGACTTTATTGATTCATCTTTTCCTAGTTATGACATAAGATTACGTTGCGATCTTCGTTTTTATAGTTGTGAATAATATTGATTAAGAACAACTTTTTTAAGGGAATAAGATAAATTATTCTTAAAAATGGCAAAAACGAAGAAGATAAAACGACGATAAAGACGAGCCTATACTGAAGATTTTGAACAACAGATGGTAAGGCGTTATCAACAAGTAAAAACGCGTAATGAATTTGGTTTAGAGTATAAGTTAACGCCACCAATATTATAGCGATGGATAACTTAATGCACCATTAAACGTTCATTTACATTGTCTACATTAAATGATTCAAACTTTAGTGATATTTGGTTTTGATTCGCCTTAATAGCCAGATATTGATGAATTAATACATAAGGAAGTGAATAAAATGCCAATAAAGAAAATAATACCGATATATATATTGTTCTTATTGAGTTGTAGCTTTTATGCAATTGGCAATACACGAGAGCAATTAGAGATATTTGAACTCAATCTTATTGATAATAACGGGCCAAAATTCTATTTTGTATCGGTACTCCGAGGTAGTCATATTGTTATTTATGACAAAGATGGCAATAAAAAACAATCTATTAAACCTATATTTCCTAATATAGAGGATGATTGTAAAAATGATAAACATCAATTACCTCTAAAATATCGACAAAGTTTTTTGACTGCAAGTGGCATATCCGAAACGGATAACTTATTCGTATATAATTATGAATATAATAAATTGTATAGTTTTCCCATTAGTAAATTAGAGGTATTTGCAATAAAGAGCGACTGTTTACCTACTGATGAAACAAATTATCAATTTGGATTTGCATTAGCGTTGAATCAACTACCCCAAGATTACGATCCTAATGATACAACGTTTGTTTATATTGGAAAGGAAAATCCTTTTGCTCAACAGCAACTAACTTTAATAAACTGGCAAAAAATTAGCGACAAAGAGTATAATTATTTAGCTCAAGCTTATGGATTACATTACTATTTAAGGCAATATCCTTCTCACCGCGATGATTATCCTAAATGTGGGAGACTAATGATTATGAATGAGAAGAATAAAATCTTACGTGATGATAACTATGTTTTCAGTTCGTTATACGGTGGTCTACCTTTAAATGGCAAAGATAAAGACCATGAATACAAAAACCAATGGACGGGAAAATTATTTAAAAATAAACCATTAGTCGTGTTTGGCTTTGTCTCAGAAATGGGTTGCCCAGTAATAGACTTTATTGATTCATCTTTTTCTCGTCATGGCATAAATCTACACTGCGATCGTCTTTATATGCGTAAATGATATGCTCTACAGGGCCAGATATTGATGAATTAATACATAAGGAAGTGAATAAAATGCAAATAAAGAAAATAATACCGATATGTATGTTGTTCTTATTAAGTTGTAGCTTTTATGCAATTGGCAATACACGAGAGCAATTAGAGATATTTGAACTTAATCTTGTTGATAATAGCGAGCCAAAATTCTATTTTGTTAAGTTACTCCAAGGTAGTCATATCGTTATTTATGACAAAGATGGCAATAAAAAACAATCTATTCAACCAATATTTCCTGATATAGAGGATGATTATAAAAAAAATAAATATCAATTACCTCAAAAATATCGACAAAGTTTTTTGACTGCAAGTGGCATATCCGAAACGGATAACTTATTCGTATATAATTATGAATATAATAAATTGTATAGTTTTCCCATTAGTAAATTAGAGGTATTTGCAATAAAGGATGATTGTTTTCCTTCTGATGAAACAAATTATCAATTTGGATTTGCATTAGCGTTGAATCAAATACCTCAAGATTACGATCCTAATGATACAACGTTTGTTTATATTGGCAAGGAAAGTCCTTTTGCTCAACAGCAACTAACTTTATTAAACTGGCAAAAAATTAGCGATAAAGAGAATGAAGAGGATAATTATTTAGCACAAGCTCATGGATTACATTACTATTTAAAGCAACATCCTTCTCAACGCGATGATTATCCTAAATGTGGGAGATTAGTGATTAAGAACGAGAAGAATAAAATCTTACGTGATGATACCCATATTTACAGTTCGTTTTATGGCGGTCTACCTTTAAATGGCAAAGATAACGATCATGAATACAAAAAGCAATGGACGGGAAAATTATTTAAAAATAAACCATTAGTCGTTTTTGGCTTTTTCTTTGTAGGGGCGAGAGAGTGCCCAGTGATAGACTTTATTGATTCATCTTTTCCTAGTTATGACATAAGACTACGCTGCGATTCTCGTTTTGTATATTATAGTTGTAAATAATATTAATTAAGAACTACTTTTTTAAGGAATAAGATAAATTATTCTTAAAAATGGCAAAAACGAAGAAAATAAAACGACGATAAAGACGAGCCCATACTGAAGATTTTAATCAACAGATGGTAAGGCGTAATCAACATGTAAAAACGCGTAATGAATTTGGTTTAGAGTATAAGTTAACGCCACCAACATTATAGCGATGGATAACTTAAAGCACCACTACACGTTCATTTACATTGTCTACATTAAATTATTCAAACTTTAGTGATATTTGGTTTTGATTCGCCGTAATGGTCAGATATTGATGAATTAATACATAGGGAAGTGAATAAAATGCAAATAAAGAAAATAATATCGATATGTATATTGTTCTTACTGAGTTGTAGCTTTTATGCAATTGGCAATACACGTGAGCAATTAGAGATATTTGAACTTAATCTTGTTGATAATAGCGAGCCAAAATTCTATTTTGTATCGGTACTCTGGGGCAGTCATATTGTTATTTATGACGAAGATGGTAATAAAAAACAATCTATTCAACCAATATTTCCTGATATAGAAAATGGTTATAAAAAGGAAAAATATCAATTACCTCAAAAATATCGACAAAGTTTTTTGACTGCAAGTGGCATATCCGAAACGGATAACTTATTCGTATATAATTATGAATATAATAAATTGTATAGTTTTCCCATTAGTAAATTAGAGGTATTTGCAATAAAGGATGATTGTTTTCCTACTGATGAAACAAATTATCAATTTGGATTTGCATTAGCGTTGAATCAACTACCCCAAGATTACGATCCTAATGATACAACGTTTGTTTATATTGGCAAGGAAAATCCTTTTGCTCAACAGCAACTAACTTTATTAAACTGGCAAACAATTAGCGACAAAGAGTATAATTATTTAGCTCAAGCTTATGGATTACATTACTATTTAAGGCAATATCCTTCTCACCGCGATGATTATCCTAAATGTGGGAGACTAATGATTATGAATGAGAAGAATAAAATCTTACGTGATGATAACTATGTTTTCAGTTCGTTATACGGTGGTCTACCTTTAAATGGCAAAGATAAAGACCATGAATACAAAAAGCAATGGACGGGAAAATTATTTAAAAATAAACCATTAGTCGTGTTTGGGTTTTTCTCAAGAATGGATTGCCCAGTGATAGACTTTATTGATTCACCTTTTTCTAAATTTGACATAAAGCCACGCTGCGCTCATCGTCTTTATATGTGTAAATGATATGCTCTACAGGGCCAGATTTGGTGAATTAATACATAAGGAAGTGAATAAAATGCAAATAAAGAAAATAATACCGATATGTATGTTGCTCTTATTAAGTTGTAGCTTTTATGCAACTAGCAATACACGAGAGCAATTAGAGATATTTGAACTTAATCTTATTGATAATAACGAGCCAAAATTCTATTTTGTTGAGTTACTCCGAGGTAGTCATATTGTTATTTATGACAAAGATGGCAATAAAAAACAATCTATTAAACCTATATTTCCTAATATAGAGGATGATTGTAAAAATGATAAACATCAATTACCTCAAAAATATCGACAAAGTTTTTTGACTGCCAGTGGCATATCCGAAACGGATAACTTATTCGTATATAATTATGAATATAATAAATTATATAGTTTTCCCATTAGTAAATTGGAGGTATTTGCAATAGGAGGCGATTGTTTACCTACTGATGAAAAATATTATCTATTTGGATTTGCATTAGCATTGAATCAACTACCTCAAGATTACGATCCTAATGATACAACGTTTGTTTATATTGGAAAGGAAAGTCCTTTTGCTCAAGAGCAACTAACTTTATTAAACTGGCAAAAAATTAGGGATAAAGAGGATAATTATTTAGCACAAGCTCATGGATTACATTACAATTTATGGACATTAGGGAAATCTCCTTGGTACCCAGATTATTACCCTAAATGTGCGGGTTTAGTGGTTAAGAATGATAAGAATAAAATCTTACTTGATGAAGTTTTAACTCAGCAATACAGCCTTCTACCTTTAAATGGCAAAGATAAAGATCATGAATACAAAAAACAATGGACGGGAAAATTATTTAAAAATAAACCATTAGTCGTGTTTGGGTGTTTCTCAATAATGGGTTGCCCAGTGATAGACTTCATTGATTCACCTTTTTCTAAATTTGACATAAAGCTACACTGCATAAATAAAAACAACTGGGTTGCCCAGTGATAGACTTTATTGATTCATCTTTTTCTAAATGTGACATAAAGCTACGCTGCGATTCTCGTTTTTATAGTTGTAAATGATATTAATTAAGAACAACTTTTTTAAGAAATAAGATAAATTATTCTTAAAAATGGAAAAAACGAACAAAATAAAACGGCGAAAAAGATGAGCCCATACTTGAGATTTTAAACAATAGATTGTGAGGCGTTATCAACAAGTAAAAACGCGTAATGAATTTGGTTTAGAGTAAAAGTTACCGCCAGCAACATGGGTAAAATTTAATAATAAGTCTCAATAACGTTGAGACTTATAAAGGTAACTATTTAAAATCATTTAAAAATAATTTAATGATGGTATAGACTCCTCAATATTTTTTACAAGTTGTCGGATTTAATAGTTATATTGAAGAAATTGCATTAATATAAGGTTGTTTATTTCATTGCAAAAGATAATAACTGTTTAAAACAATCCTATTAGGCAGTCTTATTATTCAATTCACAAATAAGAGAAATTATTTCTGGCAAAATATCTAAGATTAAGGCTAATTGCTGCATAACCAGCAGATCATTATTGCTTTGGTCATCATTAATTGATAGTGATTCAATATAATCAGCAACCACTTTTTTCAATGGTTGATATTTAGAATCGATTTTTTGGTCACTTAGCATAGTAATGATATAAACCGATACATCATCAAAAATTTCCATAGTATGCGGTGAAATACTTTTATCGCGATGTGCTCCCAAAGTGGATAGATAACTAATTAAGGTGTGATTAAGGGTCAATAATCTAAAACCTTGGTCAATCACATCTTGTTTAACGTGTGGCTCTTTAGTCATTAAGCTGATTAAGGAGGATAAATCTGCATTACTATCATGAGCTGCGCGTCGTGCGACACGGTATTTGGGATCATTAGTTTTACCTGAGACATACTGACTACCTATTACTGCTAAATAGTGGCTATCTTCGTGACAGACTCGATCTAGTAATTTAGGTAAATTCCTAAACTTCCAATCTGGCCAGATAAAACTTACCGCAAACCAAGCAATAAAACAGCCAATTAAGGTAGCTATAATGCGTGAAATAGCAACAGAGATACTGCTTTCACCGATTAAGCTAAAACTGAAAAATACTAATAAGGTAATAAAGGCAGTGGCATAAGCATATTGTGAGTTTTTGAATAGGAAAAATAACCAACCAGTTATAATTATCAATACTAGTTGCGCTTCGATACTTGGAAACAAGTAAGTTAAAGGAATACCGGCAATTATCCCTAAAATAGTACCAAAAACGCGCAATTTTAAGCGATATTTTGTAGTTGAATAGTTTGGTTGGCAAACAAATAAGCTGGTTAAAATAATCCAATAACCATGTGAAAGGTTAGAAAAATATATCACCATATACCCAACAAATAACACAATACTCATACGAATAGCATGGCGAAATAGTGGCGATTTGATGGTTAAGTTTTGCTTAATTTTGGCAAAAATATCATGAAAACGGGTAAGCTCTTCATCAATTAACTGGTTATCTTCTTGGCTTTTCGATAAATGTTGCTCAGTATCGATATGGGCTAATAATAAATCAATAGCGAGCAAATTTTGATATAAATTTTGTAACGATTTAATGAGTAATAAATTAGCGTTAGTTTGTTGTTGATATTCACCTATTGCTTCTTCAAGATAGGTAAAGTAGCGAGCGAACAATGGATCATGTTGGTAAGTTTGATTTAACTTAATTGATAGTGCTAATTTAGCACAAGCTTTAGCTTGTAAATTTAAAATTCTTGCAAAGCGAAATAAAAGATCGCTATGTTTGAAATGGTGACTTAACGCTTTATAATCGCCATGTGATGAACTTGCTCGCTCATGAATATCTTGAGCGACAAAATAGTAACTGAGCATTTTTCTGATATAGGCTTGTCCACGAAAACCTTTAAGTCGATTAAATAATGATCGTTTCGCATCATTAAATACATTAATAACCTGAGTATTACAGGTCGTTAACTCAAAAGTTTGTCGCTTAAAACCATCGGTTTCATCAGGATCGAACATTGCTGCTTTTGCATCAAGATAAAAACTTAATTTCACAAAACAATTGGCTAAAGTTTGTTGTGTAGTGCGAATAGGTTGCACAATTGATTCAATTAGTGAAACAAGGTTATACCAAAGTGCTCCTAACAATAAAAAGCAAGATAGAGTGTAATTATCAGCAAATAAATTATGCCCGAGCATGGTATAAGCTGCAATTAGTAATGAGCCAAAGGCAATAACACCATACCGTTGACCTAACGAACCTAGCATAATAAATAGAAACGTTGAGCTAACTAAGCCAATAATAAACAATAGTGGCGCATCGAACAGAAATTCGACCGAAAATGTCGCAATTGCAAAACAAATTAGTGTTAATAATATATTAATACAACGACTTAATAAGCGAGTATCTATCTCAGTCAAACCTGCTGCGACTACGCCCAATGTGAGAGGGATCACTAATGGTACAGAATCAAAGTACCATGGTACTAGAGTAGATCCAGTCAAACTAACCAGCATACGAATACTAAACAGTAAATTACTGCTATAAAAAACTTTGCGTAAGGATAGGATAAATGAATGCACGTTGTTTAGTGTTTGAGTTGAGTATTCTTAATAATATTAAGAATACTATATTGTTATCATTAGCGAAAGCAAATAAGTATAATGATGATGCTAATTTAAATTAGTGGTTTACTGTTTTAGCTATCTATCTTATTTAAACTAGAAGTAATTTTATATTATCTGTTAATTTAACTGGCTGTAATTATAATCACGGCATAAGCAAATCAGATAGGCTAATAATTTTTTTTTATTATAAATAAATTTAAGAAAACGTTATATTATGCCTTTAAAAATCATTACAGGATGAAATCATGAAGAACTTATTTAAAGTGGTATCGGCGTTAGCATTGTTAAGTTGTGCTTGTCTAAGTGATGCTAAATTACCAGAATCAATCAAAATTGGTTCGGATACATCTTATGCTCCATTTGATTTTATAGATAAAAATGGTGAAATTACTGGTTTTAATATTGAAATTACCAAAGCACTTTGCGAAAAAGCTAATATTAAATGTGAATTTCAATCGACTGATTTTGATGCCTTAATTCCATCTTTATTGTCGCGTAAAATTGATATGATTTCATCGTCATTAATGATGACTGAGAAACGTAAAAAACAGATTGCTTTTTCAGATGAAATTTTTCTTACTAATTCGCGATTAATTACTAAACAAGGTGCTGATTTATTACCGACAGTTGAATCTTTAAAAGGTAAAAGAGTAGGGGTAGAACAAGGTACTTCGCAGGAACATTTTGTTAATGATAAATGGCGTCCCAATGGGGTCATTATTGTAACATATCAAAATCAATTGCAGGTGTTTTCAGATTTAGTTGCTGGTCGTTTAGATGCGGCATTACAAGATGAAGTGACGGGAAGTTATGCGTTTTTAAAACAACCGCAAGGTAAAGATTTTGCTTTTGCCGGGGAAGTTCTAAACGATAAAGGCTATTTTGATGTTGGTGTCGGTTTAGGATTCCGTAAAAAAGATGATGAACTGCGTGAAGCTTTCAATAAAGCACTAGTTGAAATTTTAAATGACGGTACCTATCAAAAAATAAATGACAAATATTTTGACTTTAACGTTTATAGTAATAAAAAATAGTTCATGCAAGGTTATCGTTCTCTAATATTACAAGGTGCCTTGATCACTATTGAATTAGCGATTTTTTCGCTAATTCTTGCCATTATTATTGGCATTATTTGTGCACTCGGTAAATTATCAAAAAGGTCAGTATTACGACTAGCTTGTCAGGCTTATACATCATTGATTCGCGGTGTGCCTGATTTGGTTTTAATGATGTTGATCTTTTTTGGTCTTCAATTTTTATTAAATAACATTACCGATTTTTTTGATGTAGATATGCTGGAAATTGATCCATTTGTGGCAGGCATTATTACGTTAGGTTTTATTTATGGTGCCTATTTTACTGAGACGTTTCGCGGTGCATTTCAAGCTGTTCCCAAAACATTAATTGAAGCTGCAACTGCATTAGGTATGAATAAATGCCACACCTTTATATATGTCAGGTTCCCATTGATGATGCGTTTTGCTTTACCTGGCATTGCTAATAATTGGTTAGTGATTTTAAAAGCCACAGCATTAGTATCGTTATTGGGATTGTTTGACCTTGTAAAAGCCACTAAAACAGCTGGTGAAGCAACATATCAACCGCTATTTTTTGCACTCATAGCTGGCGCTTTTTATCTATTTTTCACCTCTATTTCAAATATTATTCTATGGTGGCTTGAAAAGCATTATTCCACCGGTATCACTAAAGCTAAATTATAAACGAGCAATGTTATGTTAGAAATCCTTCAAGATTATTGGAAAGCACTATTATGGTCAGATGGCTATCATATTACTGGATTAGCAATGACCTTGTGGATCTTGATTTTATCCGTATCTTTAGGTGGATTATTTGCATTAGTGTTAGCGGTTGGCCGTAATTCAAAACATTTTTTTATAAAATGGCCTATTTGGCTATTTACTTATGTTTTTCGTGGTACACCATTGTATGTACAGTTATTAATTATCTACACGGGTATATACACATTAAGTTTTGTTAATCAACATCAATCTTTAAATGATTTTTTTCAAAGTGGGTTAAATTGTACTATTTTAGCTTTTGCTTTAAATACTTGTGCTTATACTACAGAGGTTTTTGCGGGTGCTATTCGCAACGTTCCTAATGGTGAAATTGAAGCAGCTACGGCACTTGGTTTTAATCGTTGCCAATTATATCGATACATTATTTTACCTAGAGCCTTTCGAATTGCATTACCTGCTTATAGTAATGAAGTCATTTTTATGTTGCATTCGACAGCTTTAGCTTTTACGGTGACGGTTCAAGATGTGATGAAAATTGCGCGTGATATCTATGCTGAAACTTATCAACCTTTTCATGCTTTTGGTATTGCGGCGGTGATCTATTTATGTGTGAGTTTTGTTTTAATTTTTGGTTTTAGACAACTTGAAAAACATTACTTGTTTTATATACATGTTGGTGGTTCAAAGACTTGTTAAAATAGTAACAGGCAATATTCAATATTGCCTGAAGTTATATGAATAAAATTAATTAATTAAATTATCAGCAGGAATTCCATTATCATTGCTGTCATGATCTTTTGAACCTGGTAATGCGCGAGTACGATCAATAGGTAAATAACTGCCATTTGTTGTTTCGATTTGACATTCACTCCAAAAGATTGAGTATTTGGTATTTGCATGCATACTTTCGCCACGGAAATAACAACGGGCTGCATTATATAAATCGCCTCGGCAAAGTATAGCAATTAACAACCAAACGCCCACAACCGCCCATGCTACCCATTTCAAATTACGCCATAAGAAAGACCAAAAACCTTTTTTACTGAAATGGCAATAAGCAAAAATTAATAGTATTACGCCAACAAATCCCAATGATTCGTACAACCAAAATAGCCACATATGGTTAACTCCTAAGCAACAGTACTTAGTATTTTATACTATCTTTGAATTTACATCCATGAACCATTACGAATAATACCAACAGCAATTCCTTCAATAGCAAAACTTTGTTGTTCTAAGTCGACATCAATTGGGGCAAATTCAGCATTTTCAGCTAATAATTTTACGTGACGACCTTTTTGCGATAATCTCTTAACAGTTACTTCGTCATCGATTCGCGCAACAACAACTTGACCATTTTTAACATTTTGAGTTTTATGAACAGCAAGCAAATCACCATCTAAAATACCAATATCTTTCATTGACATCCCTTCAACTCTTAATAAAAAATCGGCTTGAGGTTTAAATAAACTTGGCGATACTTGATAATGACTTTCGATATGTTCTTGCGCTAGAATTGGTGATCCAGCTGCGACCTTACCAATGAGTGGTAAACCTTCAAGTTCATTAGTGTCATCAGGTTGTTCTAATAATAAACGAATTCCTCGTGATGAACCGGCAATCATTTCAATAGCACCTTTTTTAGCTAAGGCTTTAAGATGTTCTTCTGCTGCGTTAGCTGAACGAAAGCCTAATTTTTGGGCAATTTCTGCTCGCGTTGGTGGCATCCCGGTGGTTTGAATATTTTCTTTAATTAAATCATAAATTTGTTGTTGGCGTTCGGTTAATGGTCTCATGGCGAATTCCTGTTTTTATATACAGATACATGTGATTATATACAGCTAAAAAAACAAAACAACTGTTTTATCTATTTTTTTTATGAATAGTGGATAAAAATGGTAACTAAAGTTAGATTTTCGATCTAAATCACATAATAGTATTGAAAATTTTCATAAAACTATTTAAAAAAACAATTTTATGCTACAAACAATCTATTTTGCTAATAAAGTAATGCTTAGCGTAAATTTAATGGCTAGTTTAGTAATTTATTGGCATGTATTCTGTTTAATAGTTGTATGATATAATTATTTTCGAAATGGTTATTTATTGGAACTAATGTATGTCTTATATTGTTGCACTTAGTGGTGGCATTGCCAGTGGTAAAAGTACCATTGCTGATCTATTTGCACAATTAGGTGTACCAATTATTGACGCTGATGTAATTGCTCGGCAAGTTGTTGCTGTGGGATCATCTGCATTGACGCAAATTGTAAAACATTTTAGTCAAGAGATCTTGTTAGAAAATGGTGAGTTAGATCGAAGTCAATTAAGAGAAATTATTTTTAATAATGAACATGAACGGTTATGGTTAAACAATTTATTGCACCCGATTATTGCACAAGAAACTCAACAACAGATTGCAAAACAAACAGCTCCTTATATTATTTGGGTGGTACCATTATTAATTGAAAATAATCTACACCAACTAGCTGATCGGGTGTTAATAATTGATACTCCAGAGGCGTTACAACTAGAGCGCTTAATTGATCGTGATAAAATAAGTGAGTCCTTAGCCAAGAGAATGATTGATTCACAAGTTTCATTAAGCGATCGTTTGGCATTTGCAGATGATATTATTATTAATGACGGTAATTTGGTGTCATTAACAATGCAAATATATGATTTAAATAAAAAATATTTGTATAACTCTAAAGTTAAGAATAGCTATGAATAACATTGTTTTTGAACATCCATTAAATGAAAAAATGCGTACTTGGTTACGGCTTGAATTTTTACTTAATCAATTAAATACACACCATCATTTCGAGAAAAATAATGCTTTATTGTTTTTTCATGCTTTATCTGAATTACTCGAAATTATTGAACGAAATGATGTCAAAGGGGATTTGATTAAAGAGATTGAAGCTCAAAAACAAAAATTACTTTCTTGGATTGATATTGACGGTGTTGATAAAGAATTGCTTGGCGAAATGATTAACAAGTATGAACTGTTTTTAACTAAATTTAACTCAAGTTTACGTTTGGGACAACCGTTAAAAGATGATCGATTTATCATGGCAATTCGCCAGCGTTTGATGATTCCAGGTGGATGTTGTAGTTTTGATTTACCATCCTTCCATTTGTGGTTAAATCAACCGCAAGAAAAACGTAATATGCAAGTTGATAAATGGCTGCAGCATATTGCAATACTTGATGAAACGTTAAAAGCATGTTTACAGTTTATTAGGCAACTAGGTGAATTTAAAACTTTTACTTGTACTAATAATTTTTTTCAAGAGACTAATGGTGATGTGAATTTGATTCGAATTCGTGTTGCTTTCGAGAAAAATGTTTACCCTCAAGTTTCCGGTCACATGTCTCGTTATAGTATTCGTTTTTTACCCCTTTATGCTGGCGATAATAGTAATATTGATGCAATTGAATTTGAACTTGCATGTTGTTAGCCCTATTACTTTAAGAGTGTTTAAATGAATAAAAATACTGTTACTATTGTAAAGTGTCCTACCTGTCAAAAAGATGTTGAATGGTCTGAAAAAAGTTTATACCGACCTTTTTGTAGTAAACGTTGTCAATTAATTGACTTAGGTGATTGGGCAACTGAAGAACATCGCATTGCTGATAAAGAACTAAGTGAACAAGATCTTTGGAGTGAAGATGATCTTTCCAATTTAGTGAGTAAACATTAATGAAGATTTTAGGTATTGAAACATCGTGTGATGAAACAGGTATTGCCATTTATGATGACAAGCAAGGGCTTATCGCTAATCAACTCTATTCACAAATAAAATTACACGCCGATTATGGTGGAGTCGTGCCAGAATTGGCCTCTCGTGATCATATTCGTAAAACAGTGCCATTGATACAAGCTGCACTAAAAGAGGCTAATTTGTGTGCAACTGATATTGATGGTGTGGCTTATACCGCAGGCCCAGGTTTGATTGGGGCTTTAATGGTTGGCGCCTCTATTGGACGCTCACTTGCATATGCATGGGACGTACCAGCCGTTGCGGTTCATCATATGGAAGGTCACTTGTTAGCCCCTATGCTAGAAGATAATCCTCCTGAGTTTCCATTTGTGGCTTTGTTAGTATCAGGAGGACATACTCAGTTAATTAAAGTAACTGGTGTTGGTAAATATCAATTACTTGGTGAATCAATTGATGATGCAGCAGGGGAAGCATTTGATAAAACCGCTAAATTGTTAGGACTTGACTATCCTGGTGGTGCGAAATTATCAAAATTAGCTGAACTCGGCGATGCCACACGGTTTCGTTTTCCTCGACCGATGACTGATAGACCTGGTCTAGATTTTAGCTTTTCAGGGCTTAAAACTGCTGCAGCAAATACTATTTATCAACAGAGCCAAGCTCAGGATCTTGACGAACAAACCAGAGCAGATATAGCTAAGGCCTTTGAGGATGCTTTAGTTGATACTTTATTAATAAAGTCACGTCGAGCTTTAGATCAAACTGGTTTTAATCGATTGGTTATTGCCGGAGGAGTGAGTGCCAATAAAACTTTACGTCGCCAACTTGCTGCACTTATGGCCCAACGCAAAGGGCAAGTTTATTTTCCTCGATTAGAATTTTGTACTGATAATGGTGCGATGATAGCCTATGCAGGTATGATTCATCTTAAAGCCTCACAATTTGCCGATCTAGCTATTGAGGTTAAACCAAGATGGCCATTAAGTGAATTAAACGCGAAAGAATAATGTCCTATTTAATTATTTATAAATGGAACATTAGCCGATTTTTATAGTGGGGTAAATTCCCCACTTGTTTTCTTAATATAAGACTTATTGATTATCGTCAGTTGATTTATCTAAAGCTAGTTTTTCGATATTTCGGTTAATATTGAATAGAACACAAATTATTTCATATCCGATGCGGGTAAATACAGTACCACCAACGATAGTTATAATGCCGGTTATTATACCTAGTAGTGCTGAGCCAAAACTATAACTAATAATTAGAAAACTTGAAAAGATGATAGTTAGACCTGAAAATACAATAAGAACTAAACTCATCCAATAAATTACAGTAATGATTTTAGGCGTGAACATTTTGTCAAAAAAGAAAAAGTCTTTAAAAGAAAGTCCACTAGTATCTACTATTTTTTTCATTTTATTTCCTTAATTAAGTTTTATTTATTTTATTGCTTTGACTTTGGTCAAAAAAACGATACATTTAATACCAAATAAATCAATAAAGCAACGTTATTTTTAAAAAGGTTTTTAAAATTTTAATATGAAAACATTTATTCCGGGTAAAGATGCAGCACTTGAAGATTCCATTAACTATTTTCAACAACAATTAGATAAATATGATTTAGCTGTTAATGAAGCCTCTTGGCTTAACCCCGTGCCCAATGTTTGGTCGGTACATATTCAAAATATAAAATGTCCTTTATGTTTTGCTAATGGCAAAGGCTCGAGTAAAAAAGCGGCGCTAGCTTCTGCTTTAGGTGAATATTTTGAGAGACTTTCAACTAACTACTTTTTTTCTGATTTTTATTTAGGTGATAAAGTCGCCAATGGTGAATTTGTTCATTATCCATCGGAAAAATGGTTTGCAATTCCTGATGATAATAGTTTACCCAAAGGTTTATTATCGCAAAAGTTACTTAATTTTTATGATCCTGAACACGAATTAACGGCAACAGATCTAATTGATTTACAGTCTAGTAATAGTGAAAGGGGTATTTGTGCTCTGCCATTTGTACAACAATCAGATGGCAAAACCATTTATGTACCAGTGAACTTAATTGCTAACTTATATGCATCAAATGGAATGTCAGCAGGCAACACACAAAATGAAGCGCGAGTACAAGCTTTATCAGAAATATTTGAACGTTATACCAAAAATAAAATTATTGCTGAAGCTATTAGTCTGCCAACTATTCCCGAAACAGTAATTAATCGTTATCCTGCTGTCTTAGCGGCTATCGAAACGCTTGAAAAGGAAGGTTTCCCTATTTATTGTTTTGATGCATCATTAGCTGGTGAATTTCCAGTGATTTGTGTTGTGCTATTTAACCCTCAAAATGGTACATGTTATGCTTCATTCGGTGCTCATCCTAATTTTGGTGTAGCACTTGAACGAACAGTGACTGAATTACTACAAGGTCGAAGTCTTAAAGATCTTGATGTTTTTTCACCGCCAAGTTTTGATAATGATGATGTAGCAGATCTTAGTAATTTAGAAACGCATTTTATTGATTCTAGTGGCTTAATTTCCTGGGATCTTTTTAATCAAAAATCGGATTATGAGTTTGTTGATTGGAATTTTTCTGGTACAACCGAGCAGGAATTTGCCAACTTGATGGCGATTTTTGAGCGTCATCAAATAGAAGTGTTAATAATGGATTATCAGCATCTTGGGGTTTATGCTTGTCGAATTTTAGCCGTTGGCATGTCAGAAATCTATCCACCAGAGGATCTGTTAATTGCTAATAACAATATGGTGATTCATCTTCGTGATTTGATTTTGTCACTACCATATCAAAAACGTACTAACAAGCAACTACTCGACATTATTGAGCAATTTGATGATGAAGGTTTAGATGATTTTGCTCGAGTTCGTGAATTACTTGGTATTGCAACAGGTAAAGATAATGCATGGTTAACATTGAGAATTGGCGAATTAAAAGCTATGCTGGCGTTAGCGGCACAGGATTTACCGCAAGCTAAATTATGGATAGATTGGACGATTGAAATGAATGAGTCTATCTTTAGTGTAGAACGCAATCACGCTTATCGTTGTTTGCAAACTTTAGTTAATTTCATTATTGAGCGTGGCGCAAACCAATTTGATGATTATCAACCTGCTTTTAATAAAATGTATGGTAGTTCCTGTGTAGCAGAAATGTGGCTTTATGCAACAGCAAAAAAACAATTTTTTGGGCTAACGGATTTAGATCACCCTATTTCAGATAGTGATAGTTTAATGGATCTATTTACCATGCACAAAAAGCTTTTAGATGTATATAATAAATTACATCAAATTATGTAATGAAAAATTTTATTAATTATCAGAAAAAACTAACTATTAATAGTTATTATTGATGGTTACAATAGTTTTTATAAAAAAATTTTAATTAATACTTATCAAATAGGGCTAAATAGAATATTATATTATCGATTCTTAATTAGATCTGTTATTTGATTAAGTTATCAAAAGTTAGATTTACATATCCAAAAGATTTTTGTTGGCATTGTTGTATTATATGAAAGCAGTAAGTTTACTTCCCTTATTGCTTTTTTCTCTCTTAATTAGTGGTAATCAATAGCACAATTACGTTCAAAATCGTTTAGTTAAATTATTTTCAATATTTGTTTTTTTTAAATTACATAATTTATTAAGGATAAATGATGACAATACTTACCGTTGGTTTTGCTTGTTTAGATCTATTGTGTTTTACCTCATCTGGTTTGGAACTGAATGGTTCAATTACTTCCGATAATGTTATTTATTCTGGTGGAGGATCATGTGCTAATACAGCATATTTATTAGCACTATGGGGTGAGGATATATATCATATTGGCCATCTCAACAATGATAATCATGGTAATCAAATTGAGACAGAGCTTGCTAATATTGGCGTTAATACGCGGCAATTTATTTTTTCAGAAAAAATGGTCACGCCATTAGAAGCTATCACCGTTGATGAGCAAAATAATAGCTATACTATTATATCGCATCGCTTGCTACAGCCGCCTAAATTGACAATAGCAGAAAAAAATAAATTAGCTCACTTTATACAAACTGTAAGCGAAAACAAACATGATATAGTTATGTTAGCTGATGGCTATGAAGCAGAATTGAGTGAGTACCTAATCGAGCATTTACCCAAAGTCAAAATGATTATGAATGTAGATAACCTGTCGGCTAATAGTTTGTACTTAGCTCAACAAGCTGATTATCTAATTGTAACAGAACAATTTGCTAGTGCTTTTGTCAAATTAAAAGCTTTCCATGGTAGCGATGAGATTAAAAGTGCATTGAAAAAATTACGCAATTTAACTAACGGTAAAATTATTATTCGTATGAATAAAAAAGATTGCGTATATCTTGATCATCAACAAGTAGTGACAATTTCTGGCTTTAACAAACAAGCTGTTGATGACATTACTGAAAATGATATTTTTCAAGGGGCTTTTGCTTACGGTATTAGTTATGGTTGGCCATTAGAGAAAACGATTTTGTTTGCCAATCTAGCCATAGTAGCAGCCAACAAACAGAAAAGAGGGCGTAGTGCAATGCCTAACTTGGTTGATATTAATCAAGCAGGTAAAGATCTTATTAAAGATTTTAAATACTTTTTTTGATCTATTACTAAAATCATTGATCATCAAAATTGTTTTATTTGAGCGATTTCTTGAATCTCTAAAATTACTTTTCTAAATATTTTTAAGCATTACAAATTTTCTGCTTTCTAATAGGATTTTATAATCAATTATGCTCATTCAATTACGTTTATAAGCTTTAAGCAAAGCGTTTTCATATAAGACCTTTTTATTAATCACTGTTATCGTTTTGATATATTTTTTAAAACAAACTACAATTTTGTTAAACGTCCTTGTTTAACATGTTAACCTGATTCTATTATTAATTCTTTGTAATGTTCTTAACCTTGTCTGGCGAATTCACCTGCTTGCTGGATCAATTCTTCACTAGGAGTAACACCGGTATATAAAATAAATTGCTCAACCGCTTGTAATACGGCGACATCAGCTCCTGAAATAATCGTTTTATTTAATTTTTTGGCAAATTTTATAAGTGGTGTCTCAACGGGTAGGGCGACAACATCAAATATAATATCTGCTTGGTTAATCATTGCTTCACTAAACGATAATTGGTCTGCCTCAATGCCACCTTGCATGCCAATTGGCGTAACATTGATAATTAATTTAGCTTGTTCTGGTGTAATGGTAGATTCATCTTTTTGCCATTGGTAATTATAACGCTTAGCTAAAGCTTCCCCTTTCTGTTGGTTTCTAGCACAGACTATGCCATGTTTAAAACCTGCATCGTAAAATGCTCCAATTACAGCATTAGCCATACCACCACTACCTTTTAAAATAAATGGTGTGTTATTACTGATATGATTAGCTTTAATTAGTTTTTCCACCGCAATATAATCAGTATTGTAGGCCTTCAAATAGTGATCGGTATTAACAATAGTGTTAACCGCTTGAATTGATTGTACTGAAACATCTAATTCATCAATAAATTCGATACATGCTTGTTTATAAGGCATTGAGATAGCACAACCACGAATTGATAATGCTTTAATTCCATAAATAGCATCTTTTAAGTTATTGGTTGTAAAAGCTTTATATAGATAATTTAAATCTAATTTTTCATATAAAAAATTGTGAAAACGAGTACCAAAATTACTTGGTCTTGCTGAAAGTGACATACAAACAATAGTATCTTTGTTGATAATTCTTGCCATTAACCAAAATCCTTGTGATCATATTAACTAATTCTTTATTCTATCATCTTTTTAACTAACGTATATTTGATTATGGTTGCAAACAATACTGGTCCGAAAATAACTCAAGAAAAAGTTACCGTAAAAGTGATGATACACCTATATTGTCACCAAAAACACCATACCCCGAAAAATCAGCTTTGTGACGAGTGTAATGATCTGTTGCAATATGCCATGCAACGTTTAACTATGTGTCGATTTGGCGAACAGAAAACCACCTGTGAACTCTGTCCAAAACATTGCTATCGCAAAGATTACAAACTAAAAATCAAAGAAGTTATGCGCTATGCCGGCCCAAGAATGATGATCCATCATCCAATTATGGCGGTTAAGCATTTGTATAAAAATTTGAAAACTATTTTGAAGGTATTTTAACGAAAGCATTTTTTCACAATTAAAAAAGTTGAGGAGAGGGGTTTTTGGCTTATTTTTATCACTTATTTTTTTGATTTCATCAATGTTGTATTCGTTTTTTCCTATCGATGCAATAATTTTCACTTATTTTAGATGTTTTTTGCAATTTACTCGCAGTTAAACGCTAAAAATGCGAATGATTATCTTTTAAAATACTGTCATTTTCTAAATACAACCTTATTTGATAGGAAGTATGATGTCTGCATTTACGCTTGATCGCCTTTCTCAAGGACGTGGAGCTGTTATTAAACGTCTGTTACCTGACTCTTTACCTTTTCGTCAAAAGCTTTTAGCTATGGGAATGACGCCCGGATGTAAGTTGACTGTGATGCAAATAGCTCCATTAGGTGATCCAATTGAAATTAATTTGCGTGGTTTTCTACTGTGTTTACGCCGTCGTGAAGCGGCGGCAATTGAAGTTGAGGTAGTCGCATGAAAATTGCATTAGTTGGTAATCCTAATTGTGGCAAAACGACATTATTTAATTTGTTAACTGGTTCAAAACAGCGTGTAGGTAATTGGCCAGGGGTAACCGTTGAGCACAAATCTGGTTCGTTTGCTTACCAAAATAAGCTCTATGATATTGTTGATTTACCGGGAACTTACTCTGTTGAGCCAGATCCAATCGGTATTGCTCAAGATGAATTTATTACTCGGCAGTTTCTATTAACTGATAACAATAGCTTGATAGTTAATGTTATTGATGCGACAAATTTACAACGCAGTTTATATTTAACATTTCAGTTAATTGATATGCAAGTACCTATGATAATTGTGCTTAATATGGTTGATGCACTTAAAGCTATGGGAGAAAGATTAAATATCGATAAATTAACCAAAGCTTTAGGTTGTCCGGTTATTGCGATTTCGTCTACGCGAAAAACTGGATTATCAAAATTTTATCAGCAAATTGAAGTTAGCTCATCGAATTTAAAGACTGCGATGCCAACCATTGATACGTTAAGTAGTGATGCACAAGCTGTATTTAATCGATATTTAGCTGAATTGCCTGTAACCAGTCGGATACAACAATTTAATCGTTGGCAGTTAATTGAAGCCTTGCTTAATGGGGCAAATCAATCTTTAGATTTTTTAGAAAACGAAAAGTTAGCTGCTTGTCGTTGTTTATTGTCTATCAATTTCGATAATCAGATTGACGTAGCACTTGCAAGTGCACGTTATGATACGATTGATACGCTTTGCAAGATGGTGATTGATAAGCCTAGAGAAGCCAATATTAATCTTACTGAAAAATTGGATAAATTAGCTTTAGGGCGTTTTACTGGTATTCCATTTTTTTTACTCGCAATGTATAGCATGTTTTTTATTGCGATTAATTTTGGTTCGGTTTTTGTTGATTTCTTTGAAGGAGTATTTAGTACCATTTTTGTTAATGGCTTTGCTTATCTCTTAAATATGCTACATACACCAACTTGGTTAACAGTTATTTTAGCTGATGGGGTCGGCAATGGCATCACTACGGTATCGACCTTTATACCGGTTATTGCGGCGATGTTTTTTGTGCTATCTTTTTTGGAAGATTCAGGTTATTTAGCGCGAGCAGCAATGATTGTTGATCGTTTTATGCGATGCATTGGTTTACCCGGTAAAGCGTTTGTACCTATGTTAATGGGCTTTGGTTGTGGAGTACCAGCAATTATGGCAACAAGGACACTTGATAGTCCGCGTGATCGTATTTTATCAATTTGTTTAATTCCGTTTATGTCTTGCAGTGCTCGATTACCCATTTATGCTTTGTTTGCTGTGATATTTTTTCCTAATCATGCATCGATTATTGTCTTTATGCTCTATTTGCTGGGTATTTTAGTAGCTATGCTAACGGGATTTATATTAAAAAATACTCTGTTACAAGGTGAATTAACGCCATTTATTATGGAAATGCCTGTTTATCGTATTCCGACATTACGGAGTATGTTGAGAATAACTTTTCAACGTTTGAAAAGCTTTGTTTTACGAGCAGGAAAAGCTATTGTCGTCATGGTAACCGTGCTTAGCTTCTTTAATTCCTTAGGAACTGATGGTTCATTTGGGAATGAAAATTCAAATCACTCTGTGTTATCAGTTATGGGGCAAAAAGTTACTCCTGTATTTACACCAATGGGAATTGATAAGCAAAATTGGCCTGCAACAGTAGGTATTTTTACCGGAATCTTTGCTAAAGAGTCAGTTGTGGCAACTTTAAATTCACTTTATTCAATGGATCATCAAACTGAACAACCAGAACATTTTTCTTTTTATGATGGCATCAAGTCAGCGTTAGAAACCATTCCAGATCGTTTTATTGATTTAACTAACTCAATCGCTGATCCGCTAGGTCTATCAAGTATTAATCAAGCTGAAAATAATCTACAAAATGAATTGTCTGTCGACTCGACGACGGTATCGAAAATAAGTAGTTCATTTGTTACATCATCTTCAGCTATTGCTTATCTTATTTTTGTGTTGCTTTATACACCTTGTGCGGCAGCATTAGGCACAATCTATCGTGAAACAGGGCTAAAATGGATGATATTTGTTGCTATTTGGACATTTGTTATAGGTTGGTTGTCAGCAACAATTTATTACCAATTTAGTTTATTAGGCCAATCTTCATGTGCGCCTTATTGGTTGATAGCTATTGGAGGATTTATGACTTTCATTTTTATCGTTATGCGTAAAATGGGACGTTTACCTTGCTTTAATCAATATTACTTACCAAAACCACGATCTCACAACAATCAATCAGCTTGTTGTGAATAAAAATTATTGGTTAATGTTAAATTTAAATATTGAATAATATGTTAATTACCGCAATTCGTGATTATATTCAGTTACAAGGACGAGCTAATCTGCAAGATGTGGCTCGTCACTTTCGCTTATCTAGCAGTGCAGTTGAACCTATGCTGAATTTTTGGGTTAAAAAAGGAGTAATAAAATTAATTAAACGTGATTTATTAACTTGTGCAGGTAAACAGTGTTCAACGTGTATAAGTTGTAATTTAGACGCTTATGCAAGCTATGTATGGATTGAGTAAAATATCGAATACAATCAATTAATGGTTAAAGTTAATTTGATTGTATCAAAAGTATTAATATCTAACCTTTGATAAATTCTTGCCAAATTATTTTAACTTTTTGCTTTTTTTAGAATTGAATTCACTTCTTTATCAGCTATTAAAAATTAAATTATCTTTTATTTACTATTTTTTTGCGACTTATGTCACAAAATTAAATTTATTTGTATCTCAAAATTACAAATGATATTAATATGAACTTATGTTCATTTTGGTGTAAATAAGTAAAAACTATAAAACCGATAACAAGTGATAAAAAGATATCCTTGATTTAAATTCGATCAACAAATTGCTAACTACTGGTTTAGATGATTACATAAATATGAAGAGTCAATTAGTTACATTATTTACCTGTTAATTTTTATGTACTAAAAAGTTAGTTAATGGCTATGAAATATCAATGTTTTTCGTTTTTATCGATAGCTTATTCTGATCAAATTGTAGTTTTATCGGTCTTGTTCATTTTAGCCAAAAAGACCTTAACCGAAACGATGAAACCTTGTCGTTTTATTACTTAATAAATGTTATTATAATTATGTTTAAAAAACATGTAGTAGAGGAAATAGAAGTATGAGTCAATTAGATGAATTCAAAAAATTAACCGTAGTGGTTGCTGATACTGGCGATATCGATTCAATTAAACAGTTTTCTCCTGAAGATGCAACAACTAATCCATCGCTTGTTTTAAAAGCTGCTCAACTTCCTCAATATCGTTATTTAATTGATTCTGCTATTGAAACAGCTAAAAAACTAGGCGGTAGTAAAGCCGAGCAATTGGTTAATGCTTGTGACCAAGTAGCGGTAAATATTGGCGCTGAAATTTTAAAATCTATCCCTGGACGAATCTCGACTGAAGTTGATGCAAGATTATCATTTGATACCCAAGCCTGTATTGAAAAAGCTCGTCGAATTGTTGAACTTTATAAACAAAAAGGCATTGATAAATCAAAAATTCTGATTAAAATTGCTTCCACATGGGAAGGTATTAAAGCTGCTGAAGTTTTAGAAAAAGAAGGTATTAACTGTAATTTAACTTTACTGTTTTCCTTTGCTCAAGCGCGAGCTTGTGCCGAGATTAATGCCTTTTTAATTTCGCCATTTGTTGGTCGTATTTATGATTGGTATCAAGCTAAGAAACCTATTGATCCTTATATTGCTGATCAAGACCCTGGTGTAGTTTCAGTACGTAATATCTATAACTACTATAAACAACATGGTTATAAGACTATTGTTATGGGGGCTAGTTTTAGACAAGTTGATCAAATCTTAGCATTAGCTGGCTGTGATCGTTTAACTATTTCCCCTAATTTATTATCTGAGATGCAAAAATCAAATGCCCCAGTTGTGCGTAAATTAGATCCAAATCAAACCTTAGTTGAGCGTCCAGCATTAATGACTGAAGCTGAGTTTAGATGGCAGCATAACAGTGATGCTATGGCTGTTGAAAAATTGGCTGAAGGCATCCGTGCATTTGCTGTCGATCAGGGTAAACTAGAAGATATGATCGGTGCGCTACTTTAATTAAAAGAATAGGGGAAATATATTCCCCTTTTTTGTTTTGGTACGAAAGCGTTTTATCTGTCTGCTGTTTGTAGACAATCAATGAATATTTAAAATATATTTTTGGAGAATATTAACATGAATGTAACCACACTATCCCACCGCGAACTAGCCAATGCGATAAGAGCATTAAGCATGGATGGCGTGCAAAAAGCAAAATCAGGCCATCCTGGTGCGCCGATGGGGATGGCCGATATGGCTGAAGTCCTTTGGCGAGGATTTTTAAAACACAATCCTACTAATCCTAATTGGGCTGATCGGGATCGATTTGTATTATCAAATGGTCATGCATCAATGTTAATTTATAGCTTGTTACATTTGACTGGATATAACGTAACCATTGATGACATAAAAAACTTTCGTCAATTAAATGCTAAAACCGCAGGTCATCCAGAATTTGGACATCTTTCAGGCATTGAAACAACAACAGGTCCTTTAGGGCAAGGAATTGCCAATGCTGTCGGTATGGCTATTGCTGAAAGAACATTAGCTGCTCAATTTAACAAACCAGCACATACTATTGTTGATCACCATACCTATGTATTTATGGGTGATGGTTGTATGATGGAAGGGATTTCTCATGAAGTATGTTCATTAGCGGGTACACTTAAATTAGGCAAATTAATTGCTTTTTATGATGATAATGGTATTTCAATTGATGGTGAAATTGAAGGTTGGTTTACCGATGATACCGCTAAACGTTTTGAAGCATATGGTTGGCATGTGATCCGAGGTATTGATGGCCATGATGCTAAGGCATTAGCTGAAGCTATTGAGCAAGCACAAGCTGTAACTGATAAACCATCATTATTAATGTGTAAAACTGTTATTGGTTTTGGTTCTCCAAACAAAGCAGGAAGTCATGATTGTCATGGCGCACCACTTGGTGATGCTGAAATAGAAGCAACGCGTAAAGCTTTAGGTTGGTCATATCCTGCATTTGAAATTCCAAAAGATTATTATGAGGCATGGGATGCAAAAGCTACTGGTAAACAACGTGAAGATGAGTGGAATGCTCGCTTTGATGCATATGCAAAAGCTTACCCAGAATTAGCAAAAGAATTCAAACGTCGTATGAATGGTGATTTACCAACTAATTGGCAACAGGTTGCTAAAGATTTTGTTAATAAGCTACAAGCAAATCCGGCAACAATTGCTACCCGCAAAGCCTCACAAAATGCCATTGAAGCTTTTGCGCCAGTGTTAACTGAATTTTTAGGTGGTTCAGCTGATTTAGCACCAAGTAATTTAACTATGTGGTCAGGCTCTAAAGAGATTTTAGCTAATCCAGATGGTAACTACATTCATTATGGTGTACGTGAATTTGGTATGTCTGCAATCATGAATGGTATTGCTTTACATGGCGGTTTTATTCCTTATGGTGCAACTTTCTTAATGTTTATGGAATATGCGCGTAACGCAGTTCGTATGGCCGCTTTAATGAAAATTCGCTCTTTATTTGTCTACACGCATGACTCAATTGGCTTAGGAGAAGATGGTCCAACTCACCAACCTGTTGAACAGATGGCAAGCTTACGTGTTACTCCAAATGTTAGTACTTGGCGTCCTTGTGACCAAGTTGAATCAGCTATTGCTTGGCAATATGCCGTTGAACGTAAAGATGGTCCAACTGCGTTAATTTTCTCAAGACAAAATCTTAAACAACAAGAACGCACTGAACAACAATTAGCCAATGTTTATCGTGGTGGCTATATTTTAAATGATTGCAGTGGCACTCCTGAACTGATTTTAATTGCCACTGGTTCTGAAGTCGAACTAGCTGTTGAGGCTTATCATAAACTTACCGAAGCTGGTAAAAAAGTACGTGTTGTTTCAATGCCATCAACCGATGCATTTGATAAACAAGACCAAGCTTATAAAGAATCAGTATTACCATCTTCAGTTACTGCACGAGTCGCTATTGAGGCAGGTATTAGTGACTATTGGTATAAATATGTTGGTCTAAATGGTAAGATTATTGGTATGACAAGCTTTGGTGAGTCAGGACCAGCAGATCAACTGTTTGCTAAATTCGGCTTTACTGTTGAGAATGTCCTAAAACAGGCCAATAGTTTATTAAAATAATAAATTTATTTAAATAGTAAAAAGCCACCTTATGGTGGCTTTTTTTAATCTAATTAAATTATCTAGAAGCGCGTTTTAATATTATTTCTGTTGGTTGTTTTTGTAGATAAACCATTCTGGCAATTAACAGAAAAGCAGCAACAGCAAGCCCTGATATAATCCCTATCCAAAATCCTGCGGCACCAATTGGTTCCATCACTAGATCAGTTAAGCCTAATATGTAACCAACTGGTAAACCAACAACCCAATAAGACAGTAAAGTAATAAAAAAGATGCTCTTAGTATCTTTATAGCCACGTAATACATTACTTGCGACTACTTGTAAATAATCTGATGCTTGATAGATGGCAAGTAAAATAATCAGTTGTAGACAGATGGTTATTACATCGATCTCATGAGTAAATATGGTTATTATTGGTGATCTAAAAATGACCAGAATTAATGCGACGATTACCGCTATCATGAAGGATATCGCTAAACTTATATAAGCAGTTTGCTTGGCTAGAATTGGTTTATTTTTACCCAATAAGTAACCGACACGAATACTGGTCGCCACGCCAAGAGATAATGGAATTGCAAATGTTAAACTACTAATAGTAAAGATAATTTGATGAGCCGCCACAGTTATTTGTCCGAGAGGAGCAATAAGTAAGGCAACTACAGCAAACAAGCTCATTTCAAAAAAGTAAGCAAGAGCTAAAGGTGTTCCTAACAGCACTATCTTTTTAATGATGGAAAAATCAACAAGCTTTGTTAATGGCGTTTTACGAATATCACGTTGGCTAGCAGTAGTTAAGGTATATATACGGATTAAACCAAACATTAACCAGAAAATTATTGCTGCAGTAATACCACAACCGACACCACCAAAAGCAGGTAAGCCTAATTTGCCATAAATTAAAATATAGTTAATTGGAATATTAGCAAGTAAGGCAATGAATATTATTACCATGGCGGGTTTTGTGTTAGATAAACCTTCACATTGATTGCGGTAAACTAAAAATAGTAGAAATGCTGGTACTCCCCACATAATTGCACGTAAAAATGAAACGGCAACTTCAATCATGTCTGGATCAATCGGATTATCAGCGGAACTTCTTAAGCTAATTATTTTATCTGAATGATATAAAATTAACATTATGATTACTGATAAAATTAATGCAATCACCACACCTTGCCGTGTATGATCGGCAACTTGCTCACGTTTAGCTGCACCATTTAAGTTTGATATAATGGGAGTTAATACAGTCAATAGACCTTGACCAAATAATACTGTGGGTAACCAAATTGATACCGCTATAGCGACACCTGATAAGGCTGTTTTACTGTAATTTCCAGCCATAATTGTATCAACAAACGTTATTGCTGTTTGTGATATTTGAGCAATCATGACAGGGATAGCTAAGGTAATTAAATTTTTAATTTCATTTCGATAATGTAAGTTCATTGATTATATTTACTGTTGTACAGTTCCCCATAAATCGTATTCATCTGAATGTTCAATATTGACCTTAACAATATCGCCAACTTTAACCGTTTTTTCTTCATTTAGATAGACTACACCATCTATTTCCGGTGCATCAGCCATACTTCGTCCAATTGCACCTTCATCATCCACTTCATCGATAAGCACGGATAATGTTTTACCAATTTTGTTTTGTAGCTTACGGGTTGAAATTGTTTGTTGCAATTGCATAAACCGATGGAATCGTTCTTGTTTTATATGCTCCGGTATTTGATTGGCTAATTGATTAGCCGCAGCGCCTTCTACTGGACTATAAGGGAAACAACCGACACGATCTAATTGTGCTTGAGATAGAAAATCGAGTAGTAATTCAAAATCTTGTTCAGTTTCGCCTGGATAACCGACAATAAAAGTTGAACGTAGAGTGATTTCAGGACAAATATCTCGCCACTTATGAATTCTTTCAAGTGTTCTTTCAATGGTTCCCGGTCGTTTCATTGATTTTAATACAGTTGGGCTAGCATGTTGTAATGGTACATCCAAATAAGGTAAGATTTTGCCATCCGCCATTAAAGGAATTAAATTATCCACACTAGGGTAAGGATACATATAATGTAGTCGTACCCAAATACCAAGGCTAGATAATTGTTCACAAAGGGTATGAATATCGGTTTTTAACGGCATACCATTCCAAAAATTGGTCCGGTTTTTTATATCAATACCATAAGCTGATGTATCTTGGGCAATAACCAATAATTCTTTCACCCCACCATCAACCAAACGCTTTGCTTCATCAAGCACATTACCGATTGGGCGACTGATCATTTCGCCACGTAATGAAGGAATAATACAGAATGAACAACTATGGTTGCAGCCTTCCGAGATTTTCAAATAAGCATAATGTTTTGGTGTTAGTTTTACCCCTTGTTCGGGTACTAAACTAGTAAATGGATTATAGGTAGGTTTAGGTGCATATTTATTAACATGCTCAAGTACAGCCTCATAACTGTGAGGTCCTGATATTTCAAGCACTTTAGGATGTACATCACGAATTTGATCTTCTTTAGCGCCAAGACAACCAGTCACAATGACTTTTCCATTTTCATTTAGCGCTTCGCCAATGGCTTCTAATGATTCTTGTACCGCGCTATCAATAAAGCCACAGGTGTTAACAATAACTAAATCTGCATTATCGTAGCTAGGTACAACTTGATAACCCTGAGTACGTAATTCAGTTAAAATTCGCTCAGAGTCAACTAAATTTTTAGGACAACCAAGGCTCACAAATCCGATAGTAGGGGATGATGTATTCATAATATTTATAGTAATTTAAAATTTATTGAGGTATTTATCGAGAATTTAAAAATTTGCCAATTTAGATTATGACAACAGGCGAGCATTTTAACATATTTAACTTGAACCAAATAAAAATTTTTAGCGCAGTTATCATCTATAAAAATATAATTTCTTATGGCATGTATGTAACATGCTATTTATTGCAAATAATTTGAAGTTTATATTTTAATTATTTGTAATAGGTAATATCGATAAACCTTATTCGACGGATCACTAATATTAATACCCTTTGCATCTATTTTTTTCCTTTCAACAGAGCTAATAATTTATATAAAGTAAAATTAGGTAATGTTATAGGAGGGTTAGGTAATTCATATATGGTCAAATCATTTTTTTCAATTATTTCTTTTGCTTTATATTTTGAAACAATGTCCGATATTGATGCACCCCATGTTAAACCTAGCGGAGCATCACGTTCATGCGTGAATCATAAAAGGAAATAATACTGCAATTAACAATAGTTTTTTTCTTAATGTTTATTCTCCTTACATTCAATTGGCGTGTAATAGTAAACAATAAAAAACACTTATCAATCATTTGATGGGGGGAATATTCTGAGGAAGGACAAGGTAAATCTGTTAATCAAAAAGCCCTTATAATGATAAGGGCTTTTGTGAAAGGAAGTTAATTTATTATAAAAAATCAATTTATTTTAATACATTAATTACTTCATCGATTTGACGATCTAAACTTTCAGCACCGCCACCAGATAAATACCAAAGGTCTGGTGTTAAATAAATAACTTCAGTTTTACTTTTTGCTAATACTTTTGTATTGAAGAAATCATTTTTCATCGCAGACAGGCCAATTGCTTTACTACGGTCTACAACATAAATAATATCTGGTTTAACTTTACTGATGTAATTATTATCAATAAAGGTTGGTTTTGGTTTACCAATACCGTTGGTCGGTTGTGGTGCTAATGGTACCGCACGTTTTACTTTTAACACATCATGAATTAATGCGGCACTAGAGCTTGCATTGATAAGGATCATTTTACCGTCATTATGAATAGCAACAATTGCTTTTTTATTACTTGCTTGAGCAACAGATTGTGCATTGCTAACTTTGGCATCTAGTGATTGAATTAGATTGTTCGCTGTTTCTTCAGTACCAGTAATATTTGCTAATATATTGATATGATTTTTGGTTGATTCAAGGTAGTTTTTGGCATCAACACTTAAATTAATTACTGGAGCAATTTTAGTGAATTCTTCCGTATGCCTTGCTTGTCTGCCGTCAATGATAATTAATTGCGGTTTAGCTTGTTTGATTGCATCAATATTTGGTTCTTTCATATTACCTGTATCAGTAATAGTCGTATTTTTATATTGTTGAAGATAAGCCGGAAGAACAGAAAGCGGTGTTGCTGTTACAATTGATCCTTTACCTAAAGCATCTAATGTATCTAAGGCTCCATAATTCATCACAACAACTTTATTTGGTGATTTAGGCACAACAACTGATTGTTTATTATCTGGATTTACTGTAATTGACGATTGACAACCAGTCAAACCTAACATTAACGCTGCTAAGCTACTTAATAATAGTTTTTTCTTAGTATTCATAATTAGTTCCTATATGTATGATGCAAATGATAACTATTATTGTTTAAAGGATTATGATTGTCTAGTAATAAATAATTTTTCGTAAGGATATTGATAATTATTCTCATATAGTATATTGTTACTCGCGGATTGCTTTGCAAAATATCAATATAATTAATAGGGTTATAACAATGAATACGAAGTTTAAGTTGGCTACACATGTCTTAAATACAAGTATTTTATTATCATTATCAGGTTTAGCGATGGCGGCTGATGATAAAAATACTGATACTATGGTGGTGACAGCATCAGGATTTTCTCAACAAATTAAGGAAGCTCCAGCAACAATTTCGGTGATCACGCCGGAAGAAATTAGCAAAAAGCCTTATCGTGATGTCACCGATGCTCTTAAGGATATTCCAGGTGTCACCATAACAGGCGGAGGTGATTCAACTGATATTAGTATTCGTGGTATGGACGCCAAATATACCTTATTATTAATTGATGGTAAAAAAGTTAGTACGCGTGAAACTAGACCAAATAGTGATAATTCTGGTTTCGAACAAGGCTGGTTACCTCCGCTAACTGCTATTGAACGTATTGAAGTTGTTCGTGGACCTATGTCTTCTTTATATGGTTCAGATGCTATGGGTGGGGTAGTCAATATCATTACTAAAAAAGTGTCCAACAAATGGCACAGTGGTTTACGAGTTGAATCAGTTATGCCTTATCGCTCTGATGAAAAAAATAGCTATGTAGGTAGTTTTTCAACGACTGGACCAATTATTGACGATATTCTCGGTATTCAATTATATGGCCAATACACAAATCGTCATGAAGATGAGTTTTTAAATGGTCATTCTGGACAGAAATTACGCAGCTTGAATGGTAAATTATCACTTAATGCTACTGATAACCAAAAATTTGATCTTGATTTTGGTCGTTCGTTACAAAATAGTACTTCAATCAGAGGTAAAACAAGAGAAAAATCAAGAGATAATGATTATAAGCGTGATAATGCTAGAAATTCTTTTGCGCTAACTCATAATGGTTTATTTGATGAACTATCGACGACTTCGTTTATTGCTTATGAAGAAAACAATAATCCAGAAAGAAAAATGAAAATTCGTAATACCGATGTAGATTCTCGAGTGACGATTCCTTTTAGTATTAATATGCTAACGATAGGGGGTAAATATAATTACCAAGAGCTTCATGATAAAGGTAATGAACTTACTAGTGATATTACTAAAATTGATCGCTGGAATTATGCATTGTTTGCGGAAGATGAAATAAGTATTTTCGATAACTGGAGCATAACAGCTGGTTTACGTTATAACAAAGATGAAAACTATGGTAGCAACTGGAATCCAAGAGTCTATAGTGTCTGGAATATTGATGATAATTTTACCCTGAAAGGCGGTTACTCAACCGGTTATGCAACGCCAAAATTGCGTCAAGTTGTTTCAGACTGGGGACAAGTAACAGGTGGGGGATATTGGGACGGTGTAGTTGTTGGTAATCCTGATTTAAAACCTGAAAAATCAGATAATTTTGAAATTGGTCTAGGATATAACAATGATTACGGTATTGATGCTTCTGCAACAGCTTTTTATACTAAATACAAAGATAAGATTCAATCTTACTCTATTTGTGATAATAAAAATATCAAAGAGAAAACATGTTCTTATAAAAACTTTAGTAAAAAATTTCATTTTATTCAGGGTTTAGAAAATGTTGATAAAGCAGATCTTAAAGGTTTAGAACTATCATTTAAAACACCATTGTTTACTGATTTCTTGCTAAGTTCTAACTATTCTTGGACTAAAACAGAACAAAAAACTGGTAAAAATAAAGGTAAACCTTTAAATCGTACTCCTAAGCAAAAATTCAATACCCAGCTTGATTGGAATTTAACCCAACAATTGGATTTATGGACTAAAGTTGCTTATTACGGAGTGGAATCGACCACGAATCGTAGTGGTAAAAAAATTGAATATCCTAGTTATACCTTCTGGGATGTGGGTACATCTTTCCAAATAAATCAAAATGCTAAGATTTATGGCGGTGTTTATAACTTGTTTGACAAAGAAGTGACGAATGATGACTTCGGTAAAACCTTAGAAGGTCGTCGCTATTTTGTTGGTACTGAAATTAATTTCTAATTAGTGTTCATCATCAAAAAATGTAATTATAAATATTGAGTGGTTGTTAATACAGCCACTTTTTTTATTTAATTAATAAACTATATATTAACATTTTAATTTATTAGTTATGATTGAGAATTACTTCACAAAAGGATTTTAAATAAGCATATGCCGAAATATGTCTATACGATTCTACTAGTTCTTGTATCTCTGCTAACCCGTTTGCCAGTATATGCTGTTATAGTATTAACTCGAATTAACTATGAAGATGGTTTCGACCCGTATGCAGCTATACTTGCAGTAGTTTCGCTTTTTGTTTTATGGCAAGTGTTTAAAATATGGTCAACATGGAAGGTTAAGCAATGGGAAAAAAAGAACAGCAACAGAAGCTGCAAAAGAAAGCTGAAAGAGATCGATTATTTGCTGAGTCAAGAGCAAGAATGCGCTTAAAAAAACAATTAACTAAACAAAAATCACGAAAGAAAAAAACACCAGAAAAGTAATATCCGCTCTTAGTCGGTATTTATTCAGTTCAGCTAATTTTTTTCATGATTAAAAATTTGAGGAAAGGGGTTTTTAGCTTAATATAAATTGAAATTTCTTCATAATTATCATAAACAACCAATCATGTATATTTGTTCCATTCTTATCAAACTTAATAAAATATCATTTTTTATCTTATTGAATTATTTATTGGTCTTAATCCATGGCATGCTAGACGATTTTGTAATATATTATCTATCATAGTGCAAGAAGTTACTACAGTGTTGAAAGGCAAACTTGATGGTTGTATTTGAAGATAAACAAGAGTCGGAATTACTTACAGAAATTGCAGTTGCATACTATGAGTATGAACAAACTCAAGAAGAAATCGCTCAGCGATTTGGTCTTTCACGCATTAAAGTTGGTCGTTTGCTAAAAAAGGCTAGAGCAGAAGGAATCGTTGAAATAAGTGTTAAATATCATCCAATATTTAGTTCGCGTATTGAACAGCAATTTGTTAATCATTTTGGTATTAAACGAGCTTTAATTGCTTTAGATCATCAAGATGAAGAGGAGCAACGTAGACAAGTTGCTGCACTGGTATCAAATTATCTGTCTAGTACTTTAAAAAATGGTATGACCGTTGCGGTGGGACAAGGGCGTAATGTTGCTGCTATTGCCAGCCATGTTGGTGTGTTTCCTGAAAAACAGTGTAAATTTATTTGTGGTATCGGTGGTACTCAGCGTGTTGGTGAAATTATTGATGCTGACCACATTAGTCGAAGTTTAGCCAGAAAATTTAGTGCAACTAGTGAGACTTTATACGCGCCAGCTTATGTAGAAAATCGTGAACTTAAACGTGCATTTATCCAGAATCGAGTTATTAAAGATACATTAGAAAGAGCGGCTAAAGCTGATATTGCTTTAGTAGGTATTGGTGATATGAATGAAAACTGTTATATGGTGCAGTTGGGCTGGTTTACTCCGCAAGAAGTGACCTATGCAACATTAAACCAAGGTGTGATTGGTGATATTGCTGGATATGGTTTTTTTGATATCAATGGTAATCCGGTCGATACAACCATGAATGATCGAGTGATTGGTTTAAGTATTGAAGAATTACGTAATATTCCATGTGTTATTGCTATTGCTTCGGAAAATACTAAAGCAACCGCAATTTTAGGTGCACTACGGTCGGGCGTAATTGATATCATTGCGACAAGTGCTTCAAATGCCAGAACTATATTAAGTTTACAACAAAACAAAATCTAATTTAGCCAATAAGCTATTTGTATACACATTACAAATAGCCTTGATTAATCTAAATCGAATTTAATTATAATAATCGCTTAATAATTCTATCCACTCTGATGCGGCTTAAACGTTTGATTAATTTATGTACCTGTTTTGGATAGAATTGGCTTGCTTGAATTTGTTGGAAATGGGTGACTAGTGCTGTTTTTTCACGAATAGTTGTGAGTTCTTGTTTAATCTGTTGTTGTAATTCATGTTTAGGATCATGAACAAGTATGGCATTTTCCAGATCTAAACGCCAAGCTCTTGGATTAAGATTATTACCTGTAATCATCATCCACTCATCATCTACCCAAATCCCTTTTAAGTGATAAGTTTGATCAGCATCTTTCCATAATCGAATGATTAACTGTTTCTTATCAATATAATTTTGTAACCGTTCAACAAAACGTCTTAAGTTTATTTCATACAAATAAGGTAATCCACCCGAGATATTAAAAGGTTGGTCTTCAGGAATATAAAAGTCATTAGCTACTTTATCACCAATAATGATTTCAACTTGTTTACCTTTTCTTAATAGACGAATGATGTCACGCACTAATATATTAGGTAAGTTGAAATAAGGTGTACAAAATGTGATTTTTTGTTCAGTCGTGTTTATTAGATGGTGAATAATTTTATTCAGCTGATTATTTCGGCCAAGACCTACAATTGGTGCTACTGATAAAGTTTCGTTATCACTATTTCCCGTATATTGATAATTAACATCCATAAGATGTTGGCGTAGTTGTTTAATTTCTGACTTAATTTGTTTACGGGTTTTATGTTCACTAACATCTAACCGTTGCACACCATCAAGTGGCAGAAAATTATCATTAACATAATTCACCATTGTATCCGCTAAAACTTTATTAGTGATAAAGTGATATCGATCATAACGGTATTTATCGAGTTTATATAAATAAACATTATTAATGCTAGCACCACTATAGATTACACTGTCATCAATTATGAATCCTTTTAAGTGTAATACACCTAAAACTTCTCGACGATTAACTGGCACACCATAAACCGGAATATCAACAGATGGATGTTGTTGTTTCAAATCATAATAGTAACGCGCATTCGTTTTGGTTTTATCTTCACCAATTCGACCCCGTTGAGCACGATGCCAATCAACAAAAATTTTGATGTCTAAGTTTGGTTGGTGGGTTTTAGCTTGATAAAGCGCATCAAGAATCTCGCGACCAGCTTCATCTTGTTCTAAATAAAGGGCAACAATATAGATACGATGTTGAGCTTTTTTTATCTGTTCAAGCAATGCAACTCTATAGGTTTTAGGATCATAAACAATCTGATATTGTTCAGCTTTCTGTTGAAGCTTGGCTAATTCGTTTAAATGTTTTTGATGATTATATTTTATAAAGGGTATTCGCATGTTCTAAATATCATTAAAACTGACACAAAGTGTAGAATACCACAATTTATGTCAGAAAATAATACTCCTATTATTTAGGGGTAATCTATAATTAAATTGATCGGTTAACTAACTCTATTATATACCTAAATATGCTTTAAGCTTGTTCATTAACCCATTGTTGAATAATTTTATAGCTTAAGGCTAAGACTACTGGGCCGATGAATAAACCCATAATTCCGAAGGCTAGAATTCCGCCAATTACCCCAAATAAGATAAGTAAGAAGGGGAGATCGGCGCCTTTCTTTATCAAATATGCTCGCATTACACTATCAAGGGTGGTCAAAATGATAGCCACAACAATTAAAACTATGCCTGATATAATATGCCCATCCCAAAATTGCCAAATGATACAACCTAACATGACAATAACAGGTCCAATTTGAGCAACGCAACAGATAAATAATATTAACGTTAAAATGCCTGGAAATGGCATTTTGGTAAAGATAAAACTCATTCCGCCAATTAATGCTAATGTAATAGCAGTGACAACTACACCTAATGCTACCGCTCGTATTGATTGACCCGCTAAGGTAACTGTTGTAGTGCCATATTGTTTAGATAAACGATTCGCCAAAACATAAACATATTTAGTGATACTTTCTCCCTTAAGGAACAGTAATAAACTAAAAATGATCATGACACCGGCATGAAAAATAAAAACGCCAATATTGGTTACTTGCTCTAAAAGCCAGCCAATCATGATGCCAATATAAGGTTGAATATCGGATATTAATTGTGAACCATCTGTTTTGATAAGCTCAAGCCATTTTTGGTGAAATTCTTCACCAAACATCGGAATATTGACCAACCAATCGAGGGTAGGTAATTCTCTATGCGATAACGTTCTAACCCATTCGACCAGATAATGACCATTTTGAGCAACACTACTAATTATTAAGATAAAAGGAATAACACAGACAAAGGCTAAAATTATCGCCATGACTAATAAAGATAACCAACGTTTATTAAAGAGTTTTTTTTGGATTTTGATCATTAATGGCCAAGTTGCAATAACCACCATTACCGCCCAAAAAAAGCCAAATAAAAATACTTCGACTACTCGATAAGTTAAAACAATTAGTAAGCCTATCAAAAGTAAATTAAGAATTAATTTTAATAAATCATCAGTTTTTTTTTCTGCTGGCATTTTTATCTCATATTCATTAATCTAGATAATGTTATTATACGCATTATGTTCTAAAAAGCATACGTTGACGTATTAAGTTAGACAATTTTATTGGAGAAATAATAATGAAAAAATTAGTGTTACTAACATTGATGGGTGTGGCATTATCTGCTTGCGCAAATACGCAAAAAACACCACAAGTCGTGCAAAAATTAAATCAAATCGCGCCATATCCTGATGCTAAAATAGGCGCTACTCGTTATGTGATTCATCTTCCAACTTTAAAAGATGAAACTAATGCTAAAGTAGAAATATTTGTTGGTAAAAATATGAACGTTGATTGTAATGTGAATCATTTAGCAGGAGTAATTAAAGAAAAGGAACTTAAAGGTTGGGGATATTCTTATTACGAAGTTGATGAAGTAAAAGGTAATATTTCAACTATGATGGCTTGCCCTGACAGTGCCAGCAAAAATCAATTTGTGACCATCAATCATAATTTAGGTTTATTAAATTATAACAGTCAATTGCCATTGGTATTTTATGTACCAAATGATGTGACCGTTAAATATCGAATTTGGCAACCTGATTTAAAAGTTCTGCAAGCCAACGCCGAATAAAAAAAGTAAATTAATTGTTAATAGCTCGCTAATAAAGGGTTGATTGATTAAAATCTAGTCACTCAGCCCACAATCTTAGAATATTTGACTTTTTAAGTGGACATCTGAAAAAAAAAAGGTATTTTATCCCTCGTAATGCAAGGTTAGCTCTACATGTTCATTAATTATATTAATGATTTGTGATTGCCTGATTACCTCGGTTTCACCATATTATTTAATGAGTAATAATGGTAAAATTTGGGGGTCCGTTGTATTTAACAATGGGCTTGTGTCTAACATGTAATATCCCTAACTAGAGGAGAAGTGGTGAGCATGTTTACTCAACGTAAAACAATTCTTTCAATCATCGCTGGTGTATCACTAGCACTATCTCAATCTGCTATAGCAAAAGACCGTGTCGTGCATTTTTATAATTGGGCAGGTCAAATTGGTAATAGCACAATCACTGATTTTGAAAAATCAACTGGTATTAAACTAGTTTATGATGTGTATGATTCCAATGAAGCGCTTGAAGGTAAATTAATGGCCGGTCATTCTGGTTTTGATGTGGTTTCACCTTCAGATAGTTTTTTAGCTAGACAGATTAAAGCTGATATTTATCTACCGTTAGATAAAAGTAAATTGCCTAATTGGAAAAATCTTGATCCTAATTTAATGAAATTAATGGCTAACCATGATCCAGATAATAAGTATGCAATCCCATATGTATGGATGACTACTGGTATTGGTTATAACATTGATAAAGTTAAAGAACGTCTTGGAGAGGATGCTCCTGTTGACAGTTGGGATTTAGTTTTCAAACCTGAAAATATGGAAAAACTTAAAGATTGTGGTGTGGCATTCTTAGATGCCCCAACTGAAATCTTAGCAAGTGCTCTTCAATATTTAGGTAAAGATCCAAATAGTACTGATGCAAAAGATTATACTGGCGCAGCTTACGAATTGTTGGAAAAAGTAAGACCAAATATCCGTTATTTCCATTCATCTCAATATATTACTGATTTAGCTAATGGTGATATTTGTGTGATTTTAGGTTGGTCAGGTGATATTTTACAATCCCGTGATAGAGCTAACGAAGCTAAAAATGGTGTGCATGTTGGATATCAAATTCCGAAAGAAGGTGCATTAGTATTCTTTGATACTTTTGCTATTCCAAAAGATTCTGCAAATCCTGATGAGGCTCATGAGTTTTTGAACTTTGTTATGAAACCTGAAATTGCAGCTCAAGTTACTAATGATGTTAATTTCGCTAGCGCTAATAAAGTTGCAAATGATCAGTTTGTTAAGCCAGAAGTGAAAAATGATCCAGCGGTTTATCCAAAACCAGAAGTGATGGAAAAATTATTCACTTTAACGGTAAAAGAACCGAAACTTGAACGTGTGATCACTCGTACATGGACAAAATTGAAAACGGGTAAATAACCGTTTGAAAATGTCAACTAATTGACTTATACATTCTAGACGGGAGGGTTTTAAATCTTTCCGTCTCGTTTTTTTTGGCTTGTTGTTATGAGGAAAAAAGCGTGAACGATAAAACAACAAATCAGGTACAGCCTAAAAAAAAGATGATAACTCCATTATTGGAGATCAAAAATTTAACCAAAGTTTTTAATGATGATTATTATGCCGTTGATGATGTCAATTTAACCATTTATACCGGAGAGATTTTTGCCTTATTAGGAGCTTCTGGTAGTGGTAAATCAACATTATTGCGGATGCTTGCCGGTTTTGAACAACCGACTTCTGGACAAATTATTTTAGATGGGAAAGATTTATCACAAGTACCACCTTATAATCGTCCGATTAATATGATGTTTCAATCGTATGCTCTTTTTCCTCACATGACGGTTGAGCAAAATATTGCCTTTGGATTAAAACAAGATAAATTAGATAAAAATGAAATTAAACATCGTGTTGAAGAGATGTTGGCGCTTGTGCATATGGAACAGTTTGGCAAACGTAAACCTCATCAACTTTCAGGTGGTCAAAGACAACGCGTTGCTTTAGCTCGAAGTTTAGCTAAAAGACCAAAATTACTACTGTTAGATGAACCAATGGGCGCATTGGACAAGCAACTTCGTGACCGAATGCAACTTGAAGTGGTTAGCATCTTAGAACAAGTTGGTGCAACCTGCGTAATGGTTACCCATGATCAAGAAGAAGCCATGACTATGGCTGGGCGTATTGCGATTATGAACAAAGGCCAATTTGTGCAAATAGGTGAGCCTGAAGAAATCTATGAACATCCAAATAGCCGTTATAGTGCAGAATTTATTGGTTCTGTAAATGTTTTTGACGGTATTTTACAAGAGACCTTAGAAGATGGATTAATTATCAGTTGTCCGATGATTAAACACCCATTAAAAGTCGATTACGATTCACCGGCGGTTGAAGGTGTGCCAATTCAAGTCGCATTACGACCGGAAAAAATTAAACTTTGTGATGAAATTCCAGCCGATGGTTACAACGTTGCCACGGGTGAAGTAGTTGAAATTGCCTATTTAGGCGATCTGTCGATTTATCACGTTAAATTACAAAGTGGACAAATTATTATTGCTCAACTACAAAACGAACATCGTTATCGTAAAGGAATGCCAACTTGGGGTGATATTGTCAACTTAAGTTGGGAAATTGATAGCTGTGTTGTGCTGACCGAATAAACACAAGAGGACAAATTGATGCGATCCATTTTATGGGGTTTGTTGTTAAATGCCTTAGTGTTACTTGGTGTTTATGTACGTTTTGTAACCATCAATGCATTTGACAATCTGTTTTTAGATGCGTTATTTACGTCAATGGTATTAAGTTTATTAGTATCATGTGTTGGCGCATATTTGGCACATTATAAACCATCTAAATTTGCTTATCGGTTGATTATAGCCGGCAGTATTTTATATATACCTGCTGGATTAGGTTTAGTGGCGATCTATTATGCTTATCGTAAGTTGCGACTACAACGTGATGATTCTGATTTGATGACACTCTATGGCCGTCTATTAGTAATAGCTATTCCATATTGTTGGATGTTGTTGCTATTTTTATTACCGTTTTTGATTGTATTTCGAATCAGTTTTTCCGAAGTAGCGATAGCTGTGCCACCTTATACTGAACTGTTTAGCTATGAAGATGGCTTAGTTAATATTGTTTTAAATTTGGGTAATTATTTTAATCTACTTGAAGATACAATCTACCTAGATTCTTATTTACAATCATTAAAAGTTGCAGCAATTTCAACGTTGTTATGTATTTTAATTGGTTACCCATTAGCATGGGCTATTTCGCAATGTAAACCATCAACCAGAAATATTTTATTACTATTAATCATATTGCCATCATGGACTTCGTTTCTAATTCGGGTTTATGCTTGGATTGGGATTTTAAATCCTAATGGTCTATTAAATAATTTCTTAATGTGGTTAGGGGTTATAGATCAGCCATTAATCATAATGAAAACTTACTTAGCTGTTTATATCGGTATTGTCTATTCTTATTTACCATTTGTGGTATTACCAATTTATACCTCATTAAGTAAAGTAGACACAACGCTGATTGAAGCGGCGTTAGATCTTGGTTGTAAACCAATTAAAACCTTCTTCAAAATTATTGTACCGCTAACCAAAAATGGCGTTATCGCCGGAGGCATGTTGGTATTTATTCCTGCAGTAGGTGAATATGTTATTCCTGAATTATTAGGTCCTTCTGATGGTCTAATGATTGGTACCCAATTATGGGCTGAATTCTTTAATAATCACGATTGGCCAGCTGCATCAGCAGTGGCAACAGTGATGTTATTGATATTAATTGTACCTATCTACTACTTTAATAAGTTCCAGAACCGAGAAATGGGAGGTAAATAAATGAATAATTTACCATTAGTCATGCGCTCAGCATTGATTGTTTTTATTGCTGCATTATTCGGTTCAATAGTGTTATCGGTTTTGATCTCTGCATCAGGATTTGCGCTATTAGGTAGTGCTAGCTTGTATGTCGGATGCTTGCTATTTAGCCTTATCTTAACAACTATTGTAACAATTGCGTTGTTAGTGAGATGTTTAAAAGGATTAATTCTATTAGTAGTTTTTTCCTTTTTATATATCCCTATGGTCATTTTAATTGTTTATTCGTTCAATAGTTCAAGGCTGGTAACGGTATGGGCAGAATTTTCAACCAAATGGTATGTTGAGTTAATACATAATGACACTTTACTCAAAGCAGTAGGATTGAGTTTGACTATCGCGGCAGGTGCAGCCTCATTAGCGATTGTACTGGGTACTTTAGCTGCTTTTACTCTCATTCGGTTTAGACGATTCCGTGGCTCTAACCTGTTCTCGTTTATGACTACGGCACCGTTAGTTATGCCTGATGTCATTACTGGTTTAGCCTTATTACTGCTATTTGTCGGAATGGGACAAGCGCTCGGTTGGCCAAAAGAACGCGGTGCATTGACTATTTGGATGGCGCATGCAACATTCTGTACTGCATATGTGACAGTTGTTATCAGTGCCAGATTGCGAGAGTTAGATAAGTCAATCGAAGAAGCGGCTTTAGATCTTGGTGCGAATCCATTGAAGGTATTTTTCATAATTACTTTACCAATGATTGCACCAGCGCTGGTTTCTGGTTGGTTATTGGCATTTACTCTATCACTTGATGATGTGGTTATTGCTAATTTTGTTACCGGACCGGGTGCAATGACATTACCGAAACTAGTATTTTCTAAGGTTCGTTTAGGTGTCGATCCACAAGTTAATGCCTTAGCAACAATTATTTTACTAATTGTTGGTATTATCGGTTTTATGTCATGGCTTTGGATGCGTCGCGCCGAAAAACGACATTTAAGAGAAATTCGCATGCGTTAATCTGATTATTAATTATTGCCGCTTTTGCGGCAATTTTTTTATCCTTATAAAATATACGTGTTTTTTTAGCCGTTTTATATTATAGTGTGCGCAGTCAGGTTACTGACAAAATTCTCAGGGCGGGGCGCAATTCCCCACCGGTGGTATAGCCCACGAGCGCTTAGTAAAATTCTATTTTATTAAGGACAGCAGATTTGGTGAGATTCCAAAGCCGACAGTTAAAGTCTGGATGAAAGAGAGTAGCTTATCTTTTCTATATTTGCGCTATAGCAAAATCACTATGGTCAAGCACTTGCCCTGATTCTGGTATTTAATATATTTATCACTTAGTAACTTTATAATAATTAAGGATAAATATAATTAGTTTAATAAAACAGGATAGGTATCTACCATGAATCAGTTTAATTTAAATGAATTTGGCACATCAATCGAACGAGTAAACAAAGCAATTGCTTCAATCAAAGCTGGATCTGGGGTGTTAGTTTTGGATGATGAAGATCGTGAAAACGAAGGTGACATTATCTGGGCAGCGCAAACTATTACCACTCAGCAAATGGCATTAACTATTCGTCATGGCAGCGGTATAGTTTGTTTATGTATGCCACAATCTTATTGTGATAAATTAGGATTGCCGATGATGGTGGCAAATAATACTAGTAAAAATCACACTGCTTTTACTATTTCTATCGAAGCGGCAAAAGGCGTTACGACAGGGGTATCAGCAGCTGATAGAGTAACGACTATCAAAGCAGCGGTAGCGGATGATGCAAAACCAACAGATTTAAATCATCCTGGTCATGTTTTCCCACTAGTTGCCAAAGAGGGTGGTGTATTAAATCGTCGAGGGCACACTGAGGCGTCGGTTGATTTAGTAACATTAGCTGGATTTAAACCTGCAGCAGTAATTTGTGAAATAACTAATGATGATGGATCAATGGCAAGAGCGCCACAAGTTGTTGCGTTTGCAAAACAGCATCAGCTACCGGTAGTCACCATTGAAGATATAGTGGCTTATCGTAAATTATTATAATGTTTTTAATAATCCGCCGAAGTAATCGGCGGATTTTTTTGTTTAACCTAAAACCTTCAAAGCACAAGTTTTAGTAATTTTTACACCATTTTCTAATGCTGATGTATCAAAAGTCATATCAGGATGATGTAAACCTGGTGTTAAATCGACACCTAAGCCCCAAAAACCAGATTTTACATCTCTTTCGCGTGGATAATTGAAGAAATCTTCGCCACCAGGTGTGAAAATAGGATCTTTCAATCCCTCTTTTCCGAGTACATCGGTAATAGATTCAGCGATGATTTTAGTTACTTCATCATCTATTTCTGCTGCTGGGATTTCTTTCGATACTTTGATATCAGCTTTAGCACCGATAGATGCCACACTTAATTCAATCGCTTTAAGCGTTTTGGCTTTTAATTCATCCATAGCAGGGTTGGTTGGTGCGCGTAAATCCCAACAAACATAAGCCTCAGAAGGAATAGCATTTGTTACACCTGCATCACATATACAACGTGTTGCTTTGACGCTATATGTTAAACTAGGAGCTAAATGAATGGTATTCACGGCTTGAATCGCCATAGTTGCCGCATCTAAAGCGTTAACGCCTAAATGAGGTCTTGCCCCATGAGCTGGTATACCATGAATATTGACTTCAACTGTGGTTGAAGCCGAATAGAACATAGCGGCTGATGCAAAGCCTTTAGGGCATTCTTCTTTAGGGCGAACATGTAAACCGATGATCATATCAACATCGTCAATTGCACCACCCTCAATCATCGCTAATGCACCAGAACCTAACTCTTCGGCAGGTTGAAAAATCAATTTTAGTTTGCCTTTTTTGATATTTCCTTCTTTGATGAGCTCTTGTGCTGCAGTCAATAACATCGATGAATGCCCATCGTGACCACAAGTGTGTCTGGCGCAATGTTGGCCATCAATTATGTGTCCTAAGGCATCCATATCCGCACGTAATGCCAGTACAGGACCTGATTTTCCACTATCATATTCTGCAACAATACCCGTAGTATTATTTATATTACGGGTTACTTTGTAGCCAGCTTCTTCTAGTTTACTTGCTATATAGTTTGATGTTTTAACTTCTTCAAATCCTAGCTCAGGAATTTGATGCAAATAGTGGTAGTGTTCGAGTACGTTCGACATAGATATCTCCTTTATCACACAATAAATCGCATAATGATCATAGCTATTAACGCATTAACAATACTATTAACCATTAATAGTGGCCAATATTTTTTAGGCACATCGGCAACACCAAGTAGACGGCCCATATATTGTAATTGTGAGCCCATTAAGAAAATAGCTGGTGCTAATATAGTGATATCAGTACCAGTGAGAATAGCACCACTAATTAAATTTACTGCAACACCCGTTCCAGCCGAGGCTGATAACCAAGCTGTCAATAAAACGGTAATCGCTTCACCTGGTAAGCCAAATAGTCCCATAACCGGGGCAAATGCTTCACCAATTAATTGCATTAAGCCAAGTCTTTTTAGGATTTCGGTAATAACAAATGCCATAATGATATTTGGCATTAAATTATTAATGGCAATATTAAAGCCCTTACGAGCACCAATGACAAAAATGTCTAATGGATTGTTAGTCTGTTTTTGATTGCTTGAATTACTCATTGATAAAATCCTTTTTATAAACTGAATTTAACACAAGGCGGACTAAAATTGCACCGACAAATTTCAATACAATCATAATGAAAAGTGGCGTAAATATTGCGACAGACATCGAAGCGAATAGTGCTGAACCAATCGAAAAATAGTTATTTATTAACCCGGCTCCAGAATATTGCCATGCACTAATAATGACCAGATCTTTTTTAGTGATCTGTTTTTCATCGTATAATTCTTTGGTTAACACTGCACCAGCATCAGTACTTTGTAAATCAGTAATTAATGCCAAACCTGTTTTACCCGGGACACCTAAGATAGGTTTAAGTAATGGTGTTAATAATTTGTGAGCAGCACGGATGGTACCATAATGGGTAAAGATTTCTAATACGCCTAATGCAAGCATAACGGTTGGGATTAATGACAGAGCGAAAATAAAGCCTGCTCTGGCGCTAACTCCACCCTCTCCAACGAAGGTATTTTTCTCTGGATGGAGCATTGTGCCAAACTTACCACTTAAACTGGTAAAATCAAATGCCCCCAACCAAGCTTTTCCATCTACATTATAAAATAGTCCGGAAAAGAACAGTATGGCCACAATAAGTGACACATAAGCCTTTATGCCGACTTTAAATTCATCGTCCGATTTTTTTGACATTGTCTATTCCTTTTAATTTATCTGACTTATTCTTTGATAAAAGTATTAAATAAGTTGTATTTAAAGTACTTAAATTATTTTGCTTTCGAAAAGAATTAAAGCACTAAGCGAAGTATTCTATATTGATTTAATTGAAAAAAAACCCCTTTCCTCAAAATATTTTATAAATTAATTTATATTAGTATATCCAATGAGAATTGATAATTTAATTAGTAACAAACTATCAAAATTAAGATTTGCAAATGTAGTTATTGTTATTTTTGGTTTTAATTAATAATAACAAGAACGGTGAGATAAAGATTTCAAGATGCTTTATGATTAATAAGAAAGTTATTTAAAAGCATTGAATTATCAATAATTATAGGCTTGCCATTTTTTTTCCATCGTTATAAAATTATCAATATAGGCTAAAAAAGATAACGAAATATTGTAAAAACTATTTCAATAGTTATCCTATAATTTATATAAGGTTGAATTGTTTCTCTGCATAAACATCATAATCTTTAGGTGGCAAGCCTTCTAGTTTGCGAACCGTCTTTTGTTTTCATTAAGCACATTAATGAAAAGACAAAATTAAGCAATATAAATTAAAAATAAAAAATAACGAGGTCGTTATGAACAGCAGGAATAAAGAGTGGGCATTTGTTGTTCTCACCTGCTTTTTTGAATTGTGTTGGGTATTTGGTTTCACTACAGCAAGTCAGTGGTGGCATTGGGTTATTATCATTCTGGTGATCATTGTTGATTTTACCTTTTTAACAAGTGCATGTAAGACTATTCCTACGGGGACCGTATATGCAATATTTTCTGGTGTTGGTGCGATTGGTTCACTAGTTATAGATATGTTTTTATTCGGTAAAGAAATCAAACCTATTGAAATATTTTTTGTTGCATTAATTATTATTGGCGTTGTGCAACTTAAACGAGCAGATAGCTAATTAACTGAAATTTGGATTATGATATGGGATGGTTATTTATTTTAACTGCTGCAATATTTGAAGTTATTGGTGCAATAGGCCTTAAGCTTTATTCACAACAAAAAAATCTATTGCGATTAACACTATATTGGGGCGGTTTTTTTGTTTCGTTTTCATTATTTTATTTTTCATTAAAGTATCTGGATTTAAGTATAGTTTATCCAGTATGGGTAGGACTAGGTACTTCAGGTGCTGTATTAGCTAATATGTTTATTTTCAAAGAACCGAAAAATTTTACTCGAATATTCGGTCTTACTGTAATTATTATTGGTATTATAGGTTTGCATTTCACGATGTGATAAAAATTAATTTATTTTTTTAAATCAATTTGTTATGTCATTTCTATTTTAGAGTATTTGCATTAAAATCTAAACTTCTGTACAATAATCAACACTTCTTTAGTGGGTTGTTAGCTCAGTCGGTAGAGCAGTTGACTCTTAATCAATTGGTCGCGGGTTCGATCCCCTCACAACCCACCATTCTTTTTTTTAACCTCATATTCAATTGTTAAAAATCCCTTTTAGAATAAGACTTTATACTATAAGCACTACTTACATTTAATTGCGTCAAATTGCATATGCATTTGTATACGTTTTTGTATACGCTAACAATATTCATATAAACGTATACAAATACGGCGGGAAGACTTACGGCAACTAACAAATTGACAGATATAAAAAATATGAAGCAAGTGATGGTAATAGTTTATCTATATTAGTAAAAAAAATGACACAAAAATTTGACGGTTTAGATATTTAAGACACGATACAAAAAAAGACTAATCAGCTAAGCTTGGTGAAATATCCTTACATTTCTCCAGCTTTTGCAAGAGAAATAAGAGATGAATTTAAAACATTAGTGTTAGGTGGTGTAGATCCCGCAAAATTTGAAAGAAGGATTTAATATAGATAGTTTGATTAATAAACAAATAGCTTTAAAAGAATTACAAAAATATAAACATAATTTTATGACAAATAAAAATTGCGTTATGTCATGTATTAAAATTGAAGAAATTGAGTTGTTTTGAACTAATAATTTAGATAAATATATCATTGCAAATAAAGTTTTATTCACAAAAGATAATTCATCTAAAAAAACTAGATTTGAAAATATGTTATAAATAAAAAAGAGAGTTAAAACTCTCTTTTTTTATTATTATTGTTAAGATTTTTTCCTCCTGAGATACTATGTCTAGTATATAACAATCGATTTTGCAGATCAATAAATTATGATATAATAGACACAAACTATCGCAAATTATATGACCGATCGTTCAAATCTTTCAAAAAAATATAAAAAAGTAACAACTTATAAATAATAAGTGTAAAAAGTGATTTTATATATGTGGAATAATTATTTATAAACATTTCAATAATTATATTTTTCTAGTGTGGGGCATTAATAACATAAAGACTTTGTGCTGAAATAGAACCCAAAAAAGTAATTAAATCCGTAATAATGAATGTCCCTAATATTTTTTATGCATCAAATAATAACCATGTAGTTAACAAAATATAACACTATAACAACATATAAATAATGCATAGATTATTAATAATAATTTTTATTGATGTGGTTGGTATCATAAAATAAACATTTCTTTTAAATAACTAGTTGTTTTTGATATAGGATTTTTTACATTATGATGGGTGATGAAGTTAATTAAAATTGTTTAATGTTATGCAGCAAGTTATATGTAGTTATTTTAGTGTTTGATAAATCCATTAATATAAATTTGTTACCTTACTAAAACACTTACCTCACAATCCAATATTTAAAACCATTAAAATAAATCATTAATCCTTACTTTTTGACTATAAAATCTTAAAATATATTAAGTGCGTTAAAATGATAGTCTTTTTTCGTTTATTTATTAATGCCTCGAATCCTACTCATTTATACGCATTTAATAAATCTTTATATGAATTAGCCTCCAGTGAGTCATAATTTTTAACTGATAGCACTATGATTGTCTTCAAAATTTTTTTACTGACTGTTTCTGCGATCTATTTATAAGATAAATGATTTCGGTTGGCATAAATTGCGATTGATACGTGATTTAGAGTCATTCTTGAGATGTAGTTGGAAAATTAAAATCTTTCAAAATTGTATATTTCCTATGATTCAGGAATCAGTCAGAACAGTCGAATTGATAATATTTTGCAGGTCAATTTGATGAGATTTTAATAAATTTATCGCAGTTTACATGTCTAGACTATAATTACATGATTCTAACAATATGATAACAAAAGCATATTGGGAAAACTTTCTAAAATGACATCGGTGGTTATGCCTTAATCTTCAAAAATAAAGGGTATTATAAAAAAAGAGGGTTATCCCTCTTTTTATTTGTGATCTGACATATAGTATTGTCATAGAAATTTATTAAAATTTTTAAGGTAAAAGATAAAAAGCTATCAAAATCCACCTTTAATCGGTTTATTTATAATGCAGTGTTCATAATTATGTTTGCTTTAAAAACTGAATATAGCTTTTTTCTATTACTGATGATACTTACTTACATTAATAAATCTATAAATAATACCATCACTACAAACTGATGTTGTATAATCTTTTCCTGACATCATTTCCTTTTTAATTTGCTCATTATCATTTTTATCACAGTTTTCTAGTACTCGGTAAAGTAACCCCGAATAACTTAAGTTTTCTATGTTTCGTGGCAAATCTATATTTGAATCAAAATCACTTAATTCGACTTTCATTTTAGCGAAATCAAAAGTTATAGTATTTTTTTCACCACAACCAGTTAGAGTAAAATTTAAAAAAATAATAAAGATAAATGTAATTATTTTATTCATTATTCAATTCCTTTATTTAGCATTAATTCTTTTCGAGGTAATATCGTTTTTACACACTTAAGTAGTATACTTACCATCGGTATTTAACTTTCTAGTAATTACGGAAAAATTTTGATTGTAATTGTTATTGGTTTATTTTGTCTCCTATATCACTTAAACCAGCCACGTTAGTGGAACAGAATGAAAAAAACATAAATACTAAAAAATATCATTTTTCGCATTTTATTGTCCTATCCCTATTTTATGGTTTATTTGAGTGGTTTTCCCTTCTTTTATTTTAGTTTTAATCGTTTGATATGTTTAATTTTCTAATGAGGTTTGACCACTTTCAGTTCTAAATCCACAGCCTGATAATAAAAATCCAGCTAATATAATGTTAATTAATAATTTATTCATTTCGTTTCCTTATTTTTAAGGCATAAACGAAGCTATGATGCCATCAATAATGACTAACTAAAAATTGCAAATAATTTCAGCAATTTTTCAGTATATAATACTGTTTTAGCAAATTTTAGTTTCTCTTTTCTGTTTGTTAAAAATATGATTATTTAAGGTTATTTTATAAATAACATTACCATGATATTAATTACTATTGAGAAAATTCCAGCAATCAATGATAGCCCACACATCATTGAACCGTGTTTGGTATAAGTTCCTCCTTTAAGCATTGCGAAAATACTCATAAAAACAGCAATAATAGCTAGAAAAGCACCAATACCCCCAAACATCATGTAACTTATGATGCTGAAAAAAAGTGCTCCTGCAGCAATCATGGCTCCAGTTTTTGCTTTTTGCTTTCTTAGTTCTGCTTGTAAATCTTTTTGTGCTTCTCTGTTGTAAAATTCTTTTTGTAATGTTTCAAGATCTTTATCTTGTTTATTCTGTTCCATTTCCTACTCCATAAATTTATTTAAAATTTTAAGTTAATAAAAAGTTATAAAATTATAATATGATCGGTTTCACAGATCAATAAAATATATTACAATAGTTTTTATCTATCATAAATTATGTAACTGATCGTTGAAATCTTTTTATTTTTCTAATATGGAATACGTCAGAATGAAAAAATAAAAAACATAATTTCAATAGTAAGTATTTTGTATTCTTATATTTTTTATCTTTTTAATGTCTGTTAGTCGAGGTGGATTATTAAATCGGTACAATTATGGAGAGATTAATCATAAAATAATTAGGTAGATCTATTTTACGGATTCAATCTTGTTATCGTATAAATAAAAGCATTTTTAATAACAGATAGCTTGAAAATAATAAATCACATCGAAAAAAGGTTATTAACCTTATTAGAGTAAAAAACATTAGACTTGTAAAAACTAAAAAGGCACTGCTAAACCACTAAATTTTAGGTATAATAACTTAGTCATATAGAAATAACTGACTTTTTGTATTTATTTTTGTAAATAGTGGCAAATTGCTATTCATATTAATTAGTTATTAATAGTTATTGTAAAGCCACCGTTTAACGCATGTAATATTTCATAAATTATTAACGATTTAGCTCGCTTAATTATCTCAATTGTTCACAAAATATATCATTATAAGTCTATATTCTATTTATAAAAATTTAACCAATTTGAGAGTAAAACTATGAACGCATATCTGCTACTTTTCGGTGCAATTATCTGTGAAGTGATTGCAACATCTTCACTCAAATTATCTAATGGATTTACTAATCTTACTTTTTCAATAATTACCATAGTTGGTTATAGTGCTTCTTTCTATATTTTATCTTTAGCTTTAAAAACGATACCTGTCGGTATTGCTTATGCGATTTGGTCGGGAATAGGAATTATCATTATTAGTTTAATCGCTTGGATTTTTTTAAAACAATCATTGGATCTTGCTGCGTTGATTGGTATGGGATTTATTATTTTTGGAGTGGTAATTATTAATCTTTTTTCAAATATTTCAGGGCATTGAGATTGGTTTAAACCCTAATCATAAAAACTATTATTAAATTTGGAGTTTTTATTAAAATAAAAAAACCGGAGTAAAACTCCGGTAAAAGTTAGAAGAAAGGTATGTAAAAATATCAACTTTGAATAAAATTAGATTTCACTTGCGTGTTGTTTTAAGTAGCTAGCAACACCATTTGGATTTGCTTGCATACCTTGCTTACCTTTAGTCCATTGAGCAGGACAAACTTCACCATGTTCTTCATGGAATTGGAATGCATCAACAATACGTAGCATTTCATCTACGTTACGTCCAATTGGAAGATCATTGATAGTTTCATGACGAACAACGCCTGATTTATCAATAAAGAATGAAGCACGAAGTGCAACGCCTGCTTCAGGATGTTCAACACCGTAAGCTTGCATAATGCTATGTTTGATATCAGCAACGATCGGGAATTTTACTTCGCCAATACCACCTTTATCTTGTGGAGTATTGCGCCATGCATTATGGACATATTCGGAATCCATTGAAACACCAATAACTTCTACACCACGTTTTTTGAATTCTTCAAGACGGTGATCAAAAGCAATGATTTCTGATGGACATACAAAAGTAAAATCCATAGGCCAAAAGAATACTACTGCATATTTACCTTTGATATGTTCGGCTAAATTAAAATTATTTACTATTTCACCAGAACCAAGCACTGCAGATGAAGTAAAGTCTGGTGCCTTACGAGTTACTAATGTCATAAAAAGTCTCCTTGTGTAACTGAATTTGTAATTTATTTGCGGTGAATTATAGCAGTATATATCAATACGCCAAGTTGTTATCAGCGATTGATTTCATAAGTTTAAACTATGATAAACAAATTATTATTCGGTTTTAATTATCATTTTCTTTGGTTTACCCTTGTTTTTAGTATCTCGATGACGCTGTTTTACTTTTTTCTTTTTCGTATCTTCTTGTTTTTTAGCTACACTTTTTTGTTTAGCTTTTTGTGATTGTTTCTTTTTAGTCACTGGTTTTGGTGCTTTGGTTTTTGGTCGTAATTCATCAATGGTTCTTAATTTAATCGGTTCACGTATATAACGTTCAATTTTTAGTAATAACTCATTATCGTGAGCTTCAACTAACATTATTGCAGTACCTTTTTTTCCAGCACGAGCTGTACGGCCAATGCGATGTAAGTAAACATCGGCGGTTTTAGGTGCATCGAAATTGATGACATGGCTTATATCGTCAATATCTATTCCTCTAGCGGCAACATCTGTTGCAACCAACACCTTAACTATGTCATTACTAATTCTTTTGATTGCTTCATTTCTTTTGGCTTGAACCATTTCGCCTTCTAGATAACAACTTTGAATACCTGCTTGATGAAGTAATGTTACTAATTCATGCACTCTTTCCCGTTTACGAACAAATACAATCGTTTTTTTCACTTCATCTTGTTTCAATAAATACGTTAATAATGCAACTTTATGGGCAAAATCATCAGCGCGATAATAAAATTGCAGAATTTTTTTTCGTTCTTTTCGCGAAGGATCGGCATTGATTTCAACTGGTTCTTCAAGAATACGATTAGCAAAGCTATGTAATCCGTCACCTTCAAGCGTAGCTGAAAATAATAACGTCTGTTTGCGCCAACGGGTTTCAGCAGAGATAGTTTCTACATCCTGAGCAAATCCCATATCTAACATACGGTCTGCTTCGTCCAATATTAACATTTCAACTGCACGACAATCGAAGTTTTCCTCTTTAATATACTGTAATAATCGACCAGTAGTGGCTATGACAATATCTTGATTTTTACTAAATACTTCAGCATGGTTCATATAAGCAACTCCACCAGTAATCGTAGCGATACTTAGGTGAGTTGACTGCGTAAGTAATTTTGCTTGCTCAGCTATTTGGATTGCGAGTTCTCGAGTAGGGGTTAGTATCAAAACTCGTGGGGGTCCTGGTTTTCGACGAGGAAAATCAAGTAAATGTTGTACCGCTGGAATCAAAAAAGCTAAGGTTTTACCGGTTCCGGTTGGCGCCGATCCTAAAACATCCTTACCATCTAATGCTACAGGTATAGTTTGTGCTTGGATTACCGTTGGTGTATTAATATTTTGTGCTTGTAGATTGTCAATTAGGATATCATCTAACTGTAAATCGGAAAAAGTTTGTGTAGTCATAATGCTCTTTTATCTATCATTTTGTCCCACATTATAACGGCAATCGCTATAACTACAATCTTTATCGACACGCAACTGATTTAGCTTTAAACAAGCATAAAACTGGTTTTGACGACAAATGCGGTAGATAATAAAGTCGTTACTCGCTTATAACCTTATCATAGGTTAGGGATTATGATAGAATTAAACACTTTATAAGATAGCGAGTACTATTCACACTTTATCTAAATTGATGATCGAATTATAAATATGACAGAATCTTTTTCTAACGACAAATATAACCAGCAGTTACAAAATAAAATAACCAATTTAAAAATATTATTATCTGATTTTTCATTACCCGATTTACAGGTTTTCTCTTCACCAATTAGTCACTATCGTATGCGAGCTGAATTTAGAATTTGGCACAACGGTGAGGAGCTTTATCATATTATGTATGATAAAAAAACTAAAAAAAGAGTAAGAATTGATAGTTTTCCAATTGCATCACAATTAATTAATCGTGCCATGCAAACAATTTTACCGTTACTTCAATATAATGATAAGTTGCGCCATCAACTTTTTCAGATTGATTATTTTTCCACGTTGAGCGGCCAGTTATTAATAACACTCTTATATCATAAAAAATTAGATGACCAATGGATAGTAGAAGCTGAGCGTTTAAAACAACAATTAGCTGAGCAGGGTATTATTGCCAATTTGGTAGGTCGAGCTAGTAATCAAAAAATTGCGGTAAATGTTGATTATGTCGATGAGGTTTTACCCATATTTGATAAGAACTTTAGTTATCGACAAGTAGAAAACAGTTTTACTCAACCTAATGCTGCTATCAACATTAAAATGTTGGAGTGGGCAATATCGGTTACTAAAGATTCTAAAGGTGATCTTCTAGAATTTTATTGTGGTAACGGTAATTTTTCGATTGCCTTGGCACAAAATTTTCGTAAGGTGTTAGCGACCGAGATTGCCAAAGCTTCGGTCTATTCAGCGCAACATAATATCAAAATCAATAATATTGATAACTTAATTATTGCCAGATTATCGGCCGAAGAATTTACCAGTGCAATTAAAAAAGAACGACAATTTAATCGATTGCAGGGCATTAATTTAGATGATTATCAATGTCAAACCGTATTAGTCGATCCACCAAGAGCAGGATTAGATGATAATACGCTTGAGATTATCCAAAGTTATCAAAGAATTATCTATATTTCTTGTAATCCGAGTACGTTAAAAAATAATTTAGAACAACTTACCAAAACGCATCATATTGAACATTTTGCCATGTTCGATCAATTTCCTTATACCGATCATATTGAAACTGGTATTGTTTTTCGTAAAAACTAATATCAACCATATTCAATTACGGTTAAATTTGCTAAAATAAAATTAGTTTTATAGTGAATTAGCCGTAATCCATAAATAAATTTACGTCAGTAAGTATTAAAGGCAAAAAAAAACCCTAGATCAACTAGGGCTGCATTAAATTGCAAGGAATGGATGAAAGGAAATAAAACAATGAAACAATACTGTCTAGCCTCATGAATCATTGTGGCGATACTATAACAAATCAAAACCGACTGATTAATGACGCTTAGGTTACAAAATAGTCATTAAATTGTCATGATGTCATTTCCCTTTTTCATATATCCTATTACTGCATTATGCAATTTCGATAACCTGATAGAACATTAAGGAATATTCAATATGAAATTGTTAGTTGTTGAAGATGAACAAAAAACAGGTGAATATCTACGCCAAGGATTAGTTGAGTCAGGATTTATTGTAGATCTCACAGATAATGGCTTAGATGGCTATCATCGCGCAATGACTGAAGATTATGATTTAATTATTCTAGATGTAATGCTCCCTGATATTGTTGGTTGGAAAATAGTTCAGTCTTTACGTGAAGCAGGTAAAGACACGCAAATTATTCTTTTAACTGCAATGGGAAGTGTTGAAGATAAAGTTAAAGGGCTCAATTTAGGCGCTGATGATTATTTAGTTAAACCATTTTCTTTTGCCGAACTATTAGCAAGAGTTAAGTCATTATTAAGACGAAATGTACCACAAGTTAATAATTATCAATTAAGTATCGCAGATCTTGTTATGGACTTACCTAAACGAACCGTAACCAGAGGTGATAAAAGAATTGATTTAACCAATAAAGAGTTTTTATTACTGGAATATTTTTTACGTTATCCTGGTGAAGTGCTCCCTAGATCACTCATCGCTTCCCAAGTATGGGATATGAATTTTGACAGTGATACCAATGTTATTGATGTAGCAATTAGGCGTTTGCGGAACAAGATCGATGCTGATTTTGAACCAAAATTGATTCATACGGTCCGAGGAATGGGATATAAATTAGATGTATTGGATGAAGAAAACTAACATCATATCATTTCGTATACCACTTATTGTATGCCTACTGACATGTGGGCTACTTTATTGTTTTAGCTATCTTATTGAACATACTTTTGAAAAAATTTCGATTCAACAAAATGTCACAGAACTGAATTCTGTCATCACCTCAATCGAGCGTGAGCTTACCTATTATTCGCCCGATGAAAACCGTGATGAATTTTTTCAAAATCTTTTACTTATTTTAACCGGTCATCATCACTTATTTGTTTATATTATTGATGATTCAGGAAAAATTGTCTATCGTACCCGAGGGCCAAATCTATCTATTGCTTTATCTCAAGAAGATTTTGATCGTTTAATTACTGAAAATAGTACTGCAATTTGGAATATTGATAAATCGTCTTATCGTATCGGAGCCTCTAGAGTACTGTTGGAGGAAGGTCGCCAATATACGACGATAGTTGCAGTAGCGCGTGATTTACAACTAGAATTTATTAAGCGATTGAGAAATGGTTTAGGTTTACTTATTGTTATTTCTTGTGTTTTGGCTTTAATAGGGTCATTAATTTCAATATATTTTACGCAAAAACCGATCAATCGTTTAATTAAAAAGATTGAAGGCATTAATATGAAAAGTTTAAATTATCGTATTTCAACCAAATCAGTACCGGTGAAATATGTTAGTTTGGTTAAAGCTTTTAATAATATGCTTCATCGAATGGAAGATGTTTTTGATCGGCAACGCAATTTTACTGCTGATATCGCTCATGAAATGCGCACGCCAATTACTAATTTAACCACACAAACGCAAATAGTATTGAATAATGCGAGGTCAACCGATGAATATCGAGAAATTTTATATTCTAATTTAGAAGAGTATGAAAAAATGTCTCAGATGATTTCTGATATGTTGTTTTTGGCTCAAGCAGATAATCATCAATTGGTTCCTAACCTTATCGATATTGATTTGCACTCCATGATCAGTTTGATGTGTGAATATTTTGAACCTCTAGCGGATGAAAAAAATATTACTTTTGATATCGAAGGTAGTTGTTCTCATATTGAAGGCGATAAAATGATGTTAGGACGAGCGATAAGTAATATCTTATCCAATGCCATTCGTTATACCCCTACAAATAAGACAATCAAAATTAGCTTGAGTCAAGTGAATCAAAAACGAATTCAAATTATTATTGCAAACCCAGGTAAAAAGATTGAAAGTCGCCATTTACCACATCTTTTTGATCGTTTCTATCGAGTCGATGAATCTCGGCATCGTAATGGTAAAGATAGCTCAGGAACAGGGATTGGTTTAGCAATCGTTAAATCTATTATCGACACGCATAAAGGTCATATTCATGTCGAATCTGATGATTTATCAACTCGATTTATTATCAAACTTCCTACCGTTATTTAACGTCAAAATCACTTATTAGTAGATTAGCTGCCGCATAGGCAGCTTTTTCTCGTAATTCAGCAGGTACTTGTTGATTATCAACTATCTCATTGAGAACTATCATTACCGCGCCCAACGCATCATCAATATAACCTAAATCATTACTACCAATTTGTGCATATTTTTCCCGAATTAGCTCACTATATTTGTTCATTTTACTATCCTACTGATTAAAATAATTTAAATATGATTTAAATAAATGTTATTAACTGTTGATAAATTTCATCAGCAGTTATGGATTGCATCGTTTTATCTGTGGAAATGATGCTATGCTGGTTTTTGCCATATCCGCCAATAAGTTTCGGATCGGTATTGCCAAATAAAGTAATATTAGGTCTATCCAATGCTGCTGTTAAGTGGCTTAGTCCTGTATCGACGGATACTACAGCTTTGGCACCAGCAATAACTGTTGCAATTTCATTAAGAGATAATTTAGGTAATACTTCAACATGTTTGAACCCTTGAGCTAAACGTAATGCACGTTCTTGTTCATGTGGAGCTCCCCATGGAAGTTTAACTTTTAGACCAGTAGGTTCAATTAGCTTAATTAAATTACGCCATGCCGATTCAGTCCAATGTTTTTCATCACGGGTAGTTGCATGTAGGAAAATCAAATATTTTTGGTTATCAGGTGGTAATGATGTTAAAAAATGATCAGCAATAGCATAGTCACCAATCGAATCTGGTTGTGAGTAGCTAAGGCTTTTAGCAAATAACATACGGACACGTTCAATGGCATGCATCTGTTTAGGAACATGATGTTTTACGTCATAAAACCAACTTGCAATTGGTTCTTTTATGCTTTGGCGATCCAAACCATGTTTGATACCTTTCGCTTTACGAGTGATTAAAAATGCACTTTTAATTAGCCCTTGAGCATCAATAATGCAATCATACTGTTGACGCTGTAAGTGTTCTATAAATTGATGGCGTTCTTGACGGATATTCTTAGCGAACCAGTTTTTTCGCCAACGTCTAATTGCAACCGGAATGACGTCATTTACTGCAAAATGCCAACTGGGAATTTGACAAAAGTTTTCTTCAACAACCCAATCAAATGTTATATCAGGTATGCAGTTAGCTGCATCAGTTAAAGCAGGTAAAGTATGCAATACATCACCCATAGATGAAGTTTTAACAATTAACACGCGCATAATTAACAGCTCTTTTCACAGCGAACGATAAGATTCATTAATGTTTCAAATACTAAATCTGGTTTTATATCAATAAGGCTTTGATGATATCCTTGTTCTGCATCACCTTTACGAACGCGATGATAGCCAGTGATTAAACGGATCACTTCAGCTTTATCGGAAAGTGGCGGGGTAAAATCAGGACTACTTGGCCCATAAAGTGCCACTAAAGGTTTATCAAGCGCTGCTGCAACATGCATTAACCCAGAATCATTTGTGACTATGGCCTTACATGCAGAAATCACATTGATTGCCTGGTCTAATTTTGTTTGACCAGCCAGATTGATACATTGATCACCATGTACCATTTTGGCAATAATTTGTTCGCCAACCGGCTTATCTTTTTCTGAACCAAAGATAATAATTTTAGCATGCTGTTTTACGATTAAATCAGCTAACGCGGCATAGTGATAATCAGGCCAACGTTTGGCTGGACCAAATTCAGCACCAGGACAGAAACCGATTAAAGGCACGTCACTAGGAATATTAAACGTTGCTAATGCTTGATCTACTTCATCTTTTTCAACACTAAGCTTTGGCCACAAAATTGGTTGAGGCAGATCTTTAGCTGAATGAATATCTTGTTTAGGGTAGGCGAGAGCGACATAGCGTTCTACCATTAATGGAAAGGCTTGTTTATCCAGCACTCTTAAATCATTTAATAAGCCATAACGCATCTCACCTTTCCAACCTGTACGTTTAGCAATTTTAGCAAAAAAAGGAATAAGTGCCGATTTAAATGAATTAGGTAAGATGATTGCTTGGTCGTATTGATTATTGCGTAATTCCTTTCCTAACTGATAACGTTTGCTTAAAGCAAACTCACCATGGCTAATAGGCATAGCAATTGATTGATTTACTTCAGGCATTTTATCTAATAAAGCTCGGCACCAAGTTGGTGCCATCACATCAATTTCAATAGATGGATCTAATTGTTTTAATGTGCGATATAAGCTTTGTGACATCATCATGTCACCAACCCATGAAGGACCAATAATCAACGTTTTCATTGCGGTTCCTTTATTGTTGGTTTAACCATTGCATATATTCAGTTGTTCCTTGAGACACTGTTTTAAACTCAATTGGACAACCTGTTTTTCTGAATTTAGTCAGATCAGCTTGAGTAAAGCTTTGATAGCGTCCTTTTAAGTGTTCAGGGAATGGAATATAATCGATTTCGCCTTTGTGATGATAGTCTAATACTGCATCAGCGACCGATTGGAATGATTCAGCACGACCAGTTCCACAATTAAAAATGCCAGAAACTTTGTTTTTCCAGAACCATAAATTAACTTCAACCACATCGCCAACGTAAATGAAATCACGTTTAAAATTATCACTGCCAGCAAATAATTTAGGCTTTTCTCCTTTAATTATTTGTTCATTCAAGTGGTAAGCAACGCTAGCCATGCTACCTTTATGGTTTTCACGAGGTCCATAGACATTGAAATAACGAAAACCACAAATTTGTGAACTTGCATTAGGTAAAATTTCTCGTACGTACTGGTCGAATAAAAACTTTGAATAACCATATACATTCAAAGGTTTTTCATAAACTCTATCTTCAATAAAATTGTCACTACGTCCTCCATAAGTTGCGGCGGAAGAAGCGTATAAAAAAGGAATATCAAAATCTAAACAATAATGCAGCAAATCTTTTGAATAGTTGTAATTATTTTCCATCATAAATTTGCCATCCCATTCAGTAGTAGATGAACAAGCTCCTTGATGAAAAATAACTTCAATATCCAGATTTTCACCGGAGACTATTGCTGAAATAAACTCATCTTTATCCATATAATCAGCAATATCTAAATCTGCTAAGTTGGCAAATTTAGTACCATCGGTTAAATCGTCTACTACTAAAATATCTTTTCGGCCTAACTCATTCAAACCTTTTACAATATTACTTCCAATAAAACCTGCACCGCCAGTAACAACTATCATAATGACACCTTTAACTAATAAAATTAATGGCACTATAATAACGATTTATTGGCAAATTTTCGAGTGCTCTTTTAGTTATCTTAATTTTGTTTGTTGTTACTTGATGATCATAAAATTTGATTTAGTGATATATATCTGTGATATGAATCATGCCAATAAATTGTTTTTTATTACCAATCACAGGTAAAACGGTTATTGGTCTAGGTTTATGTTGTTCCATTTTATGTAAAGCCTCAGATACATATTGGCTATGTTCAATAGTTATTGGTGTGGTTATCATTAACTCAGAAACTTGAATATCTAACAGATTAGAGTGATATTGTAATTGTCTACGAATATCCCCATCGGTAATTATGCCAAGTAATACATTGTTCTTATCAACTATCGCAACAGCTCCTATCCCCGAATTCGTCATAGCAAAAATAGCGTCAGAAATAGATTCTTCTGCAGTAATAGCAACATTTCTACTATGTTTTTCAACTAACTGTTGCACTGTCATTAAACGTATTTGGCCTAGATTTCCGCCTGGATGATAAAAAGCAAAATCTTGTGAGCTAAATTTCTTTGCATGCATCACTGATATTGCCAGTGCATCACTTAAGGCTAATTCTACCGTTGTACTTGTTGTTGGTGCTAAATTGAGAGGGCATGCTTCTTGGTCTACATGGGCATCTAAATTGTAGGTTGCAAAGCGAGCTAAGGTTGATAATGGATTACCACAAATTGAGATTAACGGAATATTAATTTGTTTTATTGTCGGTAAAATATTCACAATTTCGGCTGTTTCTCCACTGTTTGAGAGGGCAATAATGGTGTCATCTTTAGTAATGCAACCTAAATCACCGTGAATAGCTTCGGCTGGATGTAGATAAAAAGATGGAGTACCTGTGCTCATAAATGTAGCGGAAAGTTTACGAGCAATATAACCAGGTTTTCCCATTCCTGTCACGATAACTCTTCCTTTGGTATGCAAAATTAATTCTACAGCATGGAAAAAAGTTTCATTAATTGAGTTAACAATTTCTTCTATTGCAGCAGCCTCTTGTTTTAGAACTTGTTTGGCTAGTTGTAACGTTTCATTTTTGCATACTTGAAAATCTTCTGATTTTGTTGCCATATCCAAATTATCCTTATTTATAAATTAAATTAACTCTGATGAAGCTTGCATTAGTAGATATAGAAATTGTATGCATAAAACTGAAGATAATTTTATTGATTCACAAAAAACTAACTAAGAAAAAGTGAAAGTTTGATTCAGATCACATTTGTTAAACCCGGTTGTGAAAGTGTTAAAAGATTAACATTTTGTTGATTATTTTATTACTACAATGACGCCAACTTAATTGGGAAACTCGCTATGAAACAAGAACTACCAAGATATAAAAGAATTTTAGAGTACTTAGATGAATATGATGTTGCCAACATCAATTTACTATCTAATTTATTTTCCGTTTCTCATATGAGCATCAGACGGGACTTAAAACTTTTACAAGAAAAAGGATTAATAAAAGTATCGTATGGAGGTGAAATAAAAAGAAGTTTTTTAAATGGTACCCCCCTTTATGACATCAAACAGAATCGATTTTCTGAAGGGAAGAAAAGAGTAGGGAAAATAGCGGTAAGTTTATTACAACCAGGGATGGTAATTTTTATTGATGCAGGAACGACGATGCGTGAATTTGCCTTGAATATCAATGTTCCAATTACAGTAATTACTTTAGATTTACATGTGGCCTTGGAGTTATCTTCTCGGCCAGAAGTGAATACGATTATTTGTCCTGGTGAAATACAAACTACAAATGCCTCAGCTTATAACACTCAAGCCATGAAGTATCTTTCAGAACAGGTTATTGATTTAGCCTTTATTGGTGCGGATGGTTTTAATCTAGAAGATGGTGCATTGACCACAACACAGATTAAAGCTGACTGTAAATGGATGGCATTATCTAGATCTATTCAATCGGTTCTTTTGGTTGATAGCAGTAAATTGGGGCTTAGATGTCGTTTTAAAATCTGCGATTTAAATCGATTTAATTATCTTATAACTGAAAAACAATTTCCTAGTAATTTTGAAAAACAATTAATAAAACAGGACATTAAATATATTTATTAACTGATGTAACTAATATTTAGTTAATTTTGGTAGATGTATAAAAGTTCATTTAGTGAGCTTAATTTTTGAGAGGAAGCAAAAATATGAAAGTTGCCGTTGTAGCTGATGATTTGACAGGTGCTAATGCTACCTGTGCTTTATTAAGCAAAAAAGGGTTTAATGCAATTACATGTTTAGAAAAATTTAATGAAGATCTTTCTAGATTTGATGTGATTTCGTTTGCAACTGATTCACGTTCAATACCTTATAAAGAAGCGTATTCACGGGTTGTCGATTGCATAAGCCAGTTTAGTAAATATCAACCTTTAATTAGTAAACGTATAGACTCAACGTTGCGAGGTAATCTAGGGGCAGAAGTTGATGCGGTTATTGACAATGACCCTAATCTTATGGCTTTGGTTGTACCTGTGTATCCATCTAGTGATCGAATTTGTGTTGGCGGTTCTTTATTAGTTAATGGTGTGCCATTACAGAATACAGCAATGCGTAATGATCCTAAAAATCCGATGACGGAGTCTTCAATTTTAGAATTATTTCGTTGCCAATCTCGATATCCAGTCTCACATATTGCTCTCAAGGATGTTTTAGAAGGCAAAGATAGAATTGAGCAGCGTTTAAAACAAATATATCAACAAGGTGGTCGTATTGTCATATTTGATGCTACTACGGATACCGACATTAGTGTGATAGCGCAAGCAGCAAATAATGTTAATTTGCCTGTTTTTTGTGTTGATCCGGGACCATTTACAGCCCAATTTGCTGATCTACGTTATTCATCAGAACGAAAGATGGCCAACAAAGTGTTTGTCGCAATAGGCAGTGTGTCTGATCTTACTCAAAGACAAATAAGAAAATTGAAATATGACCGAAAAGTTTGGTTAGAAACGATATTGGTTGATGAATTGATAGAAATTTCTAAAGATATCAAGAAAGCTAAACCAATTGTAGATAAATTACTGAAAAAAGTTGAGCAATTTGATGTGATCGGCATTGATACCGTTGAAATGCCTGAGCATGTTTGTGATTTAGCTAAGTTAGCAGCTAACAATAATATGAGTATGAGTGAAATTAGTAATACCTTGAATCAAGCTATTGCCGAAATAACAGCTCAAGTTTTATTCCATCCGGAATCTATTATCAGAGGCATTTATACCAGTGGAGGGGATGTCACGGTAAATGTGGTAAATCGATTAGGAAGTAGTGGTTTTTTACTTAAAGATGAAGTTGAACCATTGACGGTTTATGGACACCTTGTCGGCGGAAAATGTGATGGTTATTCGATAGTAACTAAAGGTGGCTTTGTCGGTAATGATAATACTTTAGTTCATTGTATCGACTATTTGAGTACCAAGATTTCATCACATGAAAGCTTGAAGCATTAATACCTTATAACTAGCTCAACTTAGATAAAACAGCATAAGTTGAGCAAATTTTGAATAATTTTAAAGGAGTAATAAATGAAACGTCGTTGTTTAATCGGAGTACCTATGGGCGATCCGGCTGGTATAGGCCCTGAAATTGTTGTGAAAAGTATTGCAGCACCAGAAACATATGAATATGGATGTGTACTGGTAACTGGTGATAAAAAGGTGTTAGCTGATGCGTGTAAGTTTTCAAAAGTTAACTTACAGATTAATGAAATTACCGATCTAACTCAAATACAAGATAAACCTAACGTATTGAATCTTATTCAGTGTGGCGAATTAAATTATGATACGTTTAAAATTGGCCAAATTGAAGGGCAATGCGGTCAAGCTGCATTCAACTATATTAAAGTTATCACAGAGCTTGCTATGGAAAAAAAACTTGATGCCATTGCAACAACACCTATCAATAAAGAATCCCTTAAAGCTGGTAATGTTAACTATATTGGTCATACCGAGATATTAGCAGATCTTACTGGTAGTCAAGACCCACTTACTATGTTTCAAGTTCGAGATTTAAGAGTGTTTTTCTTAACTCGTCATTTAGCATTGGTTAAAGCCATTGAATCATTAACACCAGAAAGAGTCTGTGATTATGCTATTCGTTGTAACGATGCATTGGTTAAATTAGGGATCAATAAACCGAGAATGACGGTTGCCGGTATTAATCCACATTGCGGAGAACATGGTCTTTTTGGTCATGAGGATGATGATGTCTTATTACCCGGTATTGAAATGGCTCGTAAACAAGGAATTGATATTAATGGTCCTAAACCAGCTGATAGTGTTTTCCATTTTGCTATGGGTGGTGGCTATGATGCTGTTTTATCTCCGTATCATGACCAAGGTCATATTGCAACGAAAATGGTTGATTTTCATCGTACCATTTCTATCACTAATGGAATGCCGATTCTTCGTACATCTGTTGACCATGGGACAGCAAATGATATTGCCGGAAAAGGAATCGCTAATCCAGTGAGTTTGATTGAGGCTATACGTTTAGCTGCGCTATACGCACCAAATTTTAAACGTTAATAAGTAGCTATTATTACTTATAACAATTTATTTTTCGGTAATGATTTCGTCATTATCGAAGGAGGGTTTGCATATGTCTAAAAAAGAAAATAATAATAAATCACTTTATCCTTATGTCTTATTAAATGGCATTATTTTAGTGGTTGTCGGATTAATTGTTTTTTATCTAGGAAGTTTACATAGTATTGAGAAGAGCAGCTGGCGAATGGTTGCCGGCTTACTCGTTGCAATTACTTTGTTACTATTTATGATTTTAAAGACAAGAATTCAGGCATTTCCTGCATTGATTATATCCGCTTTAATTACTGGCTCACTGGGTGGTATGCCTGGTGAATTTATGATCGCAACGATTAGTAAAGGCTTTGGTAATACGCTCGGTAACATAGGGATCGTTATTGGTTTTGGCGTTATGATGGGGTCAGTTTTGCAGATGAGTGGTGCAGCACAAAAAATGGCTCAAGTTTTTATTAACCTTTTAGGAAAAGGCAGGGAAGAGTTAGCATTAGTCATTATCGGTTTATTAGTGAGTTTAGCTGTATTTTGTGATTCAGCATTTATCGTTCTATTACCATTAGTGAAAGCAATTTCACGTAGTACAGGTAAATCTGTGGTCGGACTTGGTTCAACATTGGCTATGGGGCTTGTTATTAGCCACAGTATGATTCCACCAGCGGTAGGACCATTTGGTGTAGTTTCACAATTTGGTATTGGCCTTGGTGAATATATGCTATGGGCAATGGTTGTTGCTATACCTATTACTATTGCTGGATTTATTTATACTCGCCATGTTGGTCGTAGTATTTATCAAATTCCAACGGAGGATGGTGAGAATTTTACCCGTGAACGTCTAACAGTTACTTCGCAAAATTTAGAAGATGATCAACAATTACCTAGTGCATTAGCATCTTTTGCACCAATTGTAACTCCGATTATTTTGATATTAACCGCTACTTTAGTAAATGAAATGAAATGGGATAGTTCGATTGCCATTATGTTAAAAACAATTGGACACCCAATTGTAGCTGTGGGCATTGGATTATTAATTGCTATCATGGCATTAACTAACTCATTTCCTCGAAAAGATGTTGTGCATCAAATGGAAAATTCAATTCGCTCTGCTGGTATTATACTGCTGGTTATTGGCGGTGGTGGCGCATTAGGAATGGTATTACGTGACTCAGGAACAGGTCAAATTATTGCTGAATATATTGTTAAAATTGGTGTGCCTGGTATTTTGTTACCATTGACGATTTCAACTTTGATTCGCTTAATTCAAGGTTCTGGTGTCGTTGCCATGATTACCGCAGCGAGTATTACTGCACCAATGATTGGCACCTTAGGTGTAAATCCAATTATGGCCGGGTTAGGGTGCTCAATTGGTTCTTTTATGTTTTCTCACTTCAATGATGCTTATTTTTGGGTAGTTAATCGTTCATTAGGGGTAACAGAAGTTAAAGAACAAATTAAAGTTTGGAGTATTACTTCAACGGTATTATGGGCCGCAGGAACAGTGACATTATTAATTGTTAATGCCATTTTCTTCTAAGAAAATAGGGGAGTGTAAAGAAATATACTTCCCCTATTATTTTCTATAAATTAGTTATTATTAATTTTTGCGGTAACTAAAATATACCTTGCCAAACTGAGATAGGGTTCAGTTTGGCAAAACTGTTTTTCAATTTCTAATAATTGTTCAAAATGTGTTTCGGCTTTTGACTTATTGGTTAAATAGTCATGGAATATCCTAATTCCTGTTTTATTGGTGATCTCAAAATTTTGTTGGTTCAACCATTGATATACTTGATTTGGATCGCGGGGATAATCAGGTGATAAGGTTTTCTTTTTGCGTTTGGCCAGTCCCGATTGAGTGTAACCAAAATTACCTAAAGTTACTGTTTTAAATAATAGCCCGTGGTAGTTATAAAACATTAAAGATAAATAGCCATCTTGTTTAAGATGTTTCTTTAAAGATTGGATTATTTGGATTGGCTCAGCTACCCATTCTAAAACAGCATGACAAATCACAATATCAAATTGCGTTTTAATGAATTGTTCGAGATCTTGAATAGAGCAATGAATAAAATTTAAGCTTAGATTTTCTTTATCGGCTTGCTTTTTTGCTAATTCGAGCATTTGCTCAGAAATATCACAAACAGTAATATTATGGCCTAATCTTGCTAATCGACAAGCAATCTGACCTTGTCCACCGCCTGCATCTAAAATAATTAATGGTTTATTTGTTGGATACTTAGCTAATATATTTTCTAGCTCTTGCCAAACGATAGCTTCGCGAATCTTACCTTTGTTTGTTCCATAAATATTTTTAGCGAATTTATGGCTGATATCATCAAAATTACGATCGATTTTAGTCATAGTAGATAATTATTATTTTAATAATTTTTTATTTAATTTAGTCGCTTCTAAATTAATTTGGGCAATTTTTTCTGACATCAGTTGATAGCACTCTTCCATTAATATTCTAGCATCTTCTTTACGTAGATTCTTAGTTTCAATTGGCGGAAGCATTTCAACGATCATATGACCATTATTAAGGCGGTTAAGTTTTATATTATTGGTATCTGATACGCAAATCGGCACAATAGGAACGCCAGCGGCTATAGCAGCTTTAAAGGCACCAGTTTTAAATGGTAATAATCCGCGTCCACGACTACGAGTACCTTCCGGAAACATCCAAATTGATATTTCACGTTTTTTTATCTCTTTAACGACGAAATTAATGGTATCTCGGGCTTTTGATTTATTGTTACGGTCAATTAAAATATTGCCGGTAAGGTAATAAAGTTGCCCAAAGAAAGGGATCAGTGCCAGACTTTTTTTGCCGACAGTGACGGTTTTCGGTTGTACAATATCAGCGGCCACAACCATATCATAATTATTTTGGTGATTGGCGATAAATACACAGCTACCTAGTTTTTCAATTTCAGGATATTTACGAGTATCAACTTTTACCCCTAATATTGGTTTAAAGAAAAAACTAAAAAGATGGGCAAATCTAGCCACATTTTTGGGATTGCGAGGATTGAATAAACAAAAAATAACGCCTAGTACACAAGTTATAATACCAATGAATAACACACTGATTAAGCGAAAAAGAAAAACCATAATTTACCTCATAAGTTAACTTAGCGTATTATATACGTAATCTATATGAATATACAGTTTGTTAAATATCGCTTTAAAGGATGTTTATGCACGAATCAACTATCATTTGGAATGATAATCAAATTCCAATTTCCCGTTACTTTGATGATGTTTATTTTAATACTGACGGTGCAGTAGATGAAACTCGTTATGTCTTTATTGAAGGGAATTGTTTATATGACAGATTTTTACAACATCAGCAAGAGACGTTTACTATTGGTGAAACTGGTTTTGGTTCTGGTTTAAGTTTTTTAATTACTTGGCAAACGTTTAAACAATTTAGACGAAAAAATCCAAATAGTAATTTGAAAAAATTAAATTTTTTTAGTGTTGAAAAATATCCTTTATCTGCCAGCGAAATGTCAAAAATTCATAATAAAGTTATTAATCACAATGATGCATTATGGCCACTAGCTAAGCAATTACAAGATTCTTTAAAAGGATCTGATGTTGATAGCTTAGAAGAAGTGAATTTATTGATATGCTATGACGATATAAGCTGCTATGCCGATTTCTTAGTTCAACAAAATAGTTTTAATGATGCATGGTTTTTTGATGGTTTTTCGCCAGCCAAAAATCCAGATATGTGGAATGAATCCCTATTTAAACATTGTTATCAATTAACAAGAGAAAAAGGAACCTTTGCAACATTTACTGCAGCAGGTTTTGTCCGACGTAATTTAATCAATGCTGGATTTAATGTCGAAAAACGTAAAGGATTTGGTAAAAAACGTGAAATGCTAATCGGCCAAAAAATCTAAATTAGTTCGCCAATTTAATTTTTGGCGAACTAATAAGAATTAACTAATATTAATTAAACTCGAATTGGTAGATTAGATCTAATGTTTGCGCAATACCAGAAGCTGCTTCAACATATAAATTTGGCAATAAACGATAGCGCAAGGTAAATGTCGCTAGTGAGTCGAATATACCTACACCATATTTTAATTGTAAATGAGGTAATATATAACCACTTACTACCACTTTTGAATTATTACCTGCCCCTTGAGTGTCTAAAGAAAGATTCTTAATGCCAAATGCATTACCAATATCACCGATGAATTGTCCTGTTTTGGCGGTTCCAACACCAACTAAAAAGGCGGTCATCATATCATTATCGCTTTGATCAGAACTATCAAGACCTTGACCTCGAATTAGGTAAGAGAGCGCTTCTTGTTGTGACATAGCTGGATCAGAGAAAATCTCAATTTTAGGATCTGTTGATGATCCCTTAACTCGAATACCAGCAGTAATATTACTGTTATCCATGGAATCAGGATTACGAATGGCTTCTATATCTAACATAGCTTGGTCCGTTGGACCAGAAAAAGTGATAATGCCTTTATTAATGATTAAGTCTTGACCATAAGCATGAAATCGACCGTTAGGAATTAATATTTCACCATGTAAATCTAGTCCTTTATTTGTCTGTGTCGCAATGAGTTTACCTTTTAATGAGGCTTGCAAACCAAAAGCATCTACCGTGACTTTATCACCGATATTGATTTCAATATGGCTATTAATTTTCATGCCAAATTTTTGAGCTTGAATCTGTTTGTGGTTTCGATCCAACATGACTTCATCAGGTGACACGTCAATACTTGATGGTGGAAGTGAATCAACGGTGATTTTGCCTTTAGGTATTGAAACTTTACCAAGAATTGTCAGTTCATCTTGTGTTGCTTCTATTTTAATATCTGGAATGACTGACATGACAATCATTGGCGGTACAGAGACATCCATGGCTGAACCATTAACATTTAATGTTGCTTGCCATTTTTCTAAATTATTCCAGCTAGCTTGACCATTAATATTAATGTTTCCTGATTTAGTGGCCAAAATTCCTTTCATTGTCGAAGTTTTGCCATTGAATTTAATATCAACCATAGCAGATTTGATATCGATTGGTAATTGGTTAGATTTTATGTCGCTATGTTTTAAATTGATACCGCCGGTTAAGCTAGGATCCATTAATGAACCAGAAAATTTAACCATTCCATTGATGGCGCCATTAGCATATTCATCTTTACTCAATAGCGGATTAATAATTGCTAGGGCTAAATTATCAATATTGAGTTGACCACTTAAATCTTTTTTTCCAGTTGGATCATTTATGGATAGATCGCCATTTATTTTGCCTAATTTATTTAAACCAAAACGCCAACTTAATTTAGCCTGCTGTTCATTAAAGTCAGCATTGATATTAAACAGATCAAATGGAATTGGTAAAGCTTGATTACTTATCATCTGTTTAATATAAACTCTATTGCTGGTTATATTGGCTTTAATACTCGGAATTTTGCTAGTATCATCGAATTTAATATCTGCTTTGCCATTAATAAAACCATCAATTTTAGTTTCACCATCATTGGGAATAGGTAATTTGGCAAGATCAATATCTTTTAATGTAATAGATGTCTGGTTATTGTTAGCTATTGATAATGATTTATCTAAACAGATACTAGAATTATTGCTACGCCAACAATGTGCCCCTATAGTTGGAACCTGGCTAGTTAAATCATATGATAGAGAAATAGGTTTAGCTAATTGCCAACGATTATTATTAGCTAATGTAAGTAAACTATGCGGTATACTTGCGGTCCAATTATTATGTTGTTTATCTAATTGTCCATTTAATGTTGTTGCCATCGATAATGGATTACCTTCAAAATTTATATTTAAAGAGTGACGAGCTTCATTGCCTGATAGTTCAATATTAGCTTTTTTAATACTTTGGTTAGCGATATCGATATTTTGACCAATTAGCTTCAATTGTCCACTAAGTTGATCTGTGTATTGGATTTTGCCTGATAGATTGGCTTTCGCGATTGAAATATTTTCATAAGTTAAGTTGCCGATATTGATATTACTTTCGATAACTGGTGAAGTTTTACTACCTGTCATCTTGACATTACCAATAATTGTGCCACTTAGATTATCAACCAATAATGATAAAGTCGTTAAATTAAGTTGGCTATTTAAATTTCCTTTATCCGTTGAACCATTAATATTTAATTGATTTTTACCCCAAAGTAGAGATAAATTTTTTGCTGATAGCGTACGATTAGAATCAACAAATAGGTCACCATTAGCTGAAAAATTAGCTTGCTTAATGTTACCTTTCAACTGTATCTCAGGAATATTTAATTGCCATAAATCACCTTCGAGCATACCCGAAGTTTTTAGTTGGCCGGCTAAGCGAATAGGGAAGGTTGGTAACTCTTTAATAATATCGACATTATTAAGGTTAATACTCGCATCCCATTTAAGTGCAGTTTGCCAATCTAGTTGGCCAGTAAGATTAATATCGCCTTGCGGAAACTTGATATTGGCATGGTCGAAAGAGGCAGATTGGTTGGTCCCAGCACCAACAATATCAACAGACGTATCAGGTAAGCCATCTCCCTTAATCAAACCTTTAGCTAGCATATTATATTTTTGCGCATTACCATTTAAGCTTATAGCAAAATTATCTAACTGATATTGTGGATCTCCTTCAATTGGCCATTGAATATGTTTACCGTCTAATTTTGTTATTAAAGGCAAATATTTCTCAATAAAATTGATTTGTCCATCAATGGTAATTTGATTCAGACCAGCAATATTAGTATAAGTAAATAATTTACCTAATAAGTTTCCTGAAAACTGTCCATTAAGATGATTTTTTTCTGTATCGACCTTAACTGAAGCTAAAATAGGCCAATTATCGCCAAGTGTAATTTCACCAGATAAATAGGCATGTCCATTGACATAAGGCGTTGTTGCATTAGTGTCCACATGTTTGACCATAATATGATTATTAATCATCTCGGTTTTTATATTCACTTGGTTAAAATGATAATCTTGCCCAGCTATATGTAATAACCAATTATTTCCGCTTAAACTTGTGACATTAATATCGAGTGGAATACTAACCTGTGGTAGTGAATTTATTAAAGGTTGATTAAATAGTTGCTTAATTTTTTGATCAAGTGCTAAATCATCTTCAAATTTGTTGTTAGAGTTTTTTGCAGGGTGATCTGCAAATATTGCCTGTAAATCCATAGCAACAGCCGGGAATACATAGATTTTTTCGTTGACCCAGTTAGCTTTTCCTGTAAAGTTTGACATACCAAATTGCATATCATTAACTTTTACATTGACATCGGAAATATGGGTTTGTTTTAACTCAATAGGTAATGGCGTTTTAATTATTCGTCGTTTTTCTGATGTTGGTTCATCAGGTGAAAGTTGCAATTCATTAGTATTGATTACAACATTAACTCCATCAGCATCAAATTGTTTAACACAAATTTTTGTTTGTATTAAACATAAACCAGACAATTTGAATGTTGCATCTTTTACCTGTACATTGACACCAGGTAGTTCAAGTAACAACCCTTTAATATGTAAATCATGGAATGTACCTTCAACTTGGGCTATTTTTAATTCAGGTAAAAATTTATTAAGAACATAGGTAGTTAGCTTTACACCTAAAGATGTGTAAATCATTAAGATTGTAAAAGTGATAAGGAAAACAAAAATGGAAAGCACTACAATGCTGCGTTTTTTCCATTTACGTATTCGTTTTATTTTTTCAACCTTTTTTGCTCTTATTGGATTTTTTGCCATTTTATAATTCGCTTCCTAAACCAATATATAGATGTATTGAGCCTTTATCTTTTCTATTTAGTGGTGTTGCTAAATCAAATTTAATTGGACCGACAGGTGAAGCCCATCGAATACCCAAGCCGGTACCAGTATAAAATTTAGCTGTATCGACTTTATCTATTGCTTCACCAGTATCAACAAAAGCAGCACCCCACCAAGAGCCAGTTAAGTTATATTGATATTCGGCTGAGCCTGTGATCATTTTTGAAGCACCTTTAAGCTTACCTTTTTTATCTTTAGGTGAAATAGATTGATAACTGTATCCTCGAATACTGCGATCGCCACCAGCAAAAAATCTAAAAGAAGGCGGCACTCGATCAAAGTTACTAGCTTGGATAATGCCAAAATTACCTCTGGCTATAAAACGATGTGATTGTTTTATTGAACGAATCCAAGTTTGTTGAGCTTGAAAACGGACTAAATTAATATCAGAGCCTAACGATTCCGCTGCCCCTTCAACTGAATAACGTTGAGAATCACCCCACATCGATAATAGCTTACCGTCATTACGAATACGTGAAATACTTAGTGATGGATAGTATAAAAAGGTCTTGAACTTTGCATCCCCTTGAGTAAAGTCATCACGCAACATATTAAAACCAAGAGCAGTTTGCCAACCATCAAAATTATCCCAATTACGCAAAGCACCTAAAGTATACGAACGTGAATAAGTATCGTTATTATCAATTTTTTTATAACCACCTTGAATGGTATAATACTGTTCAATAGGCGATTTTTTTAAAGGTATTTTGTAGCTCATTGTAATAATTTGCTCTGGTGATGAGAGCGATAAACTACTTTGAAAACTATGTCCTTTACTATTGATCCAAGGTTTATTCCAGCCAATTTTGCCATGCACGCCATTATCTGTTGAAAAACCTAAACCCAGATCCATAGCATTTTTTTTACGAGGAGTGGTAACAACATCAATTGGTAGAGCTTTATCTGCAGTTAGATGTGGAAAATCTGGTGTAACAACTACAGAATTAAACCAGTTTGTCGAACTTAGTCGTCGATTTAATAATGACAACTGTTCAGCCGAATATTCATCACCTTCTTTAAAAGGTACGATATTGGCAAGATAATCTTGACGAATTTTAGCCTCAGGAAATTTAACCATACTAAACTTATAGCGTTTACCAGTATCAAAATCGATATTCCAAAATGCTTGATGGTCGTATTTAGATACGGCTAATTGATGGGTTGGCATTACTGCATCAAAATAGCCTTTTTTTAATGACAAGCTTTCTAAGCCTTTTTTAAATGCTTCATAAGTGCCGTGATTTAAAATTTCACCAATTTTAGGTAGTTGTTTAGCTAGTAACTCTTGAAAATCTTTATCTTGTTTACCTTCGCCATTGATATTGATATTTAATTGTTTAATTCTAACCGGTTCACCAGGCGATATTTTAACAACGAGGACTTTAGGATCACTTTCGTCATAATTGAAAGTAGGAGAATAATAACCTAATGCTCGAAGTGCTTTTTGTGCTTCACTTTCAAAATATCGCTTAAAATTAGGCGAATTATTAATTTTATCTGATGTGATTAACGAAATGCGTGCATCGACATTTTCCGCAAGTTCTCCCGATAATCCTTTAATTGATAACTTCATATCAGCATAACTTGATGCAGTCGTTACCATTAAAAGTACGCATAATGAGCGAGAAAATCGTGACACATACACCTCGATAAAGTTTAGGATTCAAGTAATTTTACATGTCCAATATATGGTAAATGGCGATAATGCTGAGCATAATCTATACCATAACCTACTACAAACTCGTCAGGAATTGAAAAACCGATATATTTTACTGGTACGGCAACTTCACGGCGTGAAGGTTTATCTAATAATGTACAAATCTCTATACTACGTGGATGACGTAGTTTTAAAATAGCCATTACCTTGCTAAGAGTATTGCCGGTATCAATAATATCTTCAACAATCAGCACATCTTTGTCACGAATATCTTCGTCTAAATCTTTTAAAATTTTGACATCTCTATTACTTACCACTGCATTGCCATAACTTGAGGCAGTCATAAAATCGACTTCGTGACCAACACTAATTGCTCGGCTTAGATCAGCCATAAAGATAAAAGAACCTCTTAACAAACCAACTAAAATAAGCTCATTTTGACTGCCTGCATAATCTTTACTTATCTGTTGACCTATTTCTTTTACCCGCTTTTGGATATCTTTGGCAGATATCATGGTTTCTAATGTATGTTTTTTCATTAATAATGCTCAGTATATATCTTAAAAAATCAGAACAGATTTTAGCAATTTTCACAGGTAAAAAGAATAACTAAGCAAATTTTTTATCAAAAATTAAAAAATGATTTATAGAATGCATTTTTAAATATTAAGTCAATCGTTAACTGTACTATGACAAGAGTGTTTATTTTGTTTTATTTCTAAACGCCGTTTTTTGAAAAAGTTGCTTAACATTGAGCTACATTCACTAGCTAAAACACCACTAGTTATTTGGGCAAAATGATTAATGCCCGTTCTGGAAAGAATATTGATATAAGAACCAGCTGCACCGGTTTTATAATCACTAGCACCATACACTACACGCTTGATTCGACTATGTATAATAGCACCAGCACACATAATACAAGGTTCAAGAGTAACATACAATGTTGTATTGACTAAACGGTAGTTGTGTAAAAATTGACCTGCTTGTTCAATTGCCATGATTTCTGCATGAGCAGTTGGGTTATGTTTAATAATTGATTGATTAAAACCTTCACCAATAAGTTGTCCGTTTTCATCAACAATTACTGCGCCGACTGGAATTTCTCCTATAGATTCAGCGCATTTAGCTAATTCTAATGCATGACGCATCCAAATTTCATCTGTCATGCTTTAACATTATAAATTATTTAGATTAAGTACATCACGCATATCATAAAGTCCAACTGGTTGCTTAGCAAGCCATAATGCTGCACGTACTGCTCCATTAGCAAATGTCATTCGGCTTGAAGCTTTATGACTAATTTCAACTCGTTCTCCGACATCAGCAAAAATTGCGGTATGTTCACCGACAATATCACCAGCTCGAATAGTGGCAAAACCAATTGCCCCTTTTGGTCTTTCTCCGGTATGGCCTTCTCGGCAATAAACTGCACGCTCGTTTAAGTCACAACCAAGTGCATCGGCAATAGCTTCACCCATCGCAAGTGCGGTACCTGATGGGGCATCAACTTTATGACGATGATGAGCTTCGATAATTTCGATGTCAGTATAATCCCCCATAATTTGGGTGGCTTTTTCAAGTAATTTAAGTACTAAGTTAACACCAACGCTAAAGTTTGCGGCAAATACAATTGCAATTTGTTGTGCGGCATTAGCAATTGCCTGTTTACCAGCTTCATCAAAGCCTGTTGTGCCGATTATCATCATTTTCTTATTTTCGACACAAAAAGTTAAATGTGCTAGGGTTCCTTCTGGACGAGTAAAATCAATTAATACATCAAACTGATCTTTTGCTTTTAGTAGATTATCGGTGACTTTTACACCACAAAGACCAATTCCGGCAAGCTCACCAGCATCACTACCTATCAATGATGATCCTTCTCTTTCGAATGCAGCGCCTAAAGTCACTCCTTCAATTTGAGATACCGCTTGAATGAGTTGACGACCCATTTTACCTCCAGCGCCAGCAATAGCGATGCGAATCATATTTGTTGACATATAACTTTCCTTACATTATTACCTAATACACATAAACAAATATTATAGCGGAAAACTATTAAGTTATATACCGACTAAAAAGCAAAATGTTATACTTTGCTAGTGATTTTTTATAATAAATATAGGATACCTTATGCGTTGTAAATGGTATTTTGGATGGAACATTGTGATTGCAGCAGCGTTGTTAACGCTGCTATCTAGCGGATTACGGATGAGTATGGGGGTATTCTTTTTACCTATCGCCAACGACCTACAGTTTAGTCGTAGTACTTTATCGAGTATTATTGCTATTGGTATGCTATTTTCTGGAATCGCGATGCCAATAGCCGGTTATTTAGTTAGCAAATATGGAACACGCTTTGTATTATTATTAGGTTCACTAATTATTATTATTTCGTCTGTTTGGGCCGCTAATATAACTGATTATTGGAATTTTTTATTATCCTTTGGTATAGCGTTATCTTTTGGTACCTCGTTTGTTGGTTCGGTAAGTTTTACGCCGATTGTTGTTCGTTGGTTTAGCAAACATCGTGGCTTGGCTTTATTTATCTTATCAAGTGGTAGTATGGCTGGCATTGCGGTTATGCTACCTGTATTTGCTTATTTTATTCCGCTTTATGGATGGCAAACTACATTAATAGCATTTTCACTATTTTTTATGTTGTTAGCTTTACCGATAGCGCTTTTTATTATGAAAGATAAGCAAAGTGATATAGATACAACTGAAAATAGTCAAAATATAAGATCAGAAATGACGTTAACTCAGGTATTAAAAACTCGACCGTTTTGGTTGCTTAGTTTTGGATTATTTACTTGTGGATTTAGTATGAATTTACTTGGCACTCACGGTGTCCCTATGTTAATGGATCATGGTTTTGATTCAATAACCAGTTCTTCTGCACTAGGCTTAATTGGTTTGGTGGCAATATTTAGTACATTAGTACTCGGCTATATTTCAGATCTTGTGCCACGAAAGTTTGTTTTAGCTATGATCTATTTTGTTCGAGGGATAGGATTTATAGCATTAGTTATTGCAGCAACGCAATGGCAACTCTATACCATAGCCTTAATAGGTGGATTAGTTTGGGCTGGTGCTTTATCTTTATCAAGTGCCATTTCTGCTGATATCTATGGTGTAAAAATTGTTGGTTTACTTTCTGGTTTAACTTACCTTGGTCACCAAATTGGTGCGATGATTGGTTCGTGGTTAGGAGGGTGGGCATATGACACATGGCATAACCACTTTATTGCCTTTGGCACAGCTAGCGCTCTATTGTTGTTAGCTGCACTATGTACCTGCTTATTACCTAAAATTTACAATAGTTAATTCTGACAATAATGGACGCAAGGGCGTCCATATTTTTTTATAGAACTTTTAATAATTCAACATCGAAAATTAAAGTACTATATGGGGGGATTGACGCGCCAGCACCTTGAGATCCATAAGCTAATTCTTGAGGAATATATAATCGCCATTTTGAGCCTTCTGGCATTAATTGTAACGCTTCAACCCAGCCTCGAATAACACCATTAACAGGGAATTCAGCTGGTTGACCTCGTTCAACAGAGCTATCAAATACAGTACCATCAATTAGCTGTCCAGTATAATGAACTTGCACTCGGTCAGTTGCTTTTGGATATGCACCAGTACCTTGTTTAAGTACTTCGTATTGTAAACCTGATTCAGTTGATTTTATGTTATCTTTTTTAAGATTTTCAGTTAAAAAGTCTTTTCCTGCTTGGGCAATTTTTTCTGCTTGTTTTGCTTTTTCTTTAGAAGCTTGTTCATGAACGTGGCGAAGAGCATCATGCAATTCTTGTAAAGGTAAAGCTGGTTGGTTACCACTTAATACATCTTCCATAGCTAATTTTAATGCATTAAGTTCTAAATTGCTTAATCCTGACTCTTTTAATTGTTGGCCAATTTGTAATCCAATTGCGTAACTTGCTTTTTGCTCAATGGTATCTAATTTCATTTTTTACCCGTCATTTGTTGATATAAAGTTGCTTATTATAGTGCATTACGATTAAAGATAAGAAGAAAAATATCAGCTCTTGTTAATTATCATCAAGATAACAATGCTTTTAAGTATAAATTTATAGAAGAATTTATTATTTTTTCTAGCGCTTAGTTAAAATATCAGCGATAATATATTATATTGTATTTTTGAATGGATGATTTTAAATGCCGTTTCGTAAATCTATTTCGCTTGCTATTGTGGCCGGTATGTTACTAACTGGTTGTTCTCTTGTTGATCGTTGGGTTTATCGACCTGATATCAATCAAGGTAATTATGTAACAAAAGATGCAATAGAATTATTACAAGTTGGTCAAAGCAAAGAACAGGTGGTGTTTATTATGGGATCACCAATGTTAACCTCTTCTTTTGGGGGTAATGTTTGGTATTATGTTTTCCGCCAACAGCCACAACATGGTAATGTAAGTCAGATTACTTATGCCGTTTATTTTGATGAGATGGGCATAGTGAAAGATATTAAAACCTCTACATTAGAAGGTTCTTTATCATTAGAAGAAATGAACCAACAAGAAATTTCAGATCCTATTGAAATAAAATCAGAAGACGATAATGATCATTTACCTACTCAACAATCGTCTGAAGTTTCATCAGAAGGTGAATCAGAATAAAATTCAAAAAAAACCTCGTTATAATAACGAGGTTTTTTATATCTATGTTTAATCAATATTAAATTCGATTAAATCGGTCTATTAGTAGTGACCACCAATAGAAGAAATAAGAGCTACTATAAGAATCATATAAATAATGAAAAATACAATTGAACAAATAAAAGCAATTAAAGAAAACTTCCAATAGCCATGTAAATTTTCAATAGCTTCAATAAGATTTCGTTCATTATCAAAATTTGCAGCCATACTAAATGTGCTGCCTGATTTGAATAGTTTTACGCCAGCTAAAATTACCGGAATACCGACGATAGCAGATATGATCCCTAAACAAGATAAGGCGCCGATAATTATCATTATAACTCCATAGATTTGTTGCATTATTGCTATAAATCTCATCTGTTTTTTTAATAATTCAGTTGAAGTAATGGTAATACTTTTCGGTTGGTTAAAATCCATATTTATTCCCTATATTATATATTGTTGTACTATTAAAAAATGGCAGATAGAATAACATTTTATTTTTTTATGTCGAGGCTAATTTGCAAAAAAAATCTATATTAAATCGTTTTTCTATAGCACCCATGCTCGATTGGACTGATAAACATTGTCGTTATTTTCATCGTATATTGACCAAACAAACCTTACTCTATACCGAAATGGTCACTACCGGCGCAATTTTGTATGGTAAAGGCGATTATTTAGCTTTTAATAGCCAAGAACATCCTTTAAGTTTACAACTGGGTGGAAGTGATCCTATTGTATTGGCTGAATGTGCAAAATTAGCTGAAGAACGAGGATATGATGAAATTAATCTTAATGTCGGTTGTCCTTCTGATCGTGTACAAAACGGCATGTTTGGTGCCTGTTTAATGGCAAAAGCTGATTTAGTTGCAAATTGTATTTATGCCATGCAAAATGCTGTCAGTATTCCTGTAACGGTAAAAACACGTATTGGTATTGATAATCAAGATAGTTATGGCTTTTTATGTGAATTTATTGAAAAAGTCATGCCTCATACGGAAACATTTATTGTACATGCTCGTAAAGCTTGGCTTTCCGGACTCAGCCCAAAAGAAAATCGCGAAGTGCCACCACTTGATTATGAGCGAGTTTATCAATTAAAACGTGATTATCCTCATCTAACTATCGCCATAAATGGCGGAATTAAAACCATTGATGAAATCAAACAACATTTAACTTTTGTCGATGGTGTTATGGTTGGTCGTGAAGCTTATCAAAATCCTATTTTACTGACGCAAATTGATCAACAAATCTTTGGTTCTGATGTTCCAAGTCCTGATCCAATAGCGGCAATACAAGCACTTTATCCTTATATTGAAACCCAGTTAACTCAAGGCGCTCAACTCAATCATATTATGCGTCATACCTTAGGTATCTTTAACGGTAGAAAAGGGGCTAAACAGTGGCGACGCTATTTGAGTGAAAACGCCCATAAAAAAGGGGCAGGAATAGAAGTTGTTGAACAGGCATTAACTTTTATTCAATAGCAACAAATGTTATGAAATGTTTCGAAGCATGGCTGGATTGCGCATGCTTGATAGTTCAGTATATACTAGCGAACAATTTTACTTAGGGTTCTCTTTTGTGCGTTTAAATTCAAGTCAACAACAAGCTGTCGAATATGTTTCAGGGCCTTGTCTGGTACTAGCTGGTGCAGGTTCAGGTAAAACTCGAGTAATTATTAATAAAATCGCTTATTTAATTCGGGTAAAAGAATATTTGCCTCGACATATTGTTGCTGTGACTTTTACTAATAAAGCTGCTAGGGAAATGAAAGAACGCATAGCCCAATCCTTGAGTAAACCAGAGGCAAGAGGGCTAAAAATTTCAACCTTCCATACCTTAGGATTAGATATTGTACGCCGAGAATATAAACATCTTGGTATTAAAGCTAATTTTTCACTATTTGATGATCATGATCAATTCGCTTTGCTCAAAGAGCTTACCCAGCAATGGTTAGATGGTGATAAAGATCTTATTAATCAGTTACGTTCAACTATTTCAAATTGGAAGAATGATATTGTTGATTCAACCATTGCAATGGCGAGAGCGCAGACGAATAAAGAAAAGCTATTTGCTCACTGTTATCAACTTTATGAAAAGCAACTTAAAGCATGTAGCATATTAGATTTTGACGATCTTATTTTATTACCGACATTGCTGTTAAAAACTAATGATGAAGTTAGAGAAAAATGGCAAAACCGTATTCGTTATCTATTAATCGATGAATATCAAGATACCAATACCAGTCAATATGAATTTATTAAATTATTGGTAGGTAGCCGAGCTAAATTTACGGTTGTCGGCGATGATGATCAATCAATTTACTCCTGGCGTGGTGCTCGTCCGAAAAATTTAGTTTTACTCAAGCAGGACTTCCCTAAACTAGAAGTGATTAAGTTAGAACAAAATTACCGATCATCAGGAAGAATATTAAAAGTTGCTAATATTTTAATAGAAAATAATCCTCATATCTTTGAAAAGAAATTATTTTCCGAACTCGGTTATGGAGAACATCTAAAAGTCATTTCAGCCGATAATGAAGAACATGAAGCGGAAAAAGTGGTTAACGACTTAATCGGACATCGATTTGCTAATAATAGCCAATATGGTCAATATGCCATTTTGTATCGAGGTAATCATCAATCTCGTTTAATTGAAAAAATGCTAATGCAATATCGAATTCCTTATCGAATTTCCGGAGGAACATCCTTCTTTGCCCGAATTGAAATCAAAGATTTAATGGCTTATCTCCGTTTATTAACCAATCCTGACGATGATAATGCATTTATTCGTATTATTAATACCCCAAGACGTGAAATTGGACCAGTAACTATCCAAAAATTGGGAGAGTGGGCAAATCATCGCGGCGTTAGCTTATATCAAGCTAGTCATGATATGGGATTAACGGAATTACTTTCTGGTAAACGAATGGAAACATTACATTCCTTTATTCACTGGTTTGATTCATTGATTGAAAAATCACATCTAGAGCCGATGGCTGCCATTCATGAACTCTTACATGGTATTCATTATGAAAGTTGGATTTACGAAACTTCATCTTCGCCAACTGCTGGGCAAATGCGCATGCGTAATGTAGAACAGTTGGTGAGCTGGTTAAATGATATGTTACAGGGTGATGATATCGATGAGGGATTAACTTTAGAGCAGGCTGTAGCTAGATTTACCTTGCGTGATATGTTAGAGCGTAATGAAACAGAAGAAGAACTGGATCAAGTACAATTAATGACGTTACATGCCTCTAAGGGGCTTGAGTTTCCTTATGTATATTTAATCGGCATGTCCGAAGGGTTATTGCCACATCAAACCAGTATAGATGAAGACAATATTGAAGAAGAACGACGGCTAGCGTATGTAGGAATCACTCGAGCACAACGGGAATTAACTTTTTCATTTAGTCGACAGAGAAAACAATTTGGTGAAACAGTTTATGTAGAACCTAGCCGTTTTTTACTTGAACTTCCTCAAGACGATTTAGCATGGCAAGATCAGCGCCATGAATTATCACCTGAGAAAAAGATGCAACAAGGGCAAAGTCGTTTAGCTATGTTAAAAGCACAAATAGCCAATGCTAAATAAAAGACCAATATTTCAATTGAGATAAGAAGACAGCCATCGAACTGCTATCATAGTTTATTATTAAATCCGACCAATCAGCAATAATATAAAAAAATTGAGGAAAGGGGTTTTTTAGGCTTAAAAATAAATAAATTTTTATTTATTTTTAACAAAATACCCGATTTTTCATTAGAAAAATTTTGAACATATCAATTATGTCATTAAATTGATGATATTTTGACTATATAATCTAATAATCCATTAAAAAGCATTGACGGATCAAAATAGCTTTATATAATACTCTGCGTTATATCAATTCTGCTACTCCATGTCTCCTTAGCTCAGCTGGATAGAGCAACGGCCTTCTAAGCCGTAGGTCACAGGTTCGAATCCTGTAGGGGACGCCATTAAAATCTATGATAACTAATCGTTTACCGTCGCTAAGCTTAACTGCTGATTATCCTTGCTTTAATTCTGTGACCTCATTTTAAAATTTTACTTAATTATTTAGGGTTTTAATAAAGGTTTTTTGTATTATCTTTAATGCTTTATTATTATTTAATTTCTTTTGGTGAATTAGCTATTTTGATATTAATTTAGAGTAAGACAATTATAATTTTCGATCTGTTTTATATAGTGATTTATTTGCAATATCCATTTTGAATATGCTTTTAAATTTTCCTAACAATGATAGAATCTATGACATACAGAGATAAAACAATTTAAAAAGGAATTAAATATGGCGTTAAATGGCTGGGGAGTGTTTTTACTTACTTTGATTATTTATTGGTGGGTTTATTTCGCTGTTTTAGTTGTTGGTATATTTCTTTTATTCTCATCTCATAAATTTTTAAGAATTACTGGGATATTTTTTATAATTGTTCCTATATGTTGTTATCTCTTCATGTTTCTCTTCCTTATTTTTGCACCTAGGTTTTCAGTTGGTTAAAAAGAGCGTAACATAACCAAAATTATAATAATTAATTGGTTTATTGTTGAAAAAATTAATCAATAGTCATATCAGTTATTCTAATAAAATAACCCGCAAAAGCGGGTTATTTTTTATTCTGTGATTATTTGATTTTAGAAATCAATATCTAAACCTAGTTGGAAAGTACGGCCTGGAGCAGTAAACATATCTAGGTATTTATGATCTGATGTACTATATAATTTATTATTACTTAGATAATCCCAATATTTTTGATCGGTAAGATTGTAGATGCCACCATTTAGCTTCACATTTTTGGTGATATTGATATAACCTGTTAAATCAACAATACCATGACCAGCGATTCTAAAGTAATCATCTTTAGATTTATCAATTGGTTTACCATCATTACCATAAGTTTCACGAGATGTTGCTTCGGCCTTTTTGCCTTTTTGGAAGGTTGCAGTAATCGCTACACCGTAAAACTTGTTTGGATCGTCCCATGCTAAGCCGATAGTGCTTTTCATTGGTGCAATGGAATCCATCTCAATATATTTATCACCTAAATAACTCGATTTTGATTTGCCTTGGTTATAACCAATTGCGAATCTGGCGCTCAAACCATTAACCGGTTCAATCCATTTTCCGATATTGAATTCACTGCTTAGTTCAGCACCATAAATATAAGCCTTATTACGGTTTTCAGATTGATAAACAATACGGTTACCAATGCCAACGAAGTCTTTTTTATAGCGAGTATAAGCTATAAAGTTTTTATATTTATTATAAAAAGCTGATGATGAAAGTGTCACACCCGATACAGGTTGTCCTTTTAAACCTAATTCAAAGTTGTCACTGGTTTCAGTTTTAAGATTTGAATCGCCTACTAATACATACATGTTGCTATGCGCTAAATAAGAGCCATAAAGTTGGTTCTGATTTGGCATTTGTGCTGCACGCTTATATTGCAAATAGGCAGTGAAATCAGGGGTAATGTCATACATAAATGCCATCGAAGGTAATACTTTAAAATCACTATTACCATTGTATTGTTTACCTAATTGACTACTACTTATTTTTGATAATGACATATTTTCAAGGTTACGCGGTTTAGTATTTTGGTAAACAGCTCTGACACCAGGAACTAAATAAAAATTATTACTGTCATTAATATTAAAGCTTATCCGATCTTCGAAGAAGCCACCAAGTTGATAACTACGGCTATCGGCTTGTGGTTTACTGTAATCGCCATCAGGGAATACTCTAGTATTTGGTGATTTAGCTGATGAAAAGAATGGTGATTCATCTTCACTCCATTTACCATTTAAACCAGCACTAATGCGTTGGTTATCATAACTTTTGATTAAAGTCGTAATAAAGTTATAAGCCTTGGTATTGTAGTTCGTTTGGGTATTAAAATTACCTTTAGTTTTATGACGGAGGTCGGTATTGTCATAAACATTAGTACGTTGATAATTCAATTGTGTGGTTAAACTATCAATCCAACTGATATTTGTCGGTTTCCATTGATCTTTAATTGCAAGATTGAAACGATTATTTTTGCTTCTTTGTTTATCAAATGATTCAACCTTTTTACCATATCTATCCCAAGTATCATAATGAGAATTTTTGGTTTTATTATTGTAATCAATAGTGGTGTTGATTAAATGTTCATCCGTCATTTGCCAACCAAAACCAGCTAAGATTGAATTAGAGTGCCAATTTTCTGGATAACTATCGATTGAATCACCATAGTTACGAGTTTGTTGACCATCGCGTCGACTTAATACCAAAATACCATTTAGATACTCATCACCACCAGCCATGGTTAAACCTTGGTGATAACTTCGGTCGGCACTGTCATAGTTGTTTTGGAAACCGAAATAGCTGGTTTTTCCCGGATAGAGGTAATAACTTGCGGTTTTAGTTTGAAATGATACTGAACCACCTAAAGCATTGTTAGCGTTACTAACCGAAGTTGCACCTGATTGGATATCAACTTTATTGTACATATAAGTATCAATATAATCTCGGCCAATACCATAAGATCCAAATCCAGCTCGACCTACTGAATTAACTCGACCTTGGGCAATTGGTAATGGCATACCATCGATATCAATTGAAACACGGTTAGCATCTAACCCACGAATGTTATAACCGGTAAATCCACCACGGTCCCAACTACTTTTACCACTACCTGAGCCAGAAATGCTACCAGAAGCAGATATCAGCGGTTGATAACGCATAATGGTACCAAAGTTAGTCCCTCCATCACGGCGAATATCTTGCTCCGAAATTTCGGTATTTGTTCCGGGTTTTTTTGTTGCTTCATGAGCGGTAACGGTAATAGTATCAATATCGTTTTGATCATTATGTTTATCAGCAGCAATAGCAGGTAACGCCAATGTTAAACCTAATGCTAATGAGCTGGTATTTTTTAAATATTTAAACTTCAACATGTTAGTCCTTTCAAATCAGATACACTAAATAACAAAATGCACATCTATTACTTTAATTAATAAAAATATTATTAAACTTTTTAAAATAACTTATTGCGGATAAAAACTTTGGAAAAGTATTTTTGCCGCTTCATCAACCCTTGGACCAATGCCAAATAAGTAGCTATCATCAATAATAGTAATTCGATTATTTTTAAACGCTGCCGTTTCAGTAATACCCGGAATCGTATTAACTTTATCTAGTCCGCCTAGTTGATCAATTGAATGTTTATTCAATATGATAACTTCTGGATTTAGGGTAATTAATGATTCAGTTGTATAACTTTTAAAGCTATTATGATTTGCAAGATTTTCACCACCAGCAATAGTAATTAATGCATCAATAGTTGTGTTTTTCCCTGCAACTGAGTTATTTCCGCCCATGCTCATTAAAGCTAAAACCTTAGTTTTTTGTGCATGTGTAGCAACTTTCGCTTCAATGTCAGCAATATTCGTCTTAATTCTCTCGATGAGAGCTTGTCCTTCTTTTTGTTTATCTAACTTAACTGCAATTTTATTAATATTTTCATAAAGTAAATCAATCGTTCCAGGTATACGTTTCAAAGCTAAAACGTCTACTTTTGATTGATTAACTTGCTCAATAATATTTTCAGGTTCAACATCACTTAATGTGATAAACAGCGATGGTTTTAACGATAAAATGCCTTCAATGTTTAATAATTTCCAATAACCAATTTGTGGCAATTGTTTCACTTGTTCAGGAAAACTACTCGTTTTATCGACACCGATAACTTGATCTCCAGCGCCAAGGGCAAACACAATTTCAGTAAGAGCACCGCCAGCAATAACGATTCTTTGATTAGCTGAACTGAAATTAATTAGGCTGTTAATGCTGAAAATCAGCAAAAATAACACAAATTTTTCCGTAAACTTTTTCTTCATTACTTATTTACCTACCATGGCTTAAAAATTAGACTGGATAATATAGTGAAAATGAGAACCATTATCAACATAAAATCTGTAAGGATTTACAGCAGAAGAGCAAAAAAAAGCCAAATTTAAGAATAAAAATAAACTTTTTTTTAAATAAATAATAAATTTATAATCAATAAATTATAAACATAAAATTGAAAATTTTTTTTCAAATATTTCTAATTATTAGTTAAATAACTAACAATATACTGCTATAAAAGCAGATTAAGTACCCATTTGATAATAATTTATAATGAATTTTAATTGTTATTTTTTCTCTGAAAAAAACTATTTTTAACAACTCCAGCAATTATTTGTGGAATGATTATTTGTTTTTAGATTAAAAATCAATATCTAAACCTAGTTGGAAAGTCCAACTAGGAGCAGTAAACATATCTGGATATTTATGATCTGATGTAATATATAATTTATTATTACTTAAAAAGTAATAATGAAAAAAAACATTGATAAATGAGAATAATTATTATTTAATTCAGCAAGATTATTTTTATGAATGGATGTTATGAAATCATTTGATGTAAGTACCTATTACGCTTTAAATTCGGTTTTACCTTTTAAAGATCGTTGGGCTGTGATGCCATTACAAGCAAGTTTACCTGTTCCGCCTCAAGAATTAGAGCAACAATGGAATAACCTACAAAATTCAAATTTAGCTGGCAAAAAAAGGCTAATTTATTTACATATTCCTTTTTGCGACATTCATTGTCAGTTTTGTGGTTTTTATCAAAATCCATTACGTAAGTTTGATACCAAAACTTATATAGACTATTTGCTACAAGAAATATCTTTAGAAATCAATAGTAAAGCAATGCAGTCAGCCCCAATTCATGCTATCTATTTTGGTGGTGGAACACCTTCTGCATTGGCGTCTGGACAATTAGCACGAGTAATTAGTTATTTTAAACAACATGCCCCTTTAGCGCCTGATTGTGAGATTACCATAGAAGGGCGAATTTCTGATTTTGATGATGAAAAAATTGATAGTTATATTGAGTCAGGGGCTAATCGTTTTTCGATAGGTATACAAACATTCAATACTCAAATTAGACAAAAATTAGGACGTCTGTCATCGGAAAAAGAGATTATTCAACGTTTCGAAAATATTGCTTCTCGAGATAGTGTTGCTCTCGTTTGTGATTTGATGTTTGGATTACCTAACCAAACAACCGCTACTTGGCAAAGAGATTTAGAAATTGCTGATCAACTTCCGCTTGATGGCGTTGATCTTTACTCTTTAAATCTTTTACCAACGACTCCTTTAGCGAAAGGAGTTGAAAATAGAAGAATTGAATTACCATCGGTTATTGATAAGTGTGGTTTTTACCATAAAGGTGCTGAATATTTAGCTAAACAAGGTTGGACTCATTTAACTAATGCGCATTGGGCAAAAACCAGTCGCGAACGAAATTTATATAATTTTCTGATAAAACAAGGCTCGCATTTTTTTGGATTTGGTTCTTGTGCTGGTGGTAAATTAAATGGTCAATCCTATATGATCCATCGAGATTTGAGTCAATATTATGCTTTATTAGACCAAGGTAAAAAACCGTTGATGATGTTAACCGGTAAACCTTTAGTTGGGGACTGGTTGCACAAATTACAAGCTGGTATAGAAAAAGGGCGCATAGATTTAACGCAACTAACCAATCAAGCTGAGCTCTTTGATCCACTTATCAAACAATGGCATGAAGTCGGTTTGCTGCAAAATGAAGATCGTTGTTTACGATTAACTTTATCAGGCCGTTTTTGGTCGAGTAATATAGTTCAAGCATTGCAGCAATTGTTATTGCAACTTAATAATCCAGAACATATCGAATTACAACAGAAGATGGCTCAAGCCAGACAAGCCATGCAACAAGGTAATGGTATGCCTAAAGCTCATTCTCATATGCAAAACATCCATTTAAAAAATAAATAATTAAGGAAAATTACTATGGTAGATAAACCAACTGTTTTAAATAATCTTGCAACTTATATGCAATCAAACCCAGAAGAATTATTAGAAAAATTAGCACAAGATTATAAAGTGACACTTACACAAGTAATCCAAGCAATACCTGATGTTAAAATTGTTGATGGTAGCAATTTTGATATGATTTGGGAGGAGGTAACAACTTGGGGTGACGTATTATTTTTAATTCATACCGGAGATATTATTGCCGAGATTTCAGGAGAACTGCCTTCAGGAACGCATAGCCAAAAATACTTTAATTTACGTCATCAAAAAGGTTTGAGTGGTCATATTAAAGCGGAACATTGTCTACATATTGCATTTATCGAACGAAAATTTATGAAAATGTCGACCGCATCAATAATTTTCCTCAATCATTTAGGCCAATCAATGTTTAAAATTTTTGTTGGTCGTGATGAACAACATCAATTAAAAGCAGATCAACTTGAAAAATTTAGAGCGTTAGCAGAAAAAATTAATTAATTTGAAGAATAATAACATGAAAACAGTAATTATTTTTGGTGTTAGCGCCAAGTTAGGAACTGGTTATCAAGTATCGCAATTAATCAAACAATGCCATCCTCAGTGGCGTTGTATTGTACTAGTTCGAGATGCTGACTTTGCTAAACAATTAGCGAAACAAGGTATTGAAACTCATGTTGGTGATGCAACCAATAAAGAACTAGTTAAAAAGATCTGTCTGCAAGCAGGGCCTGAAGCTATTATTATTTCAACGCTAGGTGGTGAAACGGGGAATTATATTGCTCAACGTATTATCATCGATTGTGCTGAACAAGCTGGTGTTAAACAGATGCTTTTAGTCACTTCACTTGGTTGTGGCGACTCATGGCCAACACTATCCCTACGTGCTAAACAAGCTTTTGGTAATGCGGTGCGCGAAAAATCCTTGGCTGAAGTTTGGTTACAAACGAGTACCTTGAATTATGTGATCTTAAGACCCGGCGGTTTACGCGATGGTGAATTAACCAATAATGGTCAATGCTATTTTGCTCAAGAAGTTCACGGTTTCGTATATCGTAAAGAATTAGCCAAAATAATCATGGATAAAATAGCAAATCAACAATTTGATAATCGTGCATATAGTGTTGTTGACCCAAGCCTTACGGTAAATTATTAATTAAATTTATGAGGTTAATCGGTGCGCAAATCTAGTCCACAAATATTGTTATTGGGATTATTCGCTTTATTGTTAATCTTAATAATCTATTCAGCAAACTCGGGAGCATTAAAATTATCATTTATACAACTAATGAATATGTCATTTGATGATCCTTTATGGAATATCTGGTGCAATATTCGTCTACCAAGAATTATTTTAGCGATAATTGTTGGTATGGCATTAGCAAGTGCAGGTGCTGTGATGCAAGGATTATTCAGAAATCCTTTAGCTGATCCTGGCTTACTAGGTATTAGTAGTGGGGCGAGTCTAATGGTCGGTATAACAATTTTATTTCCTGCTGTTTTCCCGCCAATTATGATGCTTTACGGCAAAATGGTTGCCGCATTTGCTGGTAGCTTATTTATTTGTGCACTTATTTACCTTTATAGTCTTAATGAACAATGTAATCTAGCTAAAATGATTTTACTTGGCGTTGCTATTAATGCCATCATTGGGGCAGTAATGGGCGGCTTGAGTTATATCAGCGATGAATCACAACTAAGACAAATTTCTTTATGGTCAATGGGCCATTTAGGTAAAGGTTCATGGGATCTGGTGATTGTGTCGTTATCGTTAATTTTTCCAGCATTATTGTGCTTAATCAAATTGGTTCATCAGCTTAACATATTACAATTAGGTGATGAAGATGCCCATTATTTAGGCATTAATGTTGAACGTACGAAACGCTATCTGTTATTGCTTTGTGCTGTGTTAATTGGTGCATCAGTTGCAGTAAGTGGCATTATTGCTTTTGTTGGTCTAGTGGTTCCACATATGATTCGTTTGCAAATTGGAGCAAATCATAAATGGTTAATTCCTGGTTCTGCGTTAGGAGGTGCATGTTTACTTCTGTTAGCAGATACCTTAGCTAGAACATTAGTTGCCCCGACAGAAATTCCTGTTGGTCTCTTAACTAGCCTAATTGGTGGTCCATATTTTCTTTGGCTTATTCTGAGACATAAATAACGCATGGAGATTTATTGTGTTAACCGCTAAAAATTTAACCTTTGGTTATGGCAGTCGGATGATCATTAATGATGTATCTTTATCAATAAATGCGGGTGAAATTGTTATTATTATTGGTCCTAATGGTGCTGGTAAATCAACCTTGTTACGCCTATTAACTGGTTATCAAAAACCATCTTCTGGTGAATGCTATTTACTCGACCGTCCTTTGTCCCAATGGTCGCAAAAACAATTGGCTAAAACTAGAACCGTGATGCTACAACAAAGCCAACTTACTTTTCCATTCAAGGTAAAAGAAGTTATTGCTATGGGGCGAGCACCTTATGGTAAAGTCCATTTTAATGAAGCAATTGATGAAGTTATGTCACAAACAGATTGTTTGCAATTTGCTGAACGTGATTATCGAGGATTATCTGGCGGAGAACAACAAAGGGTACAATTAGCAAGAGTTTTAGCGCAATTATGGCAACCGCAACCTAGTGAAAAATTATTATTTTTAGATGAGCCAACATCAGCTCTCGACCTCTATCATCAACAACATACCTTACGATTATTAAAGCAATTAGCAGTTAAACAAAAATTGGCAGTTTGTTGTGTTTTACATGATCTCAATCTAGCAGCCTTATATGCGGATAAAATAATTTTGCTTAATAAAGGTAAAATTGTTGAACAAGGCACCCCTTCACAAGTATTGACGGTAGAAAATATTCAACGCTGGTATGGGGTTGATTTGGGTATTTTTGCTCATCCTAGCGAATCATCAATACCGCAAATTTATTTAAATCCTTAATAGTAAAAAATATCAATAGTAAAAAATATCGATTATTAATCATTCGCTGCATTTTAGCGCAAAATCAGTATATAATTAAGCAAACTTAATAAATGGGGCTGATGATGACTAACGAAAATAGCGATAACTCTATTCTGGTTTCAGATCTACTTGCAGCACAACCTGTTTTTAGTTGCCAATTGGATGGTAAAGGAAAAGCAAATCCTTTGAATGATGGATCTAAAGCTTCTATTAAGCAACCATATTGGATACATCTGGATTTTGCTAAAAGTGAAACTATTAATTGGATTAATCAAACAAATTTAATACCTGATCTTGTTAAAAATGAGTTGATTAAAGCTAATCAATTTCCAAAGGAGATCCGCTGTGATTCAGGTATTTTAGTGGTCTTGAAAGGGGTAAACTTTACTCCAAATGAACTACCTGATCCTATTGTTACTTTTCGTTTTTATATTACCGATAATTTGATCATTTCAACCAGACATCAAAAAATAGATGCAATCGTTAAATTAAAAGAAAATTTAGAAAAAGGTATTGGCCCTGTTGATGTTGCCGATTGGCTGATACAGCTTTCAGAATTAATATGTGATCAAGTGAATTTATCTTTTGATGGTGTTCACAATAAGATAATAAAATTAGAAGATTTATTACTAAATCAGCGGATTTTTTCCCATAAAGAGATCGGCAGAGTGCGCAAACAACTTTTCATACTGCGTCGTCTACTTTCGCCACAGCGTGATATTTTTGTAAAAATTTCCACCGAAAGAATATCTTGGATTGATGACAACGATCGTCAACGGCTTCATGATATCTCTAATCAACAAAATCATTATGTTTCTGAAATTGATAGTTGCCTAATCAGGATTGGTTCAGTTATGGAACAAATAAATAGTATTTTAGCTGAATCGACTAATAAGCGTATCTATTTAATGTCACTATTTACCATTATTTTTACGCCAATTACATTTATAACAAGTTTACTTGGGGTTAATTTGGCCGGTATTCCTTTTAATGAAAAAGAGTGGTCTTTCATTGGCTTAATCGTACTATTAATTGTGATTAGCATAGTATCTGTTTTATGGCTTAAGCTAAAAAAATGGTGGTAAAGGCATTAACTTTTAAAATAAATATAACTAAAATATGATAAATATTCATGAGATTAGGAGTAAACAGAATATCAAATCGTTATTTGCAAGCGTACCACAATCACTTTTAATCGCCGATAGGCAAAGCGATCCACGCAATGCTTATACAGATAACGCATTACAAGCTAATTCGATAGCAATCAATATTGGTTGCTTGTTTTTTTAGTTGTTAAACCGAAACCTGAACAGATTAGTTATATTTCACCAAGATATTCTAAGGATGATACTAACATTGTTTCAATTAAAATTTATGATTAATAATAATTATTATGCAATCTAATCAATCTTTTCGCTTATTTATTGCCGAAAAGCCCAGCTTAGCTAGGGCTATTGCTGATGTTTTGCCGAAACCTCATCAAAAAGGGAATGGATTTATAAAAGCCAGTAATGGTGATGTTGTTAGTTGGTGTATTGGCCATTTACTAGAACAAGCCACGCCTGAAGTATATGATGAACGGTATAAAAAATGGGCACTTGATGATTTGCCTATAGTACCTGATAAATGGATATTGATGCCTAAAAGTAGTACTGAAAAGCAATTCAATATTTTAGTGGATTTGATTAAATCTGCAGATCAGATTGTTCATGCTGGTGACCCAGATCGCGAAGGGCAGTTATTGGTGGACGAAGTACTAAACTATTGTCAGCTAACACCAGAAAAACGTAAAACTATTCAGCGTTGCTTGATTAGTGATTTAAATGCCAGTGCTGTTGAAAAGTCACTTGAACAGTTACGTAGTAACCAAGACTTTATTCCTTTGTCTACTTCGGCATTAGCTCGAGCGAGGGCTGATTGGCTGTATGGCATGAATATGAGCCGAGTTTGTACTCTGGTCGGTCAACGTAATGGTTATCGAGGCGTTTTATCTATTGGCCGAGTTCAAACTCCTATTTTAGGCTTAGTCGTTAGACGTGATTTAGAGATAACGCAATTTGTTCCTAAACCATTCTATGAAGTATTTGCTATATTACAAACCAAACATAACGAAATATTTAAAGCCAAATGGCAACCAAGTGAAGCTTGTGCACCTTATCAGGATGAAGAAGGTCGTGTCTTGGTTAAACGGTTGGCTGAAAATGTTTGCCAACGAATAAAAGATCAGTCGGGCATTATTGATAAAGTTAGTAACAAAAAGAAAGAATTAGCGCCACCAATGCCGTTTAATTTATCGGCTCTACAAATTGAAATGGCAAAAAGGAATGGTTTAAGTGCGCAAGAAGTGCTTGATATCTGCCAATCTTTATATGAAAAACATAAATTAATTACTTATCCTCGTTCCGATTGTCGTTTTTTACCAGAAGAGCATTTAAAACAGATTAATGGTGTAAAAGCTGCCATCGAAAACAATTGTTCAGAACTGCAAACTGCGATTAATGATGCTGATTTCACTTTACGTTCTAAAGCGTGGAATGATAAAAAAGTTGAAGCACACCATGCCATTATTCCAACTTTACGTAAAACCAAAATAGATAATTTATCGACTAACGAGAAAGCAGTATATCAAGTGATAGCAACACAATATTTGGCACAATTTTATCCTGTTTATAAATATGCCGAATTACAAATAGATGTTGATATTGGTGGTGGTAAGTTCACTTCTAAAGCCAATCAAATGTTAGATGAAGGTTGGAAAGTTTTATTTAGAAGTAAGAATTATCAAGCCGATAGTGATAAAGATAGTGACGAGAACAATGGTTTATTAACCAAACTAGTTAAAAAAGGCGAATTAGTACAATGTATTGATACAGAGTTACTCAGTAAAGAAACACAACCGCCACGACCTTTTACCGATGCAACTTTACTTTCAGCAATGACGGGTATAGCAAGATTTGTTAAAGACCCTGAGATAAAAAAAATCTTACGTGAAACTGATGGCTTGGGCACTGAAGCGACACGAGCAGGAATAATTGAACTTTTATTCAAACGACAATTTTTGACCAGACAAGGTAAATCAATACGTTCAACACCAATTGGTCAGAATTTAATTCTATCATTACCCGAAAGTGTTTCAATGCCAGATATGACAGCGCATTGGGAGTTACAACTAGAAGAAATTAGTAAAAAGGAGTTTAGCTATCAGCAGTTTATGTATCAATTAAATTCATCTTTGCTGAGTCTGGTTGAACAACTAAAACATTCACGATTGAAAATTCAATCTGCATCCCCAAATATGAAAAAAGGATAATCGATAATATCGCAATTATTGATTATCCTTTTAATTGATAAATCAAAACAATTTTAGTTACTCTGTTGATTCTTCATTTACAACTTCTTGTGAAACGATAGACTCATTTAGTTCCTGATTTTCAGCAAGTATATTCGTAAATTCTTGATTTGCTCTGTTTAAAAAGTCACTATCCTTCAAAATTAATCGATAAGTATTTAATCTTTTTAATGGTCCTTTAGCAAATTGACTAACTATAAAAATCATAATGAAAATTGTTAATAGAGAAATAATCACATTAATAATCCAAGCTGATTTAAAGATAGTATGCAAATTGGTTATTAACATAATAAATGTAAACAGACAAACAGCGGCACTTAAAATTACCTCTTTAATTAAAAAAGGTTTTAGTAGCGTAATTCGATTTTGTTCGATAGCAAAATATTGAGTGAATTGATTTAATTGTGATAGTTCAATAATGTTATGTTTATCAGCATTAACCAATGAGATAGCAATTCTCTCTTTGTTAATATTACCTGATTTATAGAAGCAGACTTTTTCCCAAATTAGTTTCTTCTTAATGTTATTTAAATAATCTTTTTGATAATTTGGTTGTGGTGTTTTTTCTAAAATATCTGCATATTTAATAATGTTGTCAAAGTAGTTTTTTGGCGTGTTTTTTTTATAAATAAAGCCAACAAAAGAGAGTGTAAAAATAAGAAATAAATTAAACCAATTATCTTGTAATAGTTGTGTAAGATCCATTCAGATTAACCAATGTTGATGACAATTGGGCAATTGTAACTGATATTATATAAAACAGGTATTAATTCTATACAATATTTTCTAATAACGGCATTATTAGTGCTGTTTTTAGGCAGTTATAAGTCTAATTTTACATATTATGTTGACTTCTCAAATTTAAAAGCGTATAAAGTGCTCGCCTTTGAGCTTTTCTTACTTTTTTAATTATAAGGTGGTTAAAAATGATGGTTAAGAAAAGTTGAAATACAAAGTGATGAGTTCAATTTACAGGAGAAATATGGACACTCAATCGGGTCACCCCAACATGTGGGGAGATAAATTAAAACACATCATTATCGGTTAATGAACCTGTCTAAATAGTAATTTTTTCAGTTCACGAGCCGAAATTGATAAAAACGGTAACGGTGAACGATATGCAATTTTCTACACGCTATCACACAAACTCAAAACATCATTGTGCTCATAAAGTACTTTTACGAGTATTGTATCTTACTGATAAACATTTAGAGCCACCTAGTTGTATCTAATTCTTAATTAAATTTATTTTTCAATAATTTTATTTCGTGCCAAGCATTAGCTTTATTGGCTACTTATTGCTTTGCATTTAAATTTTGGTCAATTAAAACTTATTAATGCCTTGTTATGTTTAACTAAGGGATAGGTTTCTTTTGTCTAAAAAATATAGATAGGTACCAACTATGATTAAAAACAAATTTAAAGTAAAGACAGAAAATACTTTAACTATAAAAGCACTTGAGGAAGCGCAAAACAGTCTAGATAACATTTTATCTAAATTTCAATCAAGCCTTTCTGGTTTAACCCAAGAAAATGCCAAATCAAGATTGGAACAATATGGTAAAAATGAAGTAGCTCGGGAAAAAGTTCCTTCGGCTTTTGTTCAGTTGTTACTAGCATTCAAAAATCCATTTATTTTTGTCTTGTTGACATTAGCTATAGTTAGTTTTGTGACTGACTATTGGTTACCACTACAAAGTGGTGAAGAGACTGATCTAACAGGCATTATTATCATTTTAACCATGGTAACATTAAGTGGCTTACTCCGTTTTTGGCAGGAGTTTCGCTCAAATAGAGCTGCTGAGGCACTCAAATCGATGATTCGAACCACAGCTACAGTTCTACGTCGGCCAAATAAAAATATGCCAGCTGAACATATCGAAGTGCCTCTAAGTGATATTGTCCCCGGTGATATTGTATTGTTATCTGCCGGCGATATGATTCCAGCGGATATTCGTTTAATCGAATCAAGAGATCTATTTGTCAGCCAAGCAGTATTAACCGGTGAATCAATTCCAGTTGAGAAATACGATACTTTAGGTGCGGTATCGCAAAAAACAACTGAAGAGATCAATCCGGCCGATATTGATAAAGATAATGTTCTTGATGTCAATAATATCTGTTTTATGGGTACCAATGTAGTTAGTGGCACTGCAAAAGCGATTGTTGTTGCTACCGGTGCAGATACGCATTTTGGCTCGTTAGCAAAATCTATTGTAGGTTCCAGAGCTGAAACTTCCTTCGATCGGGGCGTAAATAGCGTGAGTTGGTTATTGATTCGCTTCATGTTAGTAATGGTTCCAATTGTATTATTGATAAATGGTTTTACTAAAGGTGATTGGGGCGAAGCGGTATTATTTGCCTTAGCAGTGGCGGTTGGTTTAACGCCTGAAATGTTACCGATGATTGTTAGCGCCAACCTAGCCAAAGGTGCGGTAGGAATGGCAAAACGCAAAGTGGTGGTTAAAAGGTTAAACGCAATACAAAATTTTGGTGCGATGGATATTTTATGTACTGATAAAACCGGTACCTTAACCCAAGATAAAATTATTTTAGAACATCACTTAGACATTAACGGCCAAGTTGATCCAGCTGTGTTACAACTGGCGTGGCTCAATAGTTACTATCAAAGCGGAATGAAAAACTTGATGGATAAAGCAATCATCCGTTTTGCTGAAGAAAAAACCAGTGTTAAAAAAGTCGGCGTTGGTCTTTATCGTAAGATAGATGAATTACCGTTTGATTTTGTTCGTCGTCGTTTATCTGTAGTTGTGCAAGGCAATGATGATAATCACTTAATGATCTGTAAAGGTGCAGTTGAAGAAATGCTATCTATTTCGGATTTCGTTTATGAAAATGGTGAATATTTACCGTTGGATGAAAATCGCAAACAAGCATTAATTGAACTGGCTCATAATTATAATAAAGACGGTTTTAGAGTATTAGCTGTTGGTGTCAAAGAGATTTCAGCAGAACAAACTAAAACGCAATACAATGTCCAAGATGAGAAAGCATTGGCTATTCGTGGTTTCTTAACCTTCTTAGATCCACCAAAAGAGAGTGCTTATGAGGCTATTTCAGCATTAAGTGAACATGGTGTCGCGGTTAAAGTTTTAACTGGTGACAACGAAATTATCACTATTAAAGTGTGTCGTGAAGTTGGCTTAGAGCCTGGTATTCCTTTATTAGGTACTGAAATTGAAACAATGGATGATGCAGAGCTAAAAGTAGAAATTGAACAACGTACTATTTTTGCTAAGTTAACTCCGTTACAAAAATCTCGCATAATTCGATTATTACAAGATAACGGTCATACAGTTGGTTTTTTAGGCGATGGTATTAATGATGCTCCAGCGTTACGCGATGCCGATGTTGGTATTTCGGTGGATACCGCAACGGATATAGCTAAAGAATCAGCCGATATTATTTTGCTGGAAAAAAGTTTAATGGTATTAGAAGAGGGGGTAATATGTGGTCGTGAAACCTTTGGTAATATCATGAAATACCTTAATATGACGGCAAGTTCTAATTTTGGTAATATCTTCTCTGTATTAGTGGCAAGCGCGTTTTTACCGTTTTTACCAATGCTTGCGATTCATTTGCTTATCCAAAATTTATTATATGATATTTCACAACTATCATTACCTTGGGATAAAATGGATGAAGAGTTTTTACAAAAACCACGTAAATGGGATGCACCAAATATTGGACGCTTTATGATCTGGATCGGCCCAACCTCTTCCATTTTTGACATAACAACTTATGCATTAATGTGGTTTGTCTTTGGTGCTAATAGTGTAGCAGCTGAATCGCTGTTCCATTCAGGTTGGTTTATCGAAGGATTGTTATCCCAAACCTTAGTGGTACATATGCTAAGAACACAAAAAATTCCATTTATTCAAAGCACAGCAGCATTCCCAGTGATTGTTATGACAATGCTAATAATGGCGGTAGGAATTTATATTCCATTCTCACCAATTGGCAGCTTAATTGGTCTACAACCATTACCATGGTCCTATTTCCCATGGTTGGTTGCAACATTATTGAGTTACTGTGTTGTTGCCCAAATAATGAAAAAGATTTACATCAAACGCTTTGGACAATGGTTCTAAAATAATAATCTTGATGTAAGTTATGCTTACATCATTAACTAAAAAATGTATAAATATCGAACTATTATGTTATAGTAATGACATCATTGAAAAAGCGATTAAATATTATTATTAATAAACTAATATTTATACATTTAATCAGCATCTTTAAAATATTTTAAGGAGCATTCATTTAACAATAACAACAAGAGGAGTGAAAAATGAAAACCCCACACAAAAATTTAATTACACTAATCAAAAACCGTAAATTGAAAAAAGCCCAAGAACAAGTAAATAAACAATAACCGGTAGATTGGTGAAAAAAAATAAATTGAGATAAACCCCATAATTTGGGGTTTTTTTATAGCTTAAAGTAGAATTAATCAAGATTATTATTTTGAAATATCAGGCTGTTGCTTTTTTCAAAACTTCATAAATTTGGTCTTTTAATTTTAATTTTTGCTTTTTCAAACTTTCAATTGTTTCAGATGTATCAACGGCAATACCCGCTTCAATATTTTTAATTTTTTGGTCAAGTTGATTGTGTTCTTCAAATAGTTTTTGAAAATGTAAATCAGTGTTTTTTAACTTAGAGATTAAATCACGATATTCTGGAAACATACTGCCCCCTTACAAGATGAGTTAAAATAATAACAATAGCAGTTATTACTATTTCAGCTTACAATATTCTTGATTGTTTTAATAGCAATTTTTGAACGGGAGATGTTTATGAGTGAAAAGATCGTTATTGCAAAAAGTGAAGGTAATGATTTATACATCCTTGCATCGTTGGCAAATCGCCATGGTTTAATAACTGGTGCGACAGGTACCGGTAAAACTGTAACCCTACAAAAGATAGCAGAAAATTTTTCGCAAATTGGTGTACCGGTTTTTCTTGCTGATGTTAAAGGTGACTTGACTGGCTTAGGAGAAAAAGGGGTACTATCTGACAAATTACAATCACGATTGGCAAATATAGGCGTAACTGATTGGCGCCCTGATTCATCACCTTTAGCGTTATGGGATGTTTTTGCTGAAAAAGGGATCCCAGTTCGTAGTACGGTTTCCGATATTGGTCCTATTTTATTGGCTAGATTATTAAATTTGAATGATGTTCAATCAGGCGTTTTACAACTTGTATTTAAAATAGCGGATGATAACGGTCTGTTATTGCTTGATTTTAAAGATTTACGCACCTTAATACAGTTTATTGGTGATAATACTAAAAAATTTACCACGCAATATGGCAATATTAGTGCCTCATCAATCGGTGCAATACAACGAGGATTATTATCTCTTGAACAGCAAGGTGCCGAATTCTTCTTAGGCGAACCTATGTTAGATATTAACGATTTACTACAAGTTAATGAACAAGGTCGTGGCATTATCAATATTTTATCAGCAGATAAACTCTATAATTCGCCTAAACTATATTCAGTATTTTTATTATGGTTGTTATCTGAATTGTTTGAGCATTTACCGGAAGTTGGCGATCTTGATAAACCGAAACTGGTATTCTTTTTTGATGAAGCTCATTTATTATTTAATGATATTTCTCCAGCTTTATTAGAAAAAATCGAACAAGTTGTTCGTCTTATTCGCTCTAAAGGTGTTGGTATCTATTTTGCTACACAAAGTCCAACCGATATTCCTGAAACTATTCTTGGCCAACTAGGTAATCGCGTTCAACACGCATTACGAGCTTTTACACCTAAGGATCAAAAAGCGGTTAAAGTAGCAGCGCAAACCATGCGTGCCAATCCAAACTTTGATACAGAAAAAGCGATAATGGAGCTTGGAGTTGGTGAGGCATTAATTTCATTTTTAGATGAAAAAGGGCGTCCTAATGTAGTACAAAGAGGGATGGTGATTGCCCCAGAATCAAAAATGGGAACCATGGCTTTAGAAGATCAATTAGCAATAATTCATCAATCTCGCTTTTATTCTAAATATTCAAACACTATAGATCGTGAATCAGCTTTTGAAAAACTTAAACAAGGTTTCACGATTAATAGCGAAAATAACCAAAATCCTGTAGAGATAAATTCAGAGCAGAATCAATCAAATAACGACCAACATGGTGGTGTAATGGACTTTCTTGGATCACTTATTTTTGGTTGGAAAGGCGCTAAGGGCGGGCAACATGATGGTGTCGTGCAAAGTGTAGCTAAAAGTGCCACTAGACAAGTCATTAATCAAATAGGCAGGCAAATTACTCGAGGAATATTGGGTGGTTTTAAAAAGTAAACTTAATTAACAACAAATAAACTAATAAAACAATAAGGAGTTATAGATGTTAAAATTGTTTATTGAATGGTACAAAAAACGCTTTAGCGATCCTCATGTGGTATCGTTACTGTTTGTTATCATTGTGTTATTTTTTATCATCTATTTCTTCAACAAAATTTTACTGCCTATCTTAATTGCTATTGTTCTATCTTATTTACTTGATAGACCGGTTAATTATTTACAACGCAAAAAGGTTCCTCATACATTAGCCGTCGTGATTGTACTGTTACTATTTATGTTTGTCGGATTAACCGCCATTATGATTTTATTACCTTTAATTTGGCAACAAAGTGTTAGCTTAATCACTAATATTCCTAATATGTTGAATTTTGCAAATAAATTTATTACATCTTTACCAGAACACTATCCTGAATTAATTGATGTTGGTCTATTCGATTCAATAATTCAGAGTATAACCAGTAGAGTTGTGCAAACAGGCAATTCACTATTACAGTTTTCAATTAGTTCTTTATTTAGTTTAGTATCAGTCGCCATTAATGCAGTATTAGTGCCAATTATTATGTTCTTCTTATTGAAAGATAAAGCGAAAATATGGGGTTACTGTTCTAAGGCATTACCGAAGAATCGTACCATATTAAATAAAGTCGCCTCTGAAATGGATATGCAAATTTCCAATTATATAGTCGGTAATGTTTTACATATTGTTATATTAAGTATCTGTGTTTATATCCCATTTTGGTATTTTGGTTTAGATTATGGCTTATTATTAGCTGTTTTAGTTGGACTTTCCGTACTGATCCCTTATATTGGTATTATTATCTCTAGTATTCCGGTGGTGTTAATCGCACTCTTTCAATGGGGCTTCACGGCACAATTTGGTTATTTAATTTTCTTCTATATTCTAATTCAAGCCCTTGATGGTAATTTATTAGTTCCATATCTATTTTCTGAAAAACTCAATCTTCATCCATTGGTGATTATTGTTGCTGTCATTATATTTGGTGGCCTATGGGGATTTTGGGGGGTATTTTTTGCCATACCGCTTGCGACATTAGTTAAAGCCATTATTAATGCATGGCCAAATCTTGAAGAGATAAATAATATAAAAAGCGAAAAAAAAGCCGATTAATTAAATAATCGGCTTTAGTTAAAAATTAACAATGGTTTTTAAGATAATCTAAAACCACGGTATGATGATTGGCGGTTTTGAAATCATCGAAAACTTTTTCGATCTTGCCATCTTTACCAATCAAGAAACTTATGCGATGAATTCCGTCATAAGTTTTCCCCATAAATTCTTTTTCACCCCAAACGCCAAAAGCGTCACAAGTTTTATGATCTTCATCGGAAAGTAGGGTAAAATTTAATAATTCTTTATCAACAAAACGTGATAATTTTTCTGGTTTATCTGTACTAATACCAATAACAACTACATTATATTTTTTAAAATCGTCAGCACTATCACGTAAATTACACGCTTGTACTGTACAACCTGGTGTCATAGCTTTTGGGTAAAAATAGAGCAAAATTCGCTGACCTTCAAAATCATTGGAACTTACTAGTTCACCATCTTGGTCAGGTAGAGAAAATTGAGGTGCTTCTTCACCTTCTTTTATCGGATTAACCATAAATTTATTACCTATGTTTTAGTTTAAAATTTTAATCGCTATGGGTATAAATTACTTTATTTTATCAACTTAACTTAAATTTTTAAAAAAATGACTAGCTACATCAATCGTATGATTGATTTCTTTATCTGTGTGCCTAAGTGACATGAAACCTGCTTCGAAAGCGGATGGTGCAAAATAAACACCTTCAGCGAGCATATGATGATAGAATTTTTTGAATAATTCAATATCACAATTCATAACATCTTTATAACTGCTCACTTCTACAGCATTTGTAAAGAAAAAACCAAACATAGCTCCGGCATGATTGACAATAAAAGGAACATTAAAACGTTTTGCAGCAGATAACAGGCCATTAACTAAGTAAGAAGTTTTCTCTTCTAATTCCTGATAAATACCAACATCCATTAATTTTTTCAAAGTAGTATAACCGGCAGCCATTGCAACTGGATTACCAGAAAGTGTACCTGCCTGATAAATTGGGCCAGTTGGTGCTAATTTTTGCATTATTTCCGAACGACCACCAAAAGCACCGACCGGCATTCCGCCTCCAATGATTTTACCTAAACAAGTTAAATCAGGAACAACGTCATAGTATTCTTGAGCACCACCTAAAGCAACTCTGAAGCCTGTCATTACTTCATCAATAATGAGTAATGCACCATAATTGTCGCATAAGCTTCTTAGTCCTTGTAAGAATGACTTTTTAGCGGGAACACAGTTCATATTACCTGCAACAGGCTCAATGATAATCGCGGCTATCTGATCCGGAAACTGCTCAAATTGTTTTTTTACCGATTCTAAATCGTTATAATCGCAAACTAAAGTGTTTTTAACAAAATCTTCAGGAACACCCGGTGAAGTAGGGTGACCAAAAGTTAGTGCTCCTGAACCAGCCTTAACTAATAAATAATCCGCATGACCATGATAACAGCCCTCAAATTTAATAATTTTGTCACGGCCGGTATAACCTCGAGCAAGGCGAATAGCACTCATGGTTGCTTCAGTACCTGAATTTACCATACGCAACATCTCAATAGATGGCATCAGCTCTGTCACCAGATTAGCCATTTTAGTTTCAATCTCAGTTGGTGCACCATAACTTAATCCATTACGTACCGCATTAATAACAGCATCGGCAACATCAGGGTCATTATGACCTAAAATCATCGGCCCCCACGATAAAACATAATCAACATAAGCTTTTTGATCAACATCATAAATATAAGCACCATCAGCCCTTTCGATAAATAATGGCGTACCACCAACGCCATTAAAGGCTCGTACAGGTGAGTTAACGCCACCAGGCATAAAAGCTAATGCTTCACGGTAAAGTTTTTCAGATTTAAATGTATGCATAATCGAGATTATCTCTATAGGTAAGGTAGTGGTATTTATTCACAAAATTAAGTTAAATTCAAGCTAGCTAACGCAAATTTATCTAATCGACGTTTTCGCTTTGTATTTTCTTTTTTCAAGGGTATATAATATAACAGTAATAAAAGTAGGAGAATAAAATGAGCGATGCGTTACCAATTAACTTTACTGATGCGGCAGCAAATAAAGTTAAATCTCTAGTAACAGAAGAAGAAAATCCGAATCTAAAATTGAGAGTCTATATAACTGGTGGTGGTTGTAGTGGCTTTCAGTATGGTTTCACATTTGATGAAAAAGTAAATGAAGACGATCTCGCTATTGAAAAAAATGGTGTGTCTTTGATTATCGACCCAATGAGCCTGCAATATTTAGTTGGTGGTACCATAGATTATATTGAAGGTTTACAAGGTTCACGGTTTGTCGTTGATAATCCGAATGCAACTACTACTTGTGGTTGTGGTTCTTCTTTTAGTGTTTAATCTAAGTCAGATTATTAATCAAAATTTTGATTTTTAATCCTAGAAAAACTGAATTTTAAGGGAATTGATTAAAAATTCCCTTAAATGTGACAAACATTGAGCAATTAGACAATTATTTTAAATTTTCTATTGACGTAAAAATTAAGATCGGTAAAATGCACAGCATCCAAAACGCAGTTACCTTTCGGAACAAAGTTTTGCGCCCGGGTGGTGAAATCGGTAGACACAAGGGATTTAAAATCCCTCGGCCTTTTTGGCCGTGCGAGTTCAAGTCTCGCCCCGGGCACCATTTAAAACACTTCTTATGCGGGAATAGCTCAGTTGGTAGAGCGCAACCTTGCCAAGGTTGAGGTCGCGAGTTCGAACCTCGTTTCCCGCTCCAATTTCAAATATCAAAAGATTCAATAATAAAGAAATAATCCGATTATTTTATCTAATATTTTCCTTTAAAAGATTATTGAAATATTATTAATTCTATAATATTGGAATGAATAGCTTCGATTCTACAATCATATTGGACTAGTAATTCTCAATTTTTGCTTATATTTAAACATAAAAAGTTCTCTAACAAGGCGATTCTATTATTTTAATATCGTCTATGAACGTTAATTATTCTGCAATTAATCTTCTCTAAGTTCTAGATGAACAATCAATATCAAGCTCAATCCAAACAAATTTAACTAACTTGACCTTTTGTTTGTAGCAATAAAATTCTTCGTCATTATCTCCGATTATCTATTTTTTATTTTTACGAGTCACATTTTGTTTTTTATTTGTTTTTTCTCAACAAAAAGTAATCCCAATAATCATTGTCTAATATCAAGGCCTTCGTATAATCAAATTGAAATGGATTTTGTAAAAGGAGAAAACCTTTGTTAACTAAACTTATCAAAGCTTCTTATATTCAACTTGATATTGAAGCTAGTAGCTTTGAGGAAGCAATAGAATTAGCGATGTCACCATTAGTTATTGATGAAGCTGTTACGACAGATTACGTCGATAAAGTTATCTCTATATTAAGAGAAATTGGTCCTTATATTGTCATTACCAAAAATATTGCTATTCCTCATGCTCCATCAGATTCTGGCGCTAAAAAACTTGCTATAGGATTTACAAGACTGAAGAACGCTATCGTTTCAGGAAATTCAGCCAATGACCCAGTCAAGTTTTTGTTCAGCTTAAGTTCACCAACGGGAGATGATCATTTATCCGCATTATCAGAATTAGCATCTTTGTTTAGTGATGAGAAATTTTTGGCTTTTATACAAGATGTGAAAAAACCGCACGATTTTATAGATTTTTTAGAAAACTTTGAAAGGAGTATAGAAAATGATTAAAGCATTAGTTGCCTGCCGTGCAGGAGTTGGGTCAAGTTTAATGTTAAAAATTAAATTGAATGAAGTCATCAAAGAAAATGCCTTTCCAATTGCCCTTGAACACTCTTCATTAGATGGTGTTCCTGGATTTAATGGTAAATATATCATTACGTTACCTGACGTTGCCGAAGATTTAGAAAAGAAGAATCTTCCACAACGTATTATCGGAATCAAAAATATTATGGATAAAAATGAAATAAAAGAAAAATTAGAGCTTGCTCTTAAAGAAGATGGATTAATTTAATTGAGAAGAGGTCTAAAATGGATTTTATAATTAGTTTTCTTAGCACTCCAGCTGTTTTACTCGGCGTAGTTGCGTTTGTTGGCTTATTAGCCCAAAAGAAACAGTTGGTAGAAGTTTTTACTGGCACATTTAAAACAACCATTGGTTTTTTAATTTTTAGTGCTGGTGGAGCTCTTATGACAGGTGCTCTACAAAATTTTAATAAATTATTTCAAGAAGGTTTCCATATTGTTGGTATCGTTGCATCACCAGAAGCAGCTGCTGGTATGGCGCAAACAGAATATGCTTTAGTGACTTCTGTTACGCTAATATTGGGTTTTGCAATGAATTTAGTTTTTGCCAGAATCACACCATTTAAAAATATTTTCTTTACCACTGGCCATAGTCTATTCTTTGCTTGTGTTTTATCACTAATCCTAAAATCTTATGGTTTATCTAATACTGCAGCCATTTTAATTGGTGGAACGATTTTAGGTTTCGCTTCAAGTGCATTGCCACAATTATGTCAACCATTCATGCGAAGAATTACTGGCAGTGATGTGCAAGCAATCGGTCATTTTAATATGTTCGGATATGCACTTTCTGGTTTATTAGGTAAGATATTTAGCAAATATAGCGACAAAACAACAGAAGATATTCATTTCCCTAAATGGTTATCTTTCTTCCGTGATTTTTTAATGGGCGTTGCAGTTGTTATGCTCGTCTTGTTCTATATTTCGGCATTTAAAGCTGGTGAAACCTTTACTCAAGGATTAGCTGGTAAAGTACATTGGTTAGTATTTCCTTTCATTCAAGCATTTACTTTTACTGCAGGAATGTCAATTTTAATGACTGGTGTAAGAATGTTCTTAGCAGAAATCACCTCTGCATTCGTCTCTATTTCTGAAAAATTCATTCCAAACTCACGTCCTGCGTTGGATGTCCCAACTGTATTTCCTTTTGCGCCAACTGCTGTAATTATCGGTTTCCTTTGTTCTTATGCTGCTGGTTTAGTTGGTGTAACCATAATGGTTGCATTGGATTTTCCAGTTGTCATTATTCCTGCTGCTCATATCTGTTTCTTCTCTGGTGGTACCGCAGGTGTATTTGGTAATTCAACAGGTGGCTGGCGTGGCGCTATGTTAGGTTCTTTTGTGGTTGGACTCTTGTTAGCCTTTTTACCTACCGTTTTATATCCGATATTTGGCAATATGGGAATAGAAGGCTCAACCTTCCCAAATATTGACTACAACGTTGTGGGTATTTTATTGGAAAAAATACTTCATTTCACCATGTAATGTATGAGGGTTTGATTAAAGATGATTTGAAAAGTAATCATCTTTTTCAAACCATTGCGTAAGTAGAGGAATTGTATGTTAGAAAAATATATTGATTGTATCAAATCGGAATTGTCAGAATATATTAAATATATTGGTGAAGAAAATTTAAATAAAGCAAAGGATTTAATTATCAGCAAAAAAAATGAAGGCAGTCGGGTACATGTCACAGGAATCGGTAAACCTTCTTATGTTGCTCATTATATTGCTTCGTTATTCTCATCAATAGGAATACCTGCTTATTTTTTAGATGGAACTGAAACTATTCATGGTTCGGCAGGACAAGTTTTACCTGATGATATCGTGATTGCGATTTCCAATAGTGGTGAAACTGAAGAGTTAAAAAAAGCAATTTGTACTTTGCAAAAACTAGGTACAAAAATTATCGGTGTTGCTGGGAATAACAATTCTTGGTTAGCACAGCATTGTGACATATTTTTATTTGCTGGAGTAAAACAAGAAGGGGACAACTTAAATAAACCTCCTCGAATATCAATACTTGCTGAAGTCATTATTTTGCAGTGTTTATCAATAAAACTTCAAGAATCCGTAGGTCTAACCGAAAATATGTATTATCAATGGCATCCAGGTGGCAGTTTAGGTGCTTCTATAAGAGGAGGAAAAGTATGTTAAATGGAATTATAACTGCAATGGTTACACCATTCGAATCCTCTGGAAATATTGATATTAAAGCAACAGAAATTTTAATTGAAAAATTAATTGCAAATGGTGTTCAAGGTATTTTCGTATTAGGAACCAATGGCGAATTTCATGTTATAGAAAATGATATGAAAATTAAATTTGCTAAAAAAGTTGTAGAAATAGTGGCTAAAAGAGTTCCGGTTTATGCTGGCGCTGGTGGTAATTCTACTGACGAAGTCATTAAACTGGGTAAACAAATGATAGCTGTCGGGGTGGATGCGTTATCGGTAATTACGCCGTACTTTGTTTCATTAAAAGAAAATGAATTATATAATCATTATCAAATGATTGCCGAAAACCTTGCTATTCCAATAGTGCTTTATAATATACCTAAAAATACCGGAATTAATTTATCCTTTGAGCTAGTTTCTAAACTGTCTAAAATCAGTAATATCATTGGTATAAAAGATAGTAGTGGTGATATTAATAATATTGCTGGCTATATAGATAATACATCTCGAGATGAGTTTTCGGTTCTTTCTGGTTCTGACTCCCTTATTCTTAAAGCATTGAAAATAGGTGCTACTGGTGCTATTTCAGCTACATCTAATTTACTAACCACCAACAATGTTGAAATATATAAGCAATTTATTGCCGGTAATTTAGATAAAGCTGAACAATGGCAACAATCTCTTGAAGAATTTCGCCGGATTTTAAAATATGCTTCCATTCCCTCTGTTCTTAAACAAAGTTTATCTTTATCTGGTATAGATGTTGGCGTACCTCGATTACCTGTCTTACCTGTCACGAATCCAAATGATAACCAAGACATAGTCAATACGATAAAGAACTATTATCACTTATAAATAGAGCGGGGGAATTATCATGTTTAAAACCAATATACTTACTCGGTTAGAACAAAGTAAATTTTTAGTGATAGCTAGAGTTGAAACATTCAAAAGAGCACAAGAAATCATTGAGGGTATTTTAGCCGGTGGTATTGATTGTGTAGAAATTAGTTACACAAACAATAATGCTGGGCAAATAATTCAGCAACTTAACCAAGAATACGGTGACAAAATTTTAGTTGGCGCAGGGACAGTTCTGGATAGTGAAACCGCCCGATTAGCAATTCTTGCTGGCGCCAAATTTATCATAGCACCTAATTATAGTGAAGCAGTATGTAAAATATGCAATCGTTATCAAATACCCTATATGTCTGGTTGTACCACCATGACAGAAATTGTCACGGCTTTAGAGAATGGTGCGGCTATGATCAAAGCTTTTCCTATTTCAAATTATTATGGTAAATCTTTAGTTAATATCATTAAAACACCGATGCCTTATGTGCCTATTATGTCTTCGGGTGGCGTTACGTTAGAAAATGTTGATGATTGGCTAAATACGGATATTGAGTGTATTGGTATTGGTTCCTTATTAACTAAAGGATCGGTTGAGGAAATAAGTAAAAATGCAATTAGCCTTGCAAATGCATTAAAGAAATATAAGGAAAAACATCCGTGATATTACTAATAAATTATGTAATTCATTGATATTTTTAGTAAGGAAGAAGGTATGATTGACTTAAATTCAAAGAAAATTATCCTCACTTTGATTGAAAAATCTTGTGATCAGGAGTATTTATTGAATTTATTGAATATAACTAAACGACAATTACATTATTCAATTTTAAAAATTAATGCATACCTCTCTTCAAATGAACAAAGTGTGGTTGTTCAAAATGCTCTGTATTACTCTTTGCCTGATAAAAGTAAAGCGTTTCTAATTAAGAATTTAATTAACGGAAAAATTGGCAAAAATTATATTTTTTCAACAGAGGAAAGACAAAAATATATTTTTTTAATGTTGCTCTATCATGTAAATACTTATCTTTCTTCATTACATTTTTTATCAGCATTAAATATTAGTAAAACAACTTTAAATAATGATATCAAACAACTAGAACTTTTATTAAGTTCCGAAGACATTTTAATCACTTATACTAGAGAAAAAGGTTATTCGTTAGTTGGAGATGAATTATCGATCCGTAATTTTTTTCTCAGAAATTTACTCAAAGATTTATCCAATAATTTAGATGATACATTCCTATATGATCTTTTCTTAAACCAAGAGAAGGTTGACTACCTTGATATCAAAAACGATATCAATGAAATTATGCTAAAAAATGAAATTTTATTAGGTGAAAAGCGGAAAAAAGAATTTATCTATACAGTGATATTCCTATTGCCAAGAATGACTAAAAAGCTGGAATATATTCCTGTTATTTCAATGCCAAATAAAATCATAATAAAGTTGAAAGAGTATCATATATCATCAGAATTGCTGAAATTATATAAAATAGATGATAACAGTTATGAAGTGCAATACTTAACTTCTCTACTACTGGGCAATTCGGTTGGGAATCGTGATATAAAGACTGTTGATCAGGAGCTGATTTTAAATATTGTACAAATTATTCTATCGAGATTTGAGCAGCTTTTAGGCATAAAATTTGATAACAATGATGATATTTCGAAAAAACTCTATAGCCATTTTAGACCCGCGTATTACCGAATACTTTTTCGTTTGCCAATCATTAATCCAATTTTAGATAAAGTAAAAGAAGAATTTAATAAACTATTTTTGATTGTAAAAGAAACCTTAAAAGTTATCTATCCTATCATTAATAATGATATTCCAGATGATGAAATATCTTTTTTAACCATCTATTTTGCGGCAATTCTCGACGAAAATAAAATATCAACTAATCAGCAAATCGTTGCCGTAATTATTTGTCAAAATGGTATTGGCAGTTCTTCAATTGTCTATAATAGATTAAAGTTTCTTTTCCCTGATTTTCTATTTTTAGGGCCAATGGAAACAGCAGAAGCCTTAGAGCTGACCAATTTTTTCGATATAATCTTTAGTACTGTAAATAATTTGGTTTTTTATAACCAAAATAAACCGTTTTTTATCGTATCGCCAATCATGTCCGATGAAGAAGAGTATTTATTGCTGGAGCGCGTTTATTCGCAAATTAACTCTTATTTGACCTATCCAAAAATAACTGACTTGCTCGATATTTTTAAAAAATACGGTACAATTTCTAATGAAAATGGTATCAAAAAAGCGCTTTATCAGTATTTTTATAAAACAGATAAAAATACCACCATAGAAAATCAAAGTTTAGGCATTCGCCATTTGATCCAAGAAGATTTGATTCAAATAAATGTCTCTGCTAATGATTGGCAAAGTGCCTTATTTACAGCTGCATTGCCATTATTACAAAAGAACTATATCAACCGTAGTTACATAGAGAAAATTATTGAAAATGTTAATTCAAATAGAACCAGTTTTTTGATAACCAAAAATGTCTCTCTTGCTCATGCTAAACCAGAAGATGGTGTTAACTCGCTGTCGTTAAGTATAACAGTATTAAAAAAACCAATTATTTTTAAGAATGATAAAATTCCTACGCAATATATTTTTACTTTAGCAGCAGTTAATAAGACCAGCCATATCAACGCAATGTCAGAGATTGTTGCTTTGCTTGAAATGCCCGATTTTTATGAAATATTAAACACTGCAACTCAAGCAAAGGAGATCCTGACATTTATAAAATCTCGATTTCCTTAAATAATTCGAAAAAAGTATGCATGATAAGCATACTTTCTATAAGGACTCTAGTAAGTCACGATTATTGGTGTACAAAAAGTCCTACTTTGAGTTAAAACTTCCTTTGTTATATTACGCAAAATTTGACGTATCAGTGGCTCAACCCCTTAAACGATGACTATCTGGATCATTAGCAACAAACATATAACCAAAATCGAGCATTTGTTACTCAAATCGGAGACGGAGACGATTTTTATGTTATGGTCGATGATGTCAATTATTATAGATCGTTAATTTACGATTATTTATCAGACATACATCAACCCTATTTAATTAAGCATGATGATACAACTTTTTTTTATAAACAAAAAAATGGTGAATTACGACAAATACAAAATAACAATTCGAATTCGTTTTGGTGGGCGTTGTTATATAATCATGAAAATAGAAATTACCGAATTGTTGATCTTATTGATTTTAAAGAAGAGTATGAAAAATTCATGATTAACAATTAATTTAGAATATGCTATAAAAACAGTTAAATAAGGACATATCAAGATGATATTGGATAATTAGGATTTATTTATGAGAATATTAGGTTACAGTTTTTCTCTTTTAGCAACAGTAATATCATTAACTGGTTGTATTTATGGGGATATAGATAAAAGACAGCGAGACTTTATAACTATTGAGGCGGCCAGATATTGTGAAGCTAATCATTATTCATATTGTGAAATTTATGCACAATGTTATAGAGATTTTTTAGAGCAAATGCCAGCAATGACAGATTCTTTATCAGCGTTTTGGGGTATGTCTAGAGATTATCTTGATGATAAAGAAGCCCCAAAAGAAATGGATAATATTTACGCTCAAATAAAAGATAATGAAAAAAAAGGTAGAGAAGATTTAAGTTTAGATTATAGTTATCTATTATTTCCGCATAATAGATGTTCATCGATTATTAATGCTAAACAGTATGATATTAGTAATTATCAAGAAGCGATCGATAAAGGGATAAAAAGCTATAAACTCTATAATGAATAAAATGTTTTAGGATTTTCTCAATAGAGCCCGGAAAGTAATAGATATAAATTAAATTATAAAATTATACATATTTGTTGGCTAATAAAAATTAGGGAAATAACTGTTTTCATCCTTTGGGCAAAGAATGAAAATTTAAACGGAGATTAAAATGAATATATTAAGGTGTAAAATTGTTATTCTAGCACCATTGTTATTACTTAGTGCATGTAGTTCAAATTATGAAAAGTTAGAGGAAAAAGCTGGAATTGAGATTAAGGATAAATTGACTAAATCTTGTCAGGCTAGCAATTATTCTTACTGTGAAATCTATAGCAAATGCTATATCAATATTTTCAATCAATTAAATCATGACGCACAATATACACTTAGCTTACTATTAAATGTAACGTCTGAATCGGAACAAAACAAATTCAATACCCAGAAAAATCCGATGGATATCATCTATTCTAAATTAAAAGATAGTGAAGAAAAGAATGATAAATATTCTATTTTCAATTATAGCGCTATGTTATACCCCCATAATAAATGCTCATCCATAATTAATGCCCAATCATATAACATTAGTCGTCATCAGAATATCATTGATAGGTTGTTATATGAGAAAAAAAGTTTAATCATTACTAAAGAAAAATTAAATATATAATTTTTTAACATTGTGAATCAATGGTTCCATTTGATTATGTACCGAAAAATTCATATTCCTCTACTCTTTAATCAAAGAACAAAGGTCGTATGATACATGATAATAGTTAATACAAGTAACATCAGTTGTTCATCATGGCGTCTTATCTCAGTCTGAAAATAGGACTTTAGGAATAATGTGACAAGTTCAAGCAATCACTTAATTTTTGCTTGATCGTTATAAAGTTCAATTTAAGTTTGATAAAAATATATATTAACTTAATTTATTTAGGAGGAGTAATGATTAATGACGATATAATTTACCCTGGATATGAATATAAACGTAAGAAAGATAATAATATTATCCTTCCCTCTATTGAAGAACAAAGAGGTAAACACACAACTGAGTGTAAAAAACTTTGGTTGTTTTTATTGGGGGCATCTGACGACTGGGGACAACCATTATTAAAAAAGTATTTGCACCTTATGAAAAAGCTTATGGTCGCGGTAATAATCGTCGTCAAGATATAGCTTATTCCGAGTCTGATGTAGAGCATGTTCCATCATTAATGCAAAAATGGGCTAAAGCAAATCAAAAAATAGTACTTGTGGGACACGGTTGGAGAGGATATTCAGCAATTAGGCTAGCAGAAAATAAAGAAAATTCCAATATACCTATTAAATTATTAGTTACTTTAGATCCAGTTTCTTTGCGTAAAAATGGTAATCAATCTGAACCAAAGACTGTTGAACGCTGGGTTAATGTGTATGTTGATTATAATCTTGCTGACTGGAGTGTGCCGAATATAATTGCACGCGCTGGGGGTAAATGGGGAGTGTGTTATAAAGCTGATAAAAATGTTGCAATTAATTCGTTAATAAAAGACACTGGACACGGAGATGCAAATTATATGTTTTACAATACAGGAGTTGCAAATGAAGTTCTTAAATTATAATTTTTATATTTCTACAATATTATATATCTGGTAGTATTTATAGTGATCTAGATAAAAGAAAGAGAGACTTTATAACTATTGGGGCGGTCAGATATTGTGAAGCTAATCATTATTCATATTGTGAAATTTATGCACAATGTTATAGAGATTTTTTAGAGCAAATGCCAGCAAGAGCATATTCTTTATCAGCGTTTTGGGGTATGTCTAGAGATTATCTTGATGATAAAGAAGCCCCAAAAGAAATGGATAATATTTACGCTCAAATAAAAGATAATGAAAAAAAAGGTAGAGAAGATTTAAGTTTAGATTATAGTTATCTATTATTTCCGCATAATAGATGTTCATCGATTATTAATGCTAAACAGTATGATATTAGTAATTATCAAGAAGCGATCGATAAAGGGATAAAAAGCTATAAACTCTATAATGAATAAAATGTTTTAGGATTTTCTCAATAGAGCCCGGAAAGTAATAGATATAAATTAAATTATAAAATTATACATATTTGTTGGCTAATAAAAATATGCAAAATAACTGCTTGCATCCTTTGAATAAGGTTCGTTTTCTATAATCAATAATTATTCGATATTATTTAGCTCAATTATTGATAATATTTTCAGTAGATTCTAATTTATTATTCACATTCATCATTACTTGAATAGCTATAAAATTGAGTATGTTTACCTATTAGTTACAAAGAAGACTGGTAATTAAAGCAAAACTATCATTAATCATCGCATCATAAAGTGTTTTATCATCTTTGTAGACAACACTAATATTAAGTAATCCTTCTAATATTACCATTAATTGGTTCGTTAAAGTTATATGTTGTGGTGTTTGAGGGAGTTGTTGACTAATGAGTTGACGAATAAATTCTTTATGTTCAATTGCTAGTTGCTTGATAGCCTGATCATGATGAAGCTCTTCGTTTGCTCTTATAAATAAACAGCCATTAAAATTATCTTGCTTAAACCAAGTTAGGTGCCATTTGAATATCTGAATGATTGCATCATTTTGGTCGAGATCTTTAATCGCCGTGCTAAGATCTTGTTGAAAGCGCAAATTCCTTATCTTCAAAACCTCAAAAATTAAGTTATCTTTATTACCAAAATGTTTATATAGCGTTGTTTTAGAGCAACCTGATTGGTCTCGTATCTCATCAACTCCGACATTAGCAAACCCTTTTTGGTAAAAGAGTTGTTCGGCGGTATCCGCTATTAATTTAGGTGTTTTTTTCATTTTTGATCCAAAGAGTTTGATATATGAACAGATCTGTACTAATATAAAAGTGTACAGAGTTGTTCATTTTTGGTGTTGTACATATATTTTACTCATTTAATAGGATAAAAGAATAATGAAATCATTTTTTTTCAGCAAGGAAAAGTTACCGGCAAAGCCTAAAAATATTGAATTATTGCAAAGCTTAATTGGTGGTTTTGTCTCTATATTGTGTCTTATTGGCTTAAGCCATTTAACTGGTTACACTTATATCATGGCGCCATTTGGGGCTAGTTGTGTGATATTGTTTGCCGTATCTCAGTCGCCATTAGCGCAACCAAGAAATGTTATCTTTGGCCATTTGATATCGGCTTTTGTTGGGCTAGTTTTTCTTAAACTATTCGGTAACGATATAATTGTTGCTGCGTCAGCCGTGGGGGTTGCAATTGTTGCAATGCAATATTTTCGAGCGGTGCATCCACCAGCCGGTGCTAATCCATTGGTTATTTTATTGACTGCGGACAATATCGATTATGATTTTACTTTTCTTTTATTTCCGGTGTTGTCTGGCGCAGTAATATTAGTTGCTATTGCTTATATAATTAATAATCTTTTCAACAAAACTCATTGGCCAATTTATTGGTTGGCACTGTTCAGTAGTAAAAAAGAGTCTTAATCTATTGTTAGTGAACAGAAGGCTACTCAAATTTAAACAACTTAGTTTGTTGATCTAAGTAGGTAAGTAAATCTGGCATGCGATGTTTGCCTGCCATTGATTTAATGTCCTGTGCGGCTTTAGTTAACTCTATTCCTAATGACGTGACATATAAAGGTTTATTACTTTGGCCGCGAGTCACTTCTATCACATATTGGCTATTATCAGCAAAGGACTTTTTAGCAACACCAATAATCGGTATCTTTTTATCAAGAGTTTGATATAGATGACCACCTAAACCAAGCTTACCGTCATTTAAATGAACATAACCGTCAACAATAATCGCATCAATTGTATTGAGATCGACCTGAGACAATAACGCTAATATGCATGGTAATTCACGTTGATAAAATTGGCCTGATTGATATGGGGCAACATTTGATTGGTAATCAGTGATAACGGATTTTATCTCCTTAATACTATCAGTAAATTGCTCAAACAAAATACCGACCGTTTTCGCTTTATCATCTAAATAGTAAACATCTATTGCAAGTATCATTTTTTTAAATTCCTTTTTAGAGTAGAATAGCACTGCTCTCACATATATCTCTCTATTAAAAAACAATTAGTCGTTAATTTCAAATAAATAAAAATTTAGTTCCTGATACATCTTGTTAACTATTATTTATCCAATTACGCCAAAAACATTGGTCGCTTAAATTGGATCGACACTAGGAGGTTAGTAATGTATTTACTCGAAATGGCACCAAAATTTTTAGTTGCACTTATTATTTTACTGATTTACGTTAAATTATCTGGTAAAAGCCAAATAGCGCCGATGTCGCAATTAGATCAAGTTGGTAGCATGGTTATTGGTGCGTTGGTAGGGGGAACGTTACTCAATGCTAATGTTTCAGCGTGGGAATCAGCTGGCGCCGTGGCAATTTGGGCAGGACTGCTTATTTTAGTTCGATTCATCAAATCTAAAAACTCAAAATTACGCGATGCCATCGACGGTGAGCCAATACAACTAGTTAAAAATGGTCATCTACTCTCTGAAAATTTTATTAAAGCAAATCTACCGGTTAGAGATTTCGAAACGTTGGTTAATATTCAAGGAATTTGTGCTTTTAGTGAATTAAAACAAGTTTGGTACGAATTAAATGGATCACTAACCATTATCAAAAAAGGTGACAAAGATATCGCGGTATTGGTGATTGAAAATGGAGCTATTAGCCAAGACAATCTTGAACAATTACATAAAAGTGAAACTTGGCTTAAGCATGAAATTAAAAAACAAGGATATAAAGATATCAAAGATATTTTTTGTGCTGAATGGTTTGATGATAAATTATTAGTTTATCCCTATGATGAAGTGCGTAAAGCTGAACATGATAATAAAAAATAATTAATAACAGTAAACAATAATAAAGGGAGGGACCATTCTCTCCCTCCCATCAACAGATAGATTATCGAAGTTGACTATCTTTACTGCCACGACGGTTATATAAGATTGCCGACTTAGCCAATTGCTTATCCATTTCTTGTTGGCAATTAACACAGTATTGTACGCCAGGCAAAGCAAGTTGTCTTGCTTTTGCAATAGCATCACCACATTCAACACAAAACTCGGCACTTGGCTTATCGTGTTTTAGTTGGCGTCTGGCAAGTTCAATAGCATCAATAATTGTGCTTTCAATTTGTTGGTTAACTGCATCATCAGATGCCCAGCCACTAGCCATTATTTCACCTCCTAAACAATTACATTCGATTATTAATATGGTGATTATTTGACCAGTTTCAAGTAATATAACCGCATAGCTAGCAAGCAAAAGTAAGTGTTGTGTTTTAAAATAAAGATCATTTCTATTAATATCATTTAATTGGAGGTTTTTATGCAACAATATGAACAAGCAACATTTGCCGGTGGTTGTTTTTGGTGTATGGTAAAACCTTTCGACAAATATGAAGGAGTGATTAGTGTGATTTCTGGGTATACCGGAGGCCACACGGTAAATCCCACTTATCAACAAGTTTGCCAAGGCAATACTGGCCATACTGAAGCGGTACAGATAACCTTTGACCCAACTATGATCAGCTATAAAAAATTACTCGACATTTTTTGGCAACAAATAGATCCAACTGATTCACAAGGACAGTTTGCTGATCGGGGAGATTCTTATCGACCTGTAATTTTTTATCATAATAAATTTCAACAGCAGCAAGCAATCGCATCTAAACAAGCATTAGAAGAAAGTAAACGATTTAATCATCCAATTAATGTTGCTATAGAGCCGGCAACAACGTTTTATCCAGCTGAAGATTACCACCAAGATTACTATAAAAAACAACCCGAACATTACAATCGTTATTATCGCTTATCTGGACGAGCCAATTTTATTGCTGACAATTGGCAAGATAAGCCAGCAACAAAAAGTGAGTAAGCAATGCAAAGTTATCCGCAGTATAGCAATAAACAAAAATGGATCCATTGGTCATCAGCTTTGTTGATCGTGATTGTCACTTTACTGCTTTTAGCTAAAGTGACAATGTCGAATATTTTAGGTGGTATGCCAATTGTTTATTTATTGCATAAATCTTTGGGTGTTGTTGTTTGGCTATTAACGGTATGGCGAATAGTAGTAATTCGAGACCAAGGTGTACCAGATGTTTTACCTAAAGAGCAAAAACTACAACGGATATTGTCAAAATCTACTCAAGGATTTATTTATCTATTACTGCTTATTGTGCCGCTATCTGGTTATTTGATGAGTGGCCGAGATTTAAATGTCTTTGGTCTAATATCTGTTCCGGCTATAGCTATGCCAAATTCAATACATCAAATGTTTCATTCAATGCATCTAATCACTGCTTACGCTTTAGCAATATTGGTTATTATTCATATATTAGGTGCGTTGTATCATTATTTTTGGCTTAAAGATAAAGTACTACAATCAATGTTGAGCAGTAACGATTAACATAAATTTAAAATTGCTAATATTAATAGCATCTATAACGTAACGTGAGGCAGATAAATCATGAATAAATCAATGAAAGATAAGGCTATAGCAGCATTAACACCTATGCAATATCATGTTACTCAACAAAATGGCACTGAGCCCCCATTTGACAACCAATACAATGCCAACCATCGGGAAGGTATCTATGTTGATATTGTCTCAGGGGAACCTCTATTCACGTCATTAGATAAGTTTGATTCTGGCTGTGGTTGGCCCAGTTTTTCTAAACCGATTAATCAGCAACAAATTATAGAAAAAGAAGATAACAGTCACGGCATGAACCGGATAGAAGTGCGTTCATCAGAGGCTGACTCCCATCTTGGTCATGTATTCACTGATGGCCCTGCAGCGTTAGGTGGATTACGTTATTGTATTAATTCTGCTGCATTGAAATTTATCCCAAAAGAAGAACTTGAAACGCTGGGTTATGGTGAATATTTAAGGTTATTTAACTAAATTAATTTAATGAATCTCTACTTAAAATTAACAAATATATGAGTAGATTTTTCTATATTTGTTGAGAACGTTTTATTTGATTGATATGAAAGATAATATTGGCATATCTCAGATCATCGTATATGCCAATAACATTTTTAATAAGCAATGATAATTTTCATAAATAAGCTAATTTTTGCGCTTAAATAAAATATAGCTAATTAATAAAAATACTAAGCTGGTTAGCATTGAACCTACAATAGGATAGATCCCCATTACAATACTGACTTGAGCAAAAAGATTATCGGCAATATAGAAAATAAATCCAAAACTAATACCAATAATCATTCTAACACCCATCGAAACACTACGTAATGGGCCAAAAATGAAAGATAAAGCCAAAAGTAACATCACCGCTACTGACACAGGCTTAATCAGTTTTTTCCAAAACAATAGGTCATAATATTTGGTATCTTGCCCAGAATCTTTTAAATACTGCGAATATTGGTATAAACCAGATGCAGATAAAGAGTCTGGATCAAAGGCGACAATACTTAATTTATCGGGAGTAATATTGGTTTTCCATTGCATTGTTAACGAATTGATACTCGTTATTTGGTCGGGATTGGTTAAGTCATTTTTTTCAATTTCTGACAGAGTCCAAACATCATTTTCAAAGACACCTCTGTTAGCATGGGTGATAGAAAGAAGTTTATTTTTATCTACGCTATAAATATCAATATTAGATATTGAACTGTCATTATCAACATGACCAATATAGACATAGTCATTACCATCTTTAGCCCATAAACTACCTTGCCGAGCTAATAATGAATTACCATAAAGTCTTTCTGAACGCATATTGCGAGCCGTTTGCTCACTAATTGGTGCAACCCATTCGCCAATGGCCATAGTTAAAATAACTAAAGGTAAGGCTGTTTTCATGACGGCTAAAGCAATTTTAAAGCGACTAAAGCCCGATGTCTCCATGACAATTAGCTCACTGCGTGAGGCTAATATGCCTAAACCGATTAAACCTCCTAATAGAGCCGCCATAGGAAAAAATACTTCCAAATCTTTTGGCACCATAAGTAGAGAATAAAAACCAACGGAAAATGCATCATAATCTTCTTTTATTTTTCTGAGTTGATCTATAAAACGAATAATACCGGAAAGACTAATTAACAAAAATAAGCAAATTCCAATAGTATTTAAAATAGTTTTACCAATATAACGGTCTAAAATCGAAAACATCGTTTTCCCCTTATAATGCACTATATTTTAAACGAAGTTTACGCATAAATAAGTTATCCCAACAATTTAAGATTAAAGCTAGAATAAAATAACCCATATTAATGAGATAAAACCACAAAGCAGGATCTAGTCGGCCTTTGCCGGCATTAGCTCTAATCGAACTGGAAAGTAAAAAATAGACTAGATAAAGTAATAGTGCTGGTAAAATCTGTGCCAGTCTACCTTGCCTAGGATTTGAAACACTTAATGGGATGACTAAAAAAGCCATTAAAGGAACCGAAATAATTAGCGTTAAGCGCCAATAAAATTCTGCTCGGGTTTTCGCACTAGGATTCTGCAGTAATTCAAATAACCCTAATTGTTGCACATCAGCTTTATCATCATCAACATTTGTATCTAACTCTTTAGGTTTTATGATCCCCAAATAGTTATGAAAATTTGATATACGAAAATCTTTTAGCTGGGCAGTACCTTCATAACGATTAGCATCTTCAAGGGTAATAATTTGATTACCATCGGCATCTTCTGCTGTTTTTCCTTTGTTGGCAATAATAATAGAAGGGCGCTGATTATTTCTAGGATTGATCTGGGCAATAAATACATTGTCTAACTTGTTGTTATCGACATTGCCAATATAAATGACAGAATTGCCATCCGGTGTTTGTTGAAATTGTCCTGCGAGTAGGCCGGCTAAACTTGGATTAATTTTTGCATTCTCAACTAATTGATCTTGTTTTACGCTTGACCAAGGGCCAAACCAAAGACTATTAAGTGCTGTTAACGTACATGTCATTACACAAAGTAAAAATACGACTTGATAGTTAAGTCTCTTTTTTACACCACAAGCATGCATCGCGACCATCTCACTATCAGAATAAAGTCGGCCAAAGGTAACAAGCACACCTAAAAAAAGACTTAACGGCAAGATAAGGTCAGCCATATTTGATACACCTAACACTAATAATGGCATAATCAAATCTCGAGGAATGCTACCATCGATTGCGCTGGATAAAATTTTTATTAATTTTTGAGAAAAGAAAATCAGCAATAAAATAAAAAGTATTGCCCCTTGAGTTTTCATTGTCTCCTTAATTAAATATCGGCGAATTATCACGTTTTTACCTATCTATCCGTCTTATCAAATCCGACTATTATAATCCGATTTGCGCTATTTCGTTATCTTTTTGTTGCTATCGTTTAATGAACCGATAAAATGTTACTATTCACATTCAATATCTAACAAGAGAACCCTATGCAATACGCAATCAAAAATAGCCTTGTTATAACTAAACAAAAAGAAGAATGTTTAGTTATTACTGTCCAATCAGGCAAAACACAATCTAATTTAATCAAAGAGATAGATAACGTAAATAATGGTTTGATTAGCCAATTGATAAAATCAGGTGATATTAGTGGTGAGTTAGGTAAAACTACATTTTTATATTCATTGGCCAATGCTACCAAACAAAAAATATTAGTTGTAGGATGTGGTGAAGCGAAAAGTTTTGATTTAAATGCCGCTAAAAAAGTAATTCAAGCTACAATTAAAGAGCTAACTACCAAAAAAGTTAAAAATATTTGTTGGGATATTCTAACTCTCAATCCAGCTATAAGTGGTGAAATCGCTAAGCAATTACCACAAATTACCAGCGAATTAACCTACAGTTTTGACCAATTCAAATCAACAAAATCAAAACAACCGAGCCTACAAAAATTGACACTACTTTATGGCGACAAAAAGACAATCAACCAAGTTGAAGGCCAATTATCGCAAGGGCAAATTATTGCCAAAGCTATTAGTAGCACAAAAAATATAGCTAACATGCCATCGAATGTCTGTAATGCTAAATACTTAGCTGAACAGGGTAAAAGTTTAGGTCAACAACATACTAATTTAAAAGTCACCTGTTTTGGCGAAAAAGAATTAGCAAAACTCAACATGAATGCTTATTTAGCTGTAGGGCGAGGATCTGCTAATGAATCAATTATGACGGTGATTGAATACCATGGCACTAAAGATAAAAAGGCCCAGCCTTATGTCTTAGTTGGTAAAGGATTAACCTTCGATTCAGGCGGTATATCTATTAAACCTTCTGCTGGTATGGACGAAATGAAGTATGATATGTGTGGTGCAGCAACCGTATTTGGCGTAATGCAAGCAGTAGCCGAGCTCAAATTGCCAATCAATGTCGTCGGTGTAATGGCTGGTTGTGAAAATATGCCCGATGGTAATGCTTATCGCCCAGGTGATATTTTAACGACCATGTCAGGTATTACTGTAGAAGTAATTAACACTGATGCTGAAGGCCGTTTAGTCTTATGTGATACCTTAACATATGTTGAACGCTTCAAACCAAAAGCTGTCATTGATATTGCGACATTAACCGGTGCTTGTATTGTGGCTCTTGGTCATCATTACACAGGGGTAATGGGTAACAATCCACAATTGGTGGAACAACTTGTTAACTCATCAAATAAAGCCGGTGATAAAGCATGGTCTTTACCAATAGATAGTGACTTCCAAGAACAAATCAAATCGACTTGCGCTGATATTGTTAATGCTGGTGGTCGAGATGGCGGTACAATTACTGCTGCTTGTTTCTTATCTCGCTTTACTGAAAAATATCAATGGGCCCATCTTGATATTGCCGGTACAGCTTGGAAATCAGGAGCCAACAAAGGTGCGACAGGCCGACCGGTTGCCATGTTAATTCAATACTTACTTGATCAAAAATAAGTAGATAAACATCATGAAAAAAGTGATTTTCTATTTACTAGAAAACCCAACCCCAGCTAATGATGCTGGGGTATTATTTCAAGAAAAATTAGCCTGCGAAAAAATTGTTGAAGCATGGCACAGCAAACAGCGTGTGCTGGTTGCTTGCCAAGATCAAGCGCAAGCTGAGCGAATTGATGAATATTTATGGCAACTTGATAGCGATGATTTTGTTCCACATAACCTTGCTGGTGAAGGGTTAAAAGGTGGATCGCCAGTTGAAATCTGCTGGCCACAAAAGCGTAGTAGTGGTGCACGACATTTATTAATAAACCTACAACAACAATTTCCCGAATTTGCCGGTGTTTATCGTGATATTATCGATTTTGTTCCTGTCGACGACCAACAAAAATCGTTAGCTAGGGAAAGATATAAAGCTTATAAAGAAGCAGGTTTTAATCTCAAAACTATTCCAATTACATGTCGATGACCCAAGTGCCAAAAATTGACTTTAACCAACTAGTTTATAGAAATATGATACAGCTAGTTTTTAAAGTAAATTCAGGATAAATACTGCGATTATTTTCAAAAAAAAATTTGAGGAGAGGGGTTTTTGAAACGCAAAATACCTTCTAAAAACGACTATAAAATTGTCAAAATCAAAAGCCTAATCTGCAAATTATTAATGTTAAAAATAGTGATTTTTAAAGAGGGGGGGAATAGAGGGGCTATTATTTCTAATAAACAGCAAATAACCGATGCTGTTTTCGAGTTATCAGTGTTCTTCTTTACAAAAGTTAACAATTAAACCGTCAAAAAAAGTTGCATGGTTTTTTGCAATCACTATACTTTTATAGCATATTTATACGAATGGACAAATTTCATGCCGTTAGGCTTAAAATTTTAAATAAATCATAAAATTGGATTGACAAGGATATCTGATATGGATTATAATTTTCAACACGCAACACGCAACACGCAACCTGCCCAACCTATAATTTCACCTTTCTAAAGTTAAGCTCATACCGTTTATTATTTCAGCAATTTCCGAAAGTTCCGCAAAATTTTTCAAAATTTCTTGGTTTAGTCTTTTTATCTCGGCCGATGGTTTTGGTTTTAACCGTAGTTATTTTACAATCTATCTCTTTTACTAATTATGCATTAACCACTAAAACGACCAATATTATTTATGGCTCAGCACCTTATTTAACCTTTGATGGTGGTCGTACCCGGATAACAAATACCGAAGCGCTACTCGGGATATCCCTTTCTGATGGTAGAAGATTTACTCCGACAACCAATAATTCAGAAAGAAATCCTATCGAGTTACCTGTTGTTGGTCAGAGTTTTAATGATATTGGTATGTTAGTACCAACGGATACTGATTCTATTGCATTAAGCTCACTTATTGGCACACCGTATAATTATTGGGGTGATGATGATGGCGATGGCGATGGTCAGGGCGTTAATGGTATTACAGCTACCGGTCGTTTAAATTTATCGATTGTTGATAAATTTAATCAACCTGTTGCCCGTAATGAAGTACTGACTATTTGTTCCGATAAAGCTCCTTATAAACTAACCTTATCTAATACTAACGGTAGATTAAAAACACGTTATGGTGTGCCTAATGAAAGTTATTTTACGGCAGGTAATGTCACTTATTATATTAAACCTAAGGGAACGGCAGCGATTTGTTTTGCAAGACCTAATTTAAAATATGGCGGTAACAGGGGCATTGACGAAGTAAGAGATGAACGTAATTTTGCTGGTCCTGCTAACATATGGAACCGTGATAAGGGTTTTCTAACAAAATCATTTACGCCATCGTCTTATGGTTCAAACTTCCCGACTACTGGTGCTAATAATTTGTATTTTGATTTAGATATTGTTGGTAATAATCAGGCCTTATCTTGGGCTCCGGTTTCTCATGCTGGTATTACGGCGACGATGACCAATTCAACAAGTACCCGCGTTCGAGTCACCCTAACAGGTCCTGTTGCTACACCATCGCAATGGCAATCAGAAAATCCAGGTAGAATCGACAAACCATCTTTACCGCAGGTATTTGAGTTAGTCGGTCGTGATAGTCATGGTAATGCGGTGGTCAAATATGGATTTAAGTTACAAAAGTGGTTTGTTAATCGTGGTAAAGGTAGGTACGATTATTCTAGTATATCATCTTGGTGTAATAATATTGGATATCGTCTCCCAGAGGTCAAGGATTTAACTAATGCGACTTGTCGAACAGGTTCATGGGAAACAGGTGCATGGGGTTGTCAAGGTAAAGCTGAATTAGTAGGGGCAAAGCCTTCATCACCTGTTAATAGTTACATGCGTCACATTGGTGCAGGATTTTTCTCGGAATGGGGGAATATGAACGATTACACTGGTTCCAACTTCAACTTTGATTACTATATGAATTACTATTTGACGAGTGATAAGACGAATGATAGTAAATATCCCTTTTTTGGGATTAGCTGGGACATGGGTAGTGCGAATTACGATATTTTGACGATGCTCGTCGGAGTCTGTACCTATCCTTAGCTATTATTTCTTAGTTCTTAGGTATTGAAGCTAAGGATAAGAAAAATAGTGTTAGGGCGATAAAAAGCGATTTTGGGCGCGACATTCGCAACGTGCTGACAACTGAGAGAGGTTAGCATGACAAACAGGGATGTTTGCCAAGGCGGTGCTTTGTCAGGAACAAATCACAGCCGGTGCGTTAAGAGCGAACGAAGGCGGAAGGCAGTCACGTAGTGACCACTTGCGTGGTCGCCGCGGGAGATGGTAAAGAGGGTTGGCGCCAACCCTCTTAACTTGAACGTATTCACCGTATAGAACTAGTCACCAAACAACAAAACGTCCGAAACTCAAACAACCAAAAAAATTGAGGAACGGGGTTTTTGAAGCCTATAAATCCCCCTAAAGTTTCTCCTAAATTAGTTTTAAGGGCGTAATTAAGACATAATATTACATTAAACTTTACAAAAATTAACAATTTAACCGCCAAAATAAGTTGCATGGTTTTTTCCAATCACTATACTTTTATAGCATATTTATATGAATGGATAAATTTTATGCCTAACGGCATAAAATTGTAAATAAATCATCAATTTAGTTGACAGGAATGTCGAATATGTATTATAATGTACAACACCAAACACCAAACACCAAACCTGCCCAACCTATAATTTAATTTCAGCTAATTACCTCAATTCAAGTTTACTTTTTCACGATAGTCTATATTTTCACAGAAAATCCAAGTTAATATCTAATCTTAGTCCATATCAATTTAGCCAAAGAGCAGAAAAAACAAACCAATGTTTAGTTCAGCTTTCTCATTGTAGAAATTTCACCGCCAATACAATCCGTTGTATTTTGTCTGTGACAAATTCTTCATTATTATCCGTTTGTTTACCTCTGGTTAAAACGTTTATTTATATTTTATTTATTTTATGCTTTTTAGGTGTCAGTCAAAAAAGCCAAGCACTCACAGCGCATAGTATAAATGTCATTATTGGTAATAAACCAAGAGTTGTCGATATTGAAAGTGCATCGAAAAAGCATGGTTTTACTGTTAATGATGTTTTATATAGTTCATATACCAATAACTTAAGTGACACACAAATCAATCAGTTTGATAGTAATTTAACAATTAAGGACTTCATTATTAAAGACTATTCAATAAATGATTTAGATGTGACGGCTAACTATGATGATACCGATGGTGATGCCATTCGCAGTAATACGCCGTTCACCGTAGAAAAAACAACCTATACTTGGTTTGATAATAAAGGGATAAAAATCGAAAATAATGAAAAAATAATTGGCTGTGGTAGTGGCATTTCCATGCCGTTAACTTTAACTATTACAACTAAAGTTAAAACCTATTCCGAATATGGTATTCCTAATGAAAGCGAATATGTTGATATCACTCAAAAATATAAAATTATGGCTAAACCTGACATTTGTTATGCCAAACCTTATGGAATGATACTGTATCCACAATATGTTTGGGGAAGTGTTCGACCTGTACCATATAAAGGAGGTCTTGATTGTCTTTTATCTGGTTATGCTGATAATGAATTTGAATCATCACTTTTAGATGACAGTAAACATTGGATTAATGGTTGGAATAAAGATAGCAATCGAGTAAGAGATAGCTATTGTGGTGGCGGTTATAATGCTAAGGTTTTCGATCCTAATAATGGTTTTAAAGTAACGGCGGTACCGCACTTTCCAACAACTGGTTTTCCAGGCGCAAAATTTCAATTAGTCATGACTGGTCATCAAGATGATTTTGAATATACTTTGTCGGCGACGCCAAATGATAGTGTTATGGTTGATAAACAAGGTTATGTTATGTTGGTTAAAAAACCGATAGGTCCTGTCACAATAACTGCAAAATTTAAACATGATCGACAAGTTCCTGAACAAAATTATACTTTTAATTTAACCGGTATATGGGCGGTACCATATGGAAATGACTATTATACTTATCAGCAAACGGTTAATTTATGTGGTGGAGAAGCGAATATTCCCTCAAGGGCTGAAATGTCAAATTCTCCAAATGCACCAATGTCATGGACAGAATGGCCACTTGAATGGGATGCTTTTACTCGTACTATAGGACAAGGGCTTTTGAGTGAATGGGGTATGACAATTAAGAATACTTACCCTGATTCAAACTGGTTTAGTGGATTTTTGTTATTTTATTCTCGAGATAAATATATTGTTTCAGCTAGTGATTCAGACTATTTTTTGGATAGATTTACTATTGATGCTTGGATTGGTCAGATTAAAATTATCAAAAAATCAAGATACTTACATGCAGTTTGTAAACAATAAAAAAGTCTATTAATGAATATTGTTAATTAAATGAAGATATATTGGCATCCGCCAATCGAAATAGTACTTGCTACTCTCGCCAATTAAGTTATCGAAATAATGGACAATGGAACAGTGGAATTAATGGTGAATGGGTGGCATGGTTAATGACTGGAATGCGATAACGTAATATTTACTTCAGTGCTCAGGCTATCTGGGTAGTGATTGGGATCCTTATTATTACTTAACCGTTAGTCTATATTGCTTAGTCTTTCTGGTTAAAAATTGAATCTACATCAAATTAGGCTATAATGCCACTTTGCTTAAATTTTGTTATTAATGATGAATATTGGTTTTATCGGTGCAGGTAAAGTGGGTTGTACTTTGGCTAAATATTTTAGTCTTTTTGGTCTGCAAATTACTGGTTTTTATAGTCGTGATTATCAACAAACACAAGCGGCAAGTGAATTTACTGGTAGCAAAGCATATTTAACTTTATCTTGCTTAGTTGAGGATTGTGATTGTCTATTTTTGACTGTGCCGGATAGTCAAATTAGCTCAGTTTGGCAAGTGGTTAGTCGATTGCCGATTGAGAATAAATTAGTTGGTCATTGCAGTGGTTTGCTGACATCGCAGTTATTTACTGTCGATCATATTGTTCATCCTTTGGCCTTTTCGCTACATCCTTTATCGGCAATTTATGATCGTTTTACCTGCTACAAGGAGATGGCTAAGGTATCTTTCACTTTAGAAGCCAATAATCCCCTAGCATTAGCTAAATTACAACAGATGTTGTCACCTTTGGTTAATGCGATAGCAATATTATCGGCAGAACATAAAGCGCTTTATCATGCGGCTTGCGTTATGCTAAGTAATCATGTTATCGCCTTAGCGCAAGTTGGCAGTGATATGTTGGCACAGTGTGGTTTAGATCCCCATTTTTGCCAACAAGCGTGGCATGATCTATTTTTAGCGAATGCCAAAAATATTTGTAATGTTGGTACTATAAATGCATTAACTGGTCCGGTTGAACGCAATGATGCAAATACTATAAAACAACATTTACTCAATTTACCTGCTGATATAAAACCTTTATATCAACAATTATCGACAGTATTAGTTAATCTTAGTCGGCAAAAACATCCTAATAGGGACTATCATCAATTAGAACTGGAGCTGTTACCTTGAAAAATACAATTCTAACTTTACAACAACGCAAACAAAATCAACAAAAGATCACCATGTTAACTGCTTATGACTACACAACGGCAAAACTGATGGACGATAGCGGTGTAGATTGTTTATTAGTTGGTGATTCATTAGGAATGGTGATGCTAGGCTATGAAAGCACGGTTTCTGTCACCATGGAAGATATGATCCATCACTCTAAAGCAGTGGCAAAGGGCGTTAAAAACGCATTAGTTGTGACGGATTTACCGTTTATGTCTTACCATGCTTCTGTTTATGATGCTGTACATAATGCTGGTCGTTTGATTCAAGAAGGCAATGCACAGGTTGTAAAACTAGAAGGTGGGCGAGCATTTTGTGAACATATTAAGATGATCACTCAAGCATCGATTCCGGTTATTGCCCATATTGGTCTGATGCCACAATCAGTATTAGCATTAGGCGGTTACAAAGTACAAGGTAGAGATTACCAAGCGGCTAAAGATATTATTTTGGATGCATTAGCGGTTGAACAAGCTGGTGCTGCAGCTATTTTACTCGAATGTGTACCTGCTGATTTAGCTAAATTTATCACTGAACTTGTTAGCATACCAACGATCGGTATTGGTGCTGGTCATGGTTGTGATGGTCAAGTGTTAGTTTATCAAGATATGTTGTCAATGTATGATGGCGTATCATCTAAATTTGTTAAATCTTTTGCGCCAATCGGTGATCAAATGAAGCAAGCATTTGCCGATTATTGCCAAGAGGTAAAACAGCAACAATACCCAGCATTAATACATGAGTTTGCCATTGACGGTGAGATTATGACTCAACTCAAATCTGAATTTTCAAAATAGCCAGAAAGGATAATAATTGTGAAAGTTGTAACAACAATTGATGAAGTTCGTCAGCAGGTTAAATCGTGGCGTAAAAACGGTGCTAGTATTGGTTTAGTGCCAACTATGGGGTATCTGCATGAAGGTCATCAGAGCTTAATGGCTGCGGCTAAACAAGATAATCAAAAAGTGATTGTTACCATTTTTGTCAATCCAATGCAGTTTGGCCCGAAAGAAGACTTAGCCAGTTATCCACGTGACTTAGAGCGTGACAAAAACGCCTGCCAACAAATGGGAGTTGATCTGATTTTTTGTCCATCAGCCAGTGAAATGTATGATGCCAATTTTAATAGCTATGTGAATGTTAATGACCTAACTGATGCGCTTTGCGGCAAAAAGCGACCCGGCCATTTTAAAGGCGTTTGTACTGTGGTTACTAAGTTATTTAATATCACGCAACCTGATCGAGCCTATTTTGGTCAAAAAGATGCGCAACAACTAGCGGTTATTCAGCGTATGGTAAGTGATCTTAATATTGATATCGAAATTATCGGTTGCCCAATTGTGCGTGAAAGTGATGGACTAGCTAAAAGTTCTCGCAATAGCTATTTATCGCAACAAGAACGCTTAGCTGCTATCTGTTTGTATCAATCAATCGAGTGTGCCCAACAACTGATTCAAGCCGGTGAAAAATCGGTACAAACCATCTTAACCGCAATGCAGAATATTATAAATGCTCAGCCGTTAGCTAAAATTGATTATATTGAATTTGTTGATTATGCAACATTAACCGCGGTTGATCGTTTAAATCAAGATAGTTTATGTGCTTTGGCGGTTTATATTGGTAAAACCAGATTGATTGATAACTTTATCTATCATCATTAGTATTTACCATTCTAATCGTTCATAACGTTAAGACCACTTGCCAACAAGTGGTTTTTTTATGCTAATTTCATTGTTATCTGATTTAAATTTGATTTAATCAAACACTTTATTCGTCTAGTAATTTATTGTTATATCATTTTACGGTAGAATAACCACATTTTTATGCCTTGAATTAGGATTGATGCCTTTATTATGAAAAATACGACTTATAATCCACAAGAAATCGAACAACCTATCTATCAACATTGGGAAGAAAGTGGTTACTTTAAGCCTAATGGTGACAAATCTCAACCAAGTTATTGTATTGCTATTCCACCACCAAATGTAACTGGTAGTTTGCATATGGGACATGCTTTCCAACAAACTATTATGGATGCGCTAATTCGTTATCATCGTATGCAAGGCAATAACACGCTATGGCAATCAGGTAGTGACCATGCCGGTATTGCAACGCAAATGGTGGTAGAACGTAAAATTGCTGCTGAAGAAAACAAAACTCGCCATGATTATGGTCGTGAGGCGTTTATTGAAAAAATTTGGCAATGGAAAGCTGAATCAGGTGGTAGCATCACTAAACAGATGCGACGTTTAGGTGATTCGGTTGATTGGGATCGTGAACGCTTTACTATGGATGAAGGTCTTTCTAACGCGGTTAAAGAAGTTTTTGTAAGACTTTATCAAGAAGACCTAATTTATCGTGGTAAACGCTTAGTTAATTGGGATCCAAAATTACGTACCGCAATTTCTGATCTTGAAGTAGAGAATCGTGAAGTAAAAGGTTCAATGTGGCATTTGCGCTATCCATTAGCGGATGGTGTTAAAACTGCAGAAGGCAAAGATTATCTAGTTGTCGCTACAACTCGTCCTGAAACATTATTTGGTGATACCGGTGTTGCCGTTAATCCAGAAGATCCTCGTTATAAAGATTTGATTGGTAAATTTGTCATATTACCATTTGTTAATCGCCGAATTCCGATTGTTGGCGATGAACATGCGGATATGACAAAAGGTACTGGCTGTGTAAAAATTACCCCTGCGCATGACTTTAATGACTATGAAGTAGGGCGTCGTCATCAATTACCGATGATTAACATCTTAACTTTTGATGGTGATATTCGTGCTCAAGCTGAAGTGTTTGATACTAATGGAGAGCCAAGTACTGCACACGCAACCGATATTCCGGCACAATTCCAAAATTTAGAACGCTTTGCGGCGCGTAAATTAGTTGTTGCGCAGTGTGAAGCTCAAGATATTTTAGAAAAAATCGAACCGCATGACTTAACTATCCCTTATGGCGATCGTGGTGGTGTGGTAATCGAACCTATGTTAACCGATCAATGGTATGTGAGAGCTAAAGTATTAGCGGAACCGGCTATTGCGGCGGTAAAAAATGGTGATATCCAATTTGTGCCTAAACAGTATGAAAATATGTATTTTTCATGGATGAATGATATTCAAGATTGGTGTATTTCGCGACAATTATGGTGGGGACACCGAATTCCAGCTTGGTATGATAATCAAGGCAACGTCTATGTTGGTCGTGATGAGGCTGAAGTTCGCCGTGAAAATAATCTGGCAGCAGATATCGAATTGTCTCAAGATGACGATGTCCTTGATACATGGTTCTCATCAGCACTATGGACATTTTCAACTTTAGGTTGGCCAGAAAACACTGATGATTTAGCTACTTTCCATCCAACAAATGTGCTAGTGACAGGTTTTGATATTATCTTCTTCTGGGTTGCTCGAATGATTATGATGACCATGCATTTCATTAAAGATGAACATGGTAAACCACAAGTACCATTTAAAACGGTATATGTGACCGGGCTAATTCGTGATGAAGAAGGGCAAAAAATGTCGAAATCTAAAGGTAATGTTATCGATCCTTTAGATATGATTGATGGTATTTCACTTGCCGATTTATTAGAAAAACGTACCGGTAATATGATGCAGCCACAATTAGCGGAAAAAATTGCCAAACGTACAGAAAAACAGTTCCCAAATGGTATTGAAGCGCATGGTACTGATGCCTTACGTTTTACTTTAGCGGCGCTGGCATCAACTGGTCGTGATATCAATTGGGATTTAAAACGTTTAGAAGGTTATCGTAACTTCTGTAATAAACTATGGAATGCTAGCCGTTATGTATTGATGAATACCCAAGATCACGATTGTGGTTTTAAAGGTGGGGAGTTAGATTATTCATTAGCGGATAAATGGATCTTAGCGGAATTTAACCAAACTGTGAAAACCTATCGAGAAGCATTCGATACTTACCGTTTTGATTTAGCTGCTAATATCTTATATGAATTCACTTGGAATCAGTTCTGTGACTGGTATTTAGAGTTAACTAAATCAGTATTGGCAAATGGTGAACAGAATCAGCAGCGTGCTGCTCGTCACACTTTAGTCACGGTACTTGAAGCCTTATTACGTTTGGCGCATCCAATCATTCCATTTATTACTGAAGCTATTTGGCAAAGTGTCAAACCACTAATGGCAATCAAAGCGGATACCATTATGTTACAACCAATGCCAGCATTTGATAGCCAATTAGTTGATGATAAAGCGGTTGCCGATATCAATTGGATTAAAGACGCTGTCATTGCGGTTCGTAATATCCGTGCTGAAATGAATATCGCACCAAGCAAACCATTACAGCTATTGATTAGAAAAGCATCACCAGCGGTTCATCGCGTAATTAGTGACAATGTCACCTTTATCGAATCATTAGCAAGATTATCAGAAATTGTCTTGTTAGATGAGGGGGAAGCAGGGCCATTATCAGTCACTAAATTGGTTGATGGCGCTGAACTCCTTATCCCAATGGCTGGGCTTATTAATAAAGAAGATGAGCTAGCTAGACTAGAAAAAGAGATCGCTCGTATTGATGGTGAAATTGCGCGTATTGATAATAAATTATCTAATGCTAGCTTTGTCGATAAAGCCCCCGCAGCTGTTGTTGCCAAAGAGAAAGAAAAACAACAAGGCTATATTGCTGATAAAACCAAATTGCAAGAGCAGTATGCAGCCATAAAAAGTCTTTAACAACTTGAATAAAAACCCTCTCATATGAGAGGGTTTTTTATCTAATTAAACCGTTAACTAATCTTGAAGTAATCAAAATGACAATGACCAATGGCATTATCTGCTTCGGTTGTGGCAAAAATTCCTACTTTAGCCCCCACCCATTTACCTTTTCCAGCTGCGAAGCTAGGATTAATTAACATCCAGTCTGTCTTATGATCTTTATAGTAAAATTGACAGATACCATTCAAACCAACTTCGACTTTAAGTTGGCAATGCTGTGAAGATAATTGACCGACAATTTGTTGATATTCGTCAACTTGACCTGAATCTTTCATCCAGCCATATCGATAATATAGCTTATACTGGCCATTATCATAACCGACCATAATTGCTGCATAACGTTCACCATAAACGATTAAACCGCCCAAATCACCTGTTTGCTTAGCATTCAATGTAAGTTGAGTTTGCGCCGTGAATTGCCATGCTGAAAATTTTTGCAGCAATAAGTTAGCTGCAAAATAGAGTGTACGCTGTTTATTATCAATAGGTAATGGATAACAACTTAAGTTTAATCCTTGATCACTTGCTATTAGCCAATCAGGATTAGGATTTGCTTGCCATTGCCACTGTAAACCAAATTTACCATGCTGGAAATCGTCACTGGTTTGGATTTTATACTCTTCTGAGTGATGGAGCACAGTTGGTTTTTTATATGATAATACCGGTTGTCCAGTGGAATCATTATTGATACTCTCACCAATGCGAGGCCAATCATCATCACCCCAATACATAGGCTGTAAATGAACAATACGGCCATATAAATGGGCATCTTGAAAGTGTACAAACCAGCACTCATTGTTGTCCAATTCGACCCATCCACCTTGATGAGGGCCGTTAATTGTCGTATTGCCTTGAAATAGCACATTGCGTGCAGTCCAAGGACCCGTTAAATTACGGCTACGTAACACCGATTGCCAACCATTTTCAACACCGCCAGCTGGTGCAAAAATGTAATACCAACCATTGCGCTTATAAAGTTTTGGTCCTTCAAGTGTCGGTAAATCGGCAGTGCCATCGTAAATAATTTGACCTTCGCCGATTAATTTTGACCCATCATTAGCCATTTCAAATAGCTGCAACTTATGTTTTACACCACAACGACTTTGTGCAAAGGCATGCACTAACCATGCTCGACCATCATCATCCCAAAATGGGCAAGGATCAATCCAACCGAGTGCTGGTTGTAAGCAGTGTGGTTTGCTCCATTTACCCCAAGGATCAGAGGTATTAGACATAAAAATACCTTCGTCAGGAGTACTAAAAAACACCCAAAGTTTTTCATTATGATAGCGAATCGATGGCGCCCAAACTCCTTTACCGGGTTGGACTGCATCATAACCGGGTAAGTCAAGGGCATCAAAAACATGATTGATAATCTGCCAATTTACCAAGTCTTTTGAGTGGAGGATCGGTAATGCTGGCATATGGTTAAAGCTAGATGAAACCATAAAGAAATCATCATTTACTTTGACAATATCCGGATCGGAATAATCACCGCAGATTATAGGATTGTGATAATAATCTAAACTCATATAATTTACCTTTAATTGTAACTATTACTTATCGACATACTATCTTAGTCATGACTATCTTTATTTTGTTGTCTAGCCAGTAAATCACTTTGAATTTTTGCCATCATTTTGTCATCTAATTTATAAAAACGCATTAACCACCAAAGCAATAAATAGGAAAATGCTGGTCCAATAGTTAAAAGACCAATAATGCCCATTGTGGCTAATGGGGTTTGTTCATTTACACCTGCTTGATAGCCTAATAAACCTAAACAGATGCCGACTAAAGCACCAGCGATTGCCATACCGAGTTTTAAGGCAAATAAATTACCTGAGAAAGATAGACCAGTTGCTCGGCGTCCAAATTTCCATTCACCATAATCAGCCGCATTGGCCATCATATTCCATTTAAATGGTTGATACATGGAGTGGAAAAAGCCAATTAAAAAATAGAGTGGGAAAATAACCGCTAACCACACCGGTGGAACAAAAAACATCACCACACCAATAACAAATAACGTTAAATTAATATTTTTAAATAATTGAATAGCAGTAAAACGTTTAGCAAAATAACCAGCAGCCATCGCGCCTAATATAGTACCAACCACCGATGTTGACACAAAGGCTGATTTCATCGCTGTACCTGCTGCTGAGCTAACGCCACCCATCATCAAGTAAGTTGCATAGTAAAGCGTTGCTGAACTACGCATAACGCCAGCCATACTTGAAAAGAAGGTAATAAGCGCCACAATACACCACTGATCATTGCCTAATAAGCATTTTAAATCTTTTTTAACACTGACATTTTTATCTTCAATTGGTACTACTCTTTCTTCAGTGGTTGCAAAACAGAACACTAACATACCAATCGCAATAACGCCCATAACCGCCATGGTTAACTGAAATCCGAGTTGCTTATTTTCTTTTCCTAACCAATCGACTAAGAATAATGTACCTATTGATACCATAAGCCCTGATGCCGATGAAATAGTAAACCGATAGGATTGAGCGGATAGGCGATCTTTCTCATCACGAGCAATAACACCGCCAAGAGCACAATAAGGAATATTAATAAATGTATAACAAAGCATTAATAATGCATAGGTAACGTATGCGTATAAAAGTTTACCTGAATAACCAAAATCTGGTGTTGTATAAGTCATAACAGCCAGTACCGCATAAGGAATCGCAAACCAGATCAACCATGGTCTAAATCGTCCCCATCTTGTTTTAGTACGATCGGCAACCATACCTGTAATCGGATCGATAATAGCATCAAAAATTCGCGTAGCAAGGAACATTATGCCAACCGCAGCAGCAGAAAGGCCATAAATATCAGTATAAAAATAGGTCAAAAACATCGTCACCGAGGAATAGACAATACCACAGGCTGCATCGCCCATCCCAAAGCCAATTTTTTCCATGACTGATAATTTTTTATTATTATCCATCATAAACTCCTTTTAGTTATCAAAATATGATTTGCATAAAACTGTCATTATTTAATTATCGGTTGCGTTAACAACTTATTGAAAAAATAACAATAAATAGAGTTTATAAAATTCATTTTCAAAACAGTATTATGATTTTGCATACCTTAATTACGTTATATGGTTAATGTGATAGATATCACAAATCTATAGCACCATTTTTGACATAGATAATGCATTAAGAATTGATATTTGACGGGCTTTAACGGCAAGAGTAGCTGAATTGTGGATGTGTATTTTGATAATATAGATTAATTATCGAAAAGTATTAAGATGTTATAACTAACGTTAGCGATTTATTGGATGGATTTTGGCTTTAAAAACCCCGTTCCTCAATTTTTGGTTGTTTAAGATTCGGACGTTTTGTTGTTTTGTAGCTAGTTTGCTGGTTAGTTTTATATAGCGATTACGTTTGAGTAAAGAGGGTTGATGCGAACCCTCTTTACCATCTCCCGCGGCGACCACGCAAGTGGTCACGATGTGACTGCCTTTCGCCTTCGTTCGCTGGTAACGCACCGGCTGTGATTTGTTTCTGACAAAATACAACCTTGTCAAACATCCATGTTTGTCATGCTAACCTCACTCAGTTGTCAGCACATTGCTAATGTCGCTAAATTAAATACACCAAACTTATTTGCCAAAATAGAATTTTATTATTAGCGCTAACCGATTTTTTGATGACGCCATAGCCATTTACCACTAATAAGTCGATAATAAAAGAAAATACTTCTAATAATCCAATCTAAGAACATACCGAACCAAACCCCAATCACCCCAAAGCCAAAATAAACGCCAAAAATATAACCCACAACAATCCGACACATCCACATACTACCAATAGCGACCCACATGGTATAACTGGCATCTTTCGCACCTTTAAAACCGTATGGTAAAACAAAGGATGATGCCCAAAAAGGCGTAAATAAGGCATTAAACCAAAGTAAATGTTTGGAAATCTCGATGACTTCCTGATCATTAGTGTAAAGCGAACTTAATAAACCTGCGAAAGGGATCGATAAAAAAGCTAAAAAACAGAGTAACAAACTGGTTAGATGAAAAATAAATTTAAGCTGCCTTGTTGGTTGATAAATTTGCCCCATACCAATACGTTTACCAACAATAATTGTCGATGTTGCACCGAGTGTACCGCCTGGCAAATTAAGTAATCCAGCAATTGAAAACGCAATAAAATTAGCGGCTATAGTTGAGGTGCCCATACCGGCAACGAAGGTTTGCGTGAGCAATTTTCCGATATTAAACATTACCGATTCCACACTAGCAGGAATGCCGATACTTAAAATATCAATCAAAATTTTACCATTAAACGAATGAAAATAACTACGGAGAGGAATAAATAACGCTCGACTTGGTTTTATGGTTAAGACTAATAAAATAAAAAACATGCCACAATAACGTGAGATTGTTAAGCCAATACCCGCACCAATAAAACCTAATCCTTGCCAACCCAAAGCGCCGTAAATAAGCACATAACTGATCGTCAAGTTTAAAATATTCATGATAATGTTTAAGTACATTGGTAATTTGGTATTGCCGGCACCACGTAATGCACCACAACCAACTAAAATAAAGGCAAGAGTAGGGTAACCTAAAACGGTTAATCTTAGAAAGGTAAGTGTTAATTCCTTTACTTCTGGATCGGCCTTACCGGCAATAATTTCGACAATCCAATATCCTGAGAACTCGACAAACAAAAACAGTAAAATCGAAATTATAACTAATAATGTAATCGACTGCCTTGCTGCGACCACGGCTTTTTTACGATTGTGTCGTCCCAAGCTAAACGCCACCACCACTGATGTCCCTAGTGCAACCGCCATAAAGAAGGACATTATAATCATATTAAAGCTTTCCGCCAGACCGACGGCAGCCATCTCGGCCTTACCAATCCAACTCACTAAAAACGTACTGAAAATACCCATCAAAATGACTGACAAATTCTCAATCAAAATTGGCATTGCTAAAGGATAAATTTCGCGCCAGAACAGCACATTATTTGAACGTCGTTTTTTATAAAGTTGAAGATTCTTCAATCGACTAACAAGTTGAAAATCCAATTTCAGGCCTAAAAATTTATTTAGAAAATTTAGTATATTATAACGCCTTTATTTGCTAAAAATGAAATTAAGTTTTATAAAAAACTCAACATTAATAATTAGCACTACCAATAAAATATATCGCCATATCAAAGTCTACAAATTACAAAAAAATTTGAGGAAAGGGGTTTTTAAAGCCTAAAAATCCCGCCAATAAATCGCTAAGGTTAGTTATAACATCAGCTATTACTAATAATAAACGTTTATTTTTAGAAATTAGTTTAGTGCTTCCTATTTAGCGACATTCGCAATGTGCTGACAACTGAGTGAGGTTAGCATGGCAAACAGGGATGTTTGGCAAGGTGCGTTAAGAGCTAACGAAGGCGGAAGGCAGTCACATCGTGACCACTTGCGTGGTCGCCGCGGGAGATTGTAAAGAGGGTTGGCGCCAACCCTCTTAACTCGGACGTAATCACCGCATAGAAATAACCGCAAAACAACAAACGTCCGAAACTCAAACAACCAAAAAATTTTGAGGAGAGGGGTTTTTGAAACTTAAATTCCTACTTATTGCTAACCCTTTTTTTTGACTTAAAATAAAATATTTAAAAATCAATATATTAAAAAATAGCTCAAAAAAAAGGGTTTTTATTGGCAAAAATAGACTTTGCCTTTTTGCCAACTGCATTTATAGTATATTGGATTCTAGTTTACTGCCGTGTAGGTAGCCAAAAATATCAGCTGATTATCTCACTGTTGCTAACATTAGTTTACTGCCGTGTAGGTAGCCAAAAATTATACGGCAGTGCAGTTAAGTATAGAGTAATTGTTTACTGCCGTGTAGGTAGCCAAAAATTACAGCTTTAGCTTGAGCATTACAAGAAACGTGTTTACTGCCGTGTAGGTAGCCAAAAATTAATAGCAATAAAATTACCGGTATTAACATAAGTTTACTGCCGTGTAGGTAGCCAAAAATGTATAGGTAGATTTAAATTTTAAGTCATTACAGTTTACTGCCGTGTAGGTAGCCAAAAATTCAAACAAACCACCTTCGGGTGGTTTTTTATTGCACAAATCTTTTAAATAACATACCATTGCAAGAAAATATCAAGATTAAGGAGATGATATGAAGAAGATTGTGTTGTGTTTGTTATTTGTCCCTTTTTTTGTTTTTTGCGATTCAGTAAAAATCGGTGATTGGGTGGTTGATAATCAAGAAGATCCTATTACTGATCAAAAATCAGTTAGAATATTCATATTTGATAGCACAAAATCTAAGAGCGATAGTGCTGCGTTTTTATTTAATTGCAACTCAGTTAATCTCACATCGTTTGTTATAAATGATTTGCCAAAAGAAAGTGAGAGAGGCGATTCAACAAAAATCATATTAAGAGTGGACAAAAATACTCCAATTGAAATGAATTGGACTAAGGGAGAGCTAGGATATGAATATTCTGATATTAATGAAGTTAGCGATTTGATAAAAAATGGGAAAAAGTTAATCATTAGAGCCAATTATGGAAAAACTAAGGATTTTATTTTCTCTCTAGTTGGTTTTGCAAAATCTTATGAAGAATTGAAAAAAAATTGCCCTGCAAACTAATTAAAGCGAAGTTCTATAATCAATTGAGCAAACCACCTTCGGGTGGTTTTTTATTGCTCCGAATCAATAAATAAAATACTATTACAAAAAAACTCAAAGATTAAGGGAATGGTATGAAGAAGATTATGTTGTGTTTGTTGTTATTTCCACTTTTTGTATTTGCCAAAGAAATTAAGTATAAGGAATGAAGTGTTAAAATCGACACTGATCCAATAACAGATAAAAAAGATCCTTCTATACTTGCTATTGATATGACGAAAACAAAGGCTATTGATAGTGCTGCTCTTCTATTCAATTATAAGGGAGTAGGTCTTATACCTTTATCAAAAAACTGGAAAGACAATCAAGACGGTGCTATTAAAGTCATTTTTAGAGTAGATAAAGAAAAGCCAATTGAAATGGAATGGGTATTGTATGAAGGCGACGTAACCGCAAAAAGAGAAGATTTTATGAATGAAGCACTTCAAAATGGTAAAAAGCTCGTCGTAAGGGCTGGTTCTAAATTTACAAGAGATTTTACTTTTTCTCTACTAGGTTACAAAAAAGCTTATGAACATCTCGAAAAAGAATGTGCAAATTGAAGTACCCATAACTTTAAGTTCATCACAAAAAACTCTAAGAGGTTTTATTGTGTCAAAAAGTAAATAATTATTTAAAATAATCAAAACTAATTCAACCGCCTAATGGCGGTTTTTTTATGCCTGTCATTCGACCACTCAGCAGATGAAGTAACCAAACTTTTACAAAGAGCTAAAATTATCATTGATGTACAAAAAAGCAACGATAAGCTACGTAAAAATTGTAGGTAAGGATTATTTTAAAGATGATTATGAGAATGGAAATTTGTCTCAATATTGAGTGACCTTGTTTGTTGATTATGAAGCTAAAAATGATTTTGGTGTTGATTTAAAAAACACTTCAATATGTTATTTTTATTCTATTTTAATAAGAAATGATTATTTTATCTTCCCAGATTTTGATAAAATGGCGATCTCAAATAAAATATATAGTTATATTGATTTAATGACATCAATAGAACATTTTCATTCTTCTTTATTTGATATTGGAAAAATAAGTATTGTCGATAAAATATCGTACCAGATTGATAAAAATAATTTCCTCTATTATGAGAATGATTGAATTAATAACTTTTATTGCACTTGGCTAACAAATTTTATACTATCTATCAAAATTATTTATAGGAGAATGGGGTGAAAAAATTATTATTATTAACGTGTTTAGGTTTTGTTTTCTCTGGTTGTAGTGTTCATCATCAATTTAATGATAGGTTGTCTTATCAATCATTAAAGCAAATAAAATCAGAGATACATATTACTAAAAAACAAAGCTTGGATATTACATGGATTCCTAGTGATTTTACGTCACGAATTGATATACAAGGGGCCTCAGGATTTGTTGGTGGTGGGACTCGTACTAGAATTCCGATTGGAATAGGTCTTTCATCAAGAATTGAAGAAGCAATTAGCACGTACGCAGATTTAAATTCTGGCGGTAGAAAGTTAACATTAATAGTTAATAATGCTAAAACAAAATTCACTTATGGAGTAACGAATATTGATAGTGCGAGCGTAATTTTAAATGTAACATTTGAATTATCAGGCAATAGATGGACTAAAGAATTTTCTACTAAACAGAATGATAGCGGAGTAAAAGATGCAAAAGTTACTTCGGTTATTGAGTATGCGTGGGATCAGATAGCTTTAGACGTGGCTAGAGAAATAGCTACACACTTATAATCAAACCCTCTAAAAGGGTTTTATAACATGTTCCCTATATGCATAGTGATAAACCGGATCCGATATTATTGAGAAATAAAACCAATCCGAGTTCCCTATACATAAAGGGATAAAAATAAAAAAATATTACAAACTGCCTAAGTGTTAGTTTAGAAAGTTAGCGGTGATAATGATATCGTCTGTGACTAGTTCACCGCCGCATAGTTAGTCAAAAAATTCTGTTGAAACACTTTATTAAAAATGTCTAACTCATGATTTAGGCATTTGTCACTTTTTGACTGCTGCAAAATGGTGAAATTGGCATTTAAAAATTTGAGGAAAAGGGTTTTTAATAACCGCAAATTTAGCGAAAAAATTAAATGTTAATTCGGAAAAACAAAATTGTAACTTAAACTTGAACGCTTAAGCAGATCGCTATATTATACGCGCGTTAAAATTCATCAATCAGTCTGATACTGAAAGAGTCCCAATGTTAATTAATGCCAAAGATATTCTCGAAAAATTAAATCCACATAATAAAGTAAATTATGATTCAGTTTTGCAAGAGGTGATTGCTGATTGGCAGTTAGCATCAGCGCGACCAAAGTTACTAATTCATAGTTGCTGTGCCCCGTGTAGTACTTATGTACTGGAGTATTTGGCACAGTATGCCGATATTACGATTTATTTTGCTAATTCCAATATTCACCCGCGCGTGGAATATGAATATCGCAGTAAGGTTCAGCAGAAGTTTATTGCCGACTTTAATCAAAAAACCAATAACCATGTACAGTTTTTAGAAGCCCCGTATCAACCAGCAGAATTTATTAAGAAGGTTGAGCATCTACGTGATGCTCCAGAAGGCGGTGAACGTTGTCATCTTTGTTATAAGATGCGCTTAGATTTGGCAGCGATTAAAGCACAAGAGTTAGGTTTTGATTATTTCGCTAGTGCTTTAACGCTAAGTCCGAAAAAGAATAGTCAAAAAATTAACCAACTTGGTTTTGAAATTCAAGAGCTTTTTTCGGTAAATTATTTACCTTCTGATTTTAAGAAGAATAACGGTTATAAGCGTTCTATCGAACTTTGTAAGGAGTACGATGTTTATCGTCAATGTTATTGCGGTTGTATTTTTGCTGCAAAAGCACAAGGGATCGATTTAAAGAATGTTATAGCTACGGCTAAGCAAGGTTTGGCGCAGGATTAGCGCCAATAAGATTTATTTTCTTTAGTTTCTGCTAGTTAAAAAATATCCAAAAATGTCATTTTTCAAACAAATAGATTAAAAATTAGAAAGATTTCGCTATAATAATCCCATAATAAAAATATAGTTATTTAGTAATATTTGTGACCCTATTATAGGTTAAGTCTAATTTTGCAAATGTGAGTTTGTTTATGTCAAAAATGTATAGACTTGGATTGGATGTTGGTTCTACTACTGCAAAATGTGTCGTGCTTGATGAGCAAGATAATTTTGTTTATACCAATTATGTTCGCCATAATACCCATATTGTTCCTACAGTTTTATCACTATTAGATGAAATTAAACAGCAATTGGGTGAAGAGATTGTATTATCGGTCAAGGTGACTGGTTCTGCTGGGATGGGGATTTCGGAAAAAGCCGATATCGCCTTTATTCAAGAGGTAGTTGCCGCATCGGAAGTGGTGCAGCGCAAATATCCAGAGGTTAGAACGTTAATTGATATTGGCGGGGAAGATAGTAAGATGATCTTCTTTTTTCCTGATCGTCCGCCTGATATTCGAATGAATGGTAGTTGTGCTGGAGGCACAGGGGCATTTATCGATCAGATGGCGACCTTGCTTAATACCCCAGTGCAGGAGTTTGATCTGCTGGCAACTCAACATGATAAAGTCTATCCGATTGCTTCACGTTGTGGTGTATTTGCTAAGACTGATGTGCAAAATTTAATTAGTCGTAATGTCTCCAAAGAAAATATTGCTTATTCTGTATTACATGCGGTTTGTATTCAATTGGTTAATACCTTAGCCCGTGGTTATGATATTGTTCCCAAAGTAATGTTGATTGGCGGACCGTTTTCGTTTATTCCTACGTTAGGCAAGGCCGCGTTAGAGACACTAAAGTTAAATGAAGATCAGATAGTTACCACCGAACATCCTACTTTGTTGTCAGCTTGGGGCGCAGCGATTCATGCTATTGAACGTAGTCAACTTACACTCACTGAATTTATTGATAGATTAAATGCCTCAACCAAGATTCAAGTCAATCAGTCTTTTAGGTTAAAACCGCTCTTTAATCAAGCTTTGTCTTTTGATGATTGGCAACAAAAACGCAAATATATTCAAATCCCTCGTCTAGCTTTAACTGCTTATCAAAAGCAGAAAGCGTATTTGGGAATTGATAGTGGTTCAACTACCACTAAAATTACCTTAATTAGTGAGGATGACGAGCTACTTTTTACTTATTATGCACCGAATAATGGCCACTCAATTACCGCATTAATTAAAGGTTTAACGGTATTAAAAGATGAGATTGCGGCATCAGGTAAAGAGATTATTATTGCTCGCACTGGCGTTACTGGTTATGGTGAGGAACTGCTAAAAGCCGCTTTTGCCATCGATGATGGTTTAGTCGAAACAATGGCGCATTTTGCTGCCGCTAAACATATTGAGCCTAAGGTCAGTTTTATCATGGATATTGGTGGCCAAGATATGAAAGCCATCTTTATTGCTAATGGCGTGGTAAATCATATTGAGTTAAACGAAGCATGTTCTTCTGGCTGTGGTTCATTTATTGAGACTTTCGCCAAATCCCTTAATTCCAATACCATCGATTTTGCTGACGCAGCGTGTAAGTCCAATAATCCTTGTGATTTGGGTACCCGTTGCACGGTTTTTATGAACTCAAAAGTGAAACAAGCACTGCGTGAAAACGCCACTATGGGCGATATTTCAGCGGGTCTAGCTTTTTCGGTGATTAAAAATGCCATTCATAAAGTACTGAAATTACATGATATGCGCAAATTGGGCGATCATATTGTGGTGCAAGGCGGGACGTTTAAAAATCCTGCGGTGTTTCGTGCCCTAGAGCAGTTAACCGGCGCACAGATTGCCAGTTCGAATATTCCTGAACTGATGGGGGCTTATGGTGCGGCGTTAGTGGCAAAAAATCATTATGCACAACAACAAACTCCTTCGCAATTTATTGGATTGGATAATTTACATAAAGCTGAAGATAATAAAGCGAAACCATCACGCTGTAAGGGGTGTGAAAATAAATGCGATATTATGATTTATCGTTTTGCTAATGGTCAGCGTTATTATTCTGGTAATAAATGTGAACGCTTTTTGAGTAATAATCAATATCAAGATAAAAATGCATTTAATATGTTTGATTATAAAAATACGTTGTTATTTGATCGAACCAATATCCATAATGCTCAAGCTAAGCTTAATGTCGGTATTCCTCGGGTTTTAGGACAATACGAAAACTTCCCATTCTGGCACACGTTGTTAACTAATAGTGGTATTAATGTAACGTTATCACCATACTCGACGCATGAGATTTATGAAAAGGGCGCCGGTACAGTAATGTCGGATAGTATCTGTTTTCCTGCCAAATTAGTTCATGGGCATATTATGGAGTTGATCGAGCAAAAGGTTGATCGTATTTTTATGCCGATGGTGGTGTTTGAATCTGATCAGTTTACTAATGCAGTTAATAGCTATAACTGTCCAATTGTGAGTAGCTATGCAGAGGTGGTGAATAGTGCTATCAATCCTAGTCAAAAATATGATGTGCCACTGGATTATCCAGTAATCAATTTTAGTAATCAAAAATTGTTGAAAAAGGGCTGTATTAATTATTTAACTTCGCTTGGTATTGCAGAAAAGATAGCTAATCAAGCATTTTCTGATGCATTAGCGGCTCAAGCTGAATATAAGAAATCGCTGTATAATAAAGCGGTTGAAGTACTAAATAATGCTAAACAAACGGGGCGTTATGTATTTATTTTGGCAGGTCGTCCTTATCATAGTGATAGTTTAATTAATCATAAAACACCAGAGATTTTAAATGCGCTTGGTTGCGATGTAATAACCGAAGATTCAGTGTTAGGTGCGATCAGTCAATTATCGCCCGAACTACAAATTTGCTCACAATGGAGTTATCCAAATCGCTTATATGCAGCAGCTAGTTTTGTTGCTGAACAACCAAAAAATATTCAGTTTGTACAACTTAATTCGTTTGGTTGTGGGCCTGATGCGATTGTTACCGATGAGTGTAAGGCGATTTTAGAGTCGAAAGGTAAGACATGTACAATAATTCGAGTCGATGAGATCACCGCAACTGGTTCGGTGCGATTGCGTTTACGTTCGATTATTGAGTCAATCCGTATGAATCACCAACAACCGTTAAAAGTTGTTGAGCGTAAAAAGACGGCTATTTTTGCTAAACAAGATAAACAGAGAAGGACTATTTTAGCACCTTATATCTCCGATTTTTATTCACCATTATTACCACCGATTTTTGAGTTGTCAGGTTATAAACTTGAAACCTTGCCAAAACCAGATAAAAGTTCGGTTGAGTGGGGTCTTAAATATTGTAATAACGAGATATGCTATCCAGCGACCATTATTGTTGGTGATATTATTAAAGCGCTTAATTCGGGTAAATATCAACGTGATGAAGTGGCTATAGGCATTACTCAAACGGGTGGACAGTGTCGAGCGAGTAGTTATCTTTCTTTGATTAAGAAAGCAATGATTAGTAATGGTTTCGAAGATATTCCTATCGTGTCGCTCAGTACCGGTAATATTAATGAAATTGAGCAACCAGGTTTTAGAATTAATTGGCTTAAAACTTTACCAACGACGTTTTTTGCGATGTTATTTACTGATTCGATTTCGAAGATGTTTTACTCGATTGCGCCTAGAGCCAAATTTAAGCAACAAGCTAACCAAGCGAAAGATCTTTATATTAGAAAATTACAACAACTTATCAATCAACATAAAGGCAAAAAGGCGATCTTTGCGCTGTTGAAAGAGGCGGTCGATCATTTTAATCAAATCGAGACATTGAATAAAGATTGCCCACAAATTGGTATTGTTGGTGAAATTTATGTTAAATATAACAGTTTTGGTAATCAACATAGTGTTGATTGGCTAGTCGATCAGGGTATTGAACCTGTTATTCCGCCAATGATTGAATTTTTTGCGCAATGTTTTGTTAACTATGATAGTAATGTCGATAATTATATTGTTAACAAAAGTTTTGTCGCTTATTTTGTGCACTTTTTTGAAAAGGTGGCACAAAAGTATATTGATAAAACTAATCAGATTTTATCTGGCTTTAAACATTATCAACCATTTCATAATATTCGTGATATGGCGAAAAAAGCAGAGGAAATTTTGAATTTGGCCAATCAATATGGCGAGGGTTGGTTAATTCCTGCAGGAATTATGACCTTTGCTGAGCATGGCATCAATAATGTTATTAGTTTGCAACCGTTTGGCTGTATTGCTAATCATGTTGTTTCTAAAGGGGTTGAGAAGCGGATGCGCGATCTTAATCCAAAACTGAATCTGCTCTATTTGGATTTTGATGATGGTGCAGGTGAGGTCAATGTACTTAACCGTTTGCATTTTATGGTAAGTTCATTAAAGTATGCTCAACTACAACGAATTGTATAATTACCTATTAAGGGACGATCTGTGTTTTCTATTTATCAATTAAAATCTCGCTTTCAAGCATTGCTTCGTCCTTATGTGAATTCGCTTTATTATTCACGAATAACTGCTAATCAAGTTACGTTAGCTGCTTGTGCTGGGTCGATATTGATTGCTTTATTAGTTGGCTTTTTTGCCGATCATCAATGGCTATTTTTGTTAATACCCATATGGATGTTTATCCGGATGGCTCTTAATGCTATTGATGGTATGTTAGCCAGAGAATTTCGTCAGAAATCCAATTTAGGTGCCTATTTAAATGAGATTTGTGATGTGATTTCCGATTGTGCTCTGCTGTTAATCTTTACTCAAATAAATCAAGTTAATACCAATTTAATGATATTAGTGATCTTATTATCATTTCTAACCGAATACGCGGGTGTACTCGGTGTGATGATTGGTAGCTCGCGACGTTATGATGGACCTATGGGGAAAAGTGATCGAGCTTTAGCTTTTAGCCTAATTAGTTTAGGAATTGCAACCTATCTATTGCCTCTTAAATGGCTAAATGTTCTATTGTGGTTTATCTCCTTTTTGCTACTAATTACGGTGATTAATAGAGTGAGAAAAGGATTGCAAGAAGCGAAAAATAATAAGGAATAATTAATGCGCGAACAGCAGCAAAACACATTTATTAGTCATGATGGCTGTCAATTATTTTATCGTTATTGGCCAGCAGTCGATAGTGATACGAAAACAGCTTCAAAAGCAATTGTACTTTTTCATCGTGGCCATGAACATTCTGGACGAATTGCCCATTTAGCCGAAGAGCTGGAATTGCCTGATTTCCATATTTTTGCTTGGGATGCGCGAGGAAATGGCCAATCAGAAGGTGAACGTGGTGATGCCCCTAATTTTGCTACGTTAATCAAAGATGCCAACTGTTTTATAGAGCATATCATTAAAGAATATGCAATTGATATGCAAGATATTGCTATTATCGCTCAAAGTGTTGGCGCGGTAATTGCCAGCGCTTGGGTGCATGATTATGTGCCAAATATTCGTGCATTAGTATTAGGTTCACCAGCATTTAGCGTTAAATTATATGTGCCATTAGCGGTGCCTGGACTTAAGTTGTTATATAACTTGAAAGGCAATTTCTTTGTAAATAGTTATGTCAAACCGAATTTACTAACCCATGATGGCAGTCGAGCAGACTCTTTTAATAAAGATCCTTTAATTACTAAACCTATTTCGGTGAGATTACTACTTGATTTGTATGCGGTAGCGGATCGAATTGTTAAGGATGCCAATGCTATCACTGTCCCTACACAGTTATTAGTTTCTGGTTGTGATTTTGTGGTGCGACGCAAACCACAACAAGCGTTTTATGATAATTTAGGAACCAATCAAAAAGAGTTTCATATCCTCCCAAAATTTTATCATGATACCTTTGGTGAGAAAGATCGTTATATGGCAATTGATAGAGCAAGGCGATTTATTCAAGGCTGTTTTGCGAATCAACCCGATGTTCCAACGTTAACCAATGCCGATCGGGTCGGTTATACTCGATCTGAATCCGATAAGTTAGCTTTACCGCCTTCTGGTTGGCTTAAACCATGGTATTGGAAGTTAGTTAAAGCGACCTTGAAATATGCTAGTAATTTGTCGGATGGAATTAAGTTAGGCTTTGAAACCGGTTTTGACTCCGGTAGTACACTTGATTATGTTTATCGAAATGAACCGTCTGGAACATCTAAACTAGGGCGTTTTTTTGATTATCTCTATTTGCAATCTATTGGTTGGCGAGGGATTCGGCAACGAAAAATTCATCTTGAACAACTCTTAAAGCAAGCTATTGAACAGTTACAACAACAATCTACTGAAGTAAATATTGTTGATATAGCCGCAGGGCATGGTCGATATATTTTAGAAACCATTAGTCAAATCGCTAATAAACCTAATTCGGTGTTGTTGCGGGATTATAGTGATATTAATATCCGTGATGGCCAAGCACTAATTGCGCAACAAGGGTTAAGTGATATTGTCCGTTTTGAAAAAGGCGATGCCTTTAGTCGTGAAGAGCTTTCACAATTATCACCTAAACCTAATTTAGCGGTAGTATCAGGACTGTATGAATTATTTGGTGATAATCAACTGTTACAGCAATCTTTAGCTGGCTTGGCTGATGTAATACCACAAGGTGGCTATTTACTTTACACCAATCAACCTTGGCATCCGCAATTAGAATTTATTGCCAGAGCGTTAACTTCACATCGACAAGGACAACCGTGGATTATGCGACGACGAACTCAACTTGAGATGGATCAGTTAGTTGCCGAAGCAGGATTTAGTAAAGTAACCATGTTGGTCGATCAGTGGGGCATTTTTACGGTATCTGTCGCTCAGAGAAATTCGCATTGATTATGCCAAAACTAATTAACCGTCTAAATGTTTATAAATGTTTGTGGTTAGCCGGTTTATCAGTATTCTTTTTTGCCAGTTATAATTTTGCTAACTGGTTAACTTCGCAACGTCAAGATGTGCCAAGTCTATTTTTTAGTTGGGAATATTCTATTCCACTTTGGTCATGGACGATAATTCCTTATTGGTCTATCGATCTGATGTATGGATTAGCTATTCTGTTAACATCTTCTTGGCAATCACTTAAAAATCTTGGTTTACGGCTGTTAACGGCACAAGTGATTTGTATCATCTGTTTTCTAATTTTTCCGCTTAAGTTCTATTTTGAACGGCCTGCTTTGGATGGCTTTTTTGGCTTGATGTTTGATATTTTAATGGGATTTGATAAGCCGTTTAATCAAGCACCATCATTACATATCACGTTATTAGTGATTTTGTGGCAATTTTATGCGCAATATTTTCGAGGATTATGGCGTTATATATTACATTTTTGGTGTTTGTTAATTGCACTTTCGGTTTTAACCACTTGGCAGCATCATTTTTTCGATATTCCAACTGGATTATGGGTAGGCTGTTTTTCTATTTGGTTATGGCCAGATAATATGACGACGCCATTAAAACATCGACCATTAACTAAAAATTATACTTGGGCGATGTTCTATTTTTGTTTATGCCTACTGTCACTCACTGTAGCTATTTACTTTTCTGGCTGGGCACTCTGGTTGTTATGGTTGGCTGGTGCCTGGTTATTGATTGCTGCTAATTATTTATTGTTTGGCGCATCTGGTTTGCAAAAACAGCAAAATGGTCATTTTAAGTTAGCCGTTTATCTGCTCTATTTGCCATTTTTTGCTATTATGTGGCTCAATTCACGGTTATGGACAATTAAACATCCAACTGATGATTTGATTATTGATGAAGTCTATTTAGGTCGCATTCCATCCTCAAAATCGCTAAATCAAAATCATTTTATATCGGTTGTCGATCTTTGTGCCGAGTTGCCAATTGGATGTTTTGACGGTAACTATAAGCTTATTCCGGTTTTAGATATGACGCCCTTATCACAACAAGAGTGTCAGCAGGCTGCACAAGCTATCGAATATTATCGGCAGCAGGGTAAATTATTAGTCTGTTGTGCTTTAGGTTATTCGAGGAGTGCAACTGCAGTTATTGCATGGTTATTGTGGACTAAAAGAGCTAACACTCTGCAACAGGCGATAGCTATAGTAAAAGAACAGCGAAATTCAATTGTGATTTCTCGCCAGCAACAACTGATTTTATCCAATTGGTTGGCTAACTTTAAAGATGAGACAGCGATATGTTGAGTAGTAATAATAGTTGGCAAAATAGTGTAACTAAAGTAGATTTAGTAACGTTTTGTTGTTTTTTATCGATAAGTAAACAGATTGATCTTTTTTCGATGCTATTATCGCTATTAGTTGTTTTTGTTGCCTTGCTAAGTTCTTGGGCAATACCATTAACCATTATTTGTTTGATGATCTTTATTCTCGGTTTAATAAGTAAGTATTATGCAATAAGGATAGATTTTGATAGAAAATTGTTTGTATATTTATCTGAGCATGTTGATCATTTGCCAGAAGAGCTGTTAGCTATGGATAAAGCATTAGTCAATTTGCAATTAATCAAATCTCACCAATCATCAAGAACGGTCACTGAACGCCAAAAAGGGATTTTATCCTTGTTTAAAAAGCAGATAATTCTATTTTTATTACAAAATTGTTTAATCGTTTTTATGGTGATTAATGCTATTATCACAAGTTAATAGATTAATACCACAGCAATACAAGGAGCGCTGAGATGTCCCATTTCCAACATGATACGCTATTATTATTTTTGGGCATCGGCTTGTTTTTGTTAGTGGCAACAATTATTGGTCAATTGTTAAAATATCGTCTTACATCACCTAATAGTGTTATTGATAATTTAAATACTCGCATCAATGCGTGGTGGGTAATGGTTGCCATTATTGGTGTCGCGTTTTGGTTTGGACAACTGGCAGTAATTTTTTTGTTTTTTGTTATTTCAGCTTTGGCATTGCGAGAGTTTCTTATTTTAACTCCTATCAATCGCTATGACTATTTCGCCCTAATCTTTGCTTTTGCTGTTGCTTTACCCGTGCAATATATTTTGGTTGCCTTAGCATGGTATGGTCTATTCAGTATCTTTATTCCAGTTTATGCTTTCTTGTTTTTGGCGATATTTGCCACAATAACTGGTTCAACCACTAATTTTTTGGCGAGAATAGCCGATGTGCAATGGGGATTGATGATTACGGTTTATTGTATTTCGTGTGTACCGGCGTTATTAGTGTTGGATATCGAAAATTACCAAGGGCGTAATCTATTACTCATTGCTTATTTAGTGTTAATCGTTCAGTTATCTGACGTGTTGCAGTACGTATTTGGCAAATTGTTTGGTAAGCATAAAATTAGCCCAAATGTTTCACCATCAAAGACGATTGAAGGTTTTATTGGTGGCGTTTTATCTGCTAGTTTTATTGGTGCCTGTATGTGTTGGATCACTCCGTTTACTTTTATACAATCAGGACTTATTTCTTTAATGATCACTTTGTTAGGATTTATGGGTGGTCTAGTTATGTCGGCTATTAAACGTGATCGCGGGGTAAAAGATTGGGGCAAACTAATAGGTGGTCACGGTGGAATACTTGATCGTTTTGATTCTATTTGCTTTGCCGCGCCGATATTTTTTCATATCGTAAGGTATTTTTGGTTAGTATAGTTTTTTATGTGATGAAAAATTATATTAAAACTGAAATATAATCAAATAATTTCAAAAATTGATGCTAAAAAAGAGCAAAAAAAGTTAATTTATGATATAAATACATGCATTGTATTAACGTTATATATATGTAAGGACTATAATATGTTAAAAGAGCAAATGGTAGTAAAAAATGCAACTGGTTTACATGCACGACCAGTAACAACTCTGGTTAAATTAGCTGGCCGTTATAAATCATCAATTGAACTTGTTTATAACGATAAAACCATTAAATTAAAAAGCATGATGGGTTTACTTGGTGCTGGCGTTAAAGGTGGTTCAACTGTTGAAATCATTTGTGATGGTGAAGATGAACAAGCAGCAATGGATGAAATCCGTGAATTATTTGCTACAGGCTTTGGTGAATAATTTTAAGCGATTTTAATTTAGCTTATTTTATTTACTGAGAAATGAAAATTCCGTCGACCTTGGTCGACGGAATTGTTTTAAAAGGGCATCAACTAAATACTTTTAAGTAGACCTAATAGATTACTAATCTTTGATGATTGAATCCAATTCTGTATGATCAATAGAAGGTAGTGATTTGGTAAAACATCGAGTTAGATAAAGTAAATAACAAAATCCAATTACTAACCAAATTAAACCTACCGTCATCGCTGTCGCTTCAAGACTGGTCCATAGCCATAACGAAAGTGATACGCCAATTGCTGGCATTAATCCATATTTTAAAAGCATTGGTACTGTTTTTTTCGTACCACTTAGGTAGCTTTTGATTACACATAGGTTAACGAAGGTAAAGGCTACTAAGGCGCCAAAACTGATCATCGAAACGACTAAGCTTAAATCAAGTACCAAAGAGAGTAGGGAAAAACAGGAAACAAAAATAATTGATAAATAAGGTGTTCGAAAACGTGGATGAATTTTATAGAAGATCTGTTTTGGTAACACACCTTCACGTCCCATCGCATAAAAGATTCGTGACACACTAGTTTGTGCAGTCATTGTAGAGGCAAATACACCTGTCAAATAAGCGGTTTGGAAGAAATTATACATAAAATCATTTCCGTATTTGCCAAGTATATTGGTTAGATGACTTATGCTATCAACTCTACGCATTACATCTAAACTGGCGGTATCTTTATTATCAATAAAATCTGTCCATTGTGGGTAAGCTAAATGCGCACAATATGAGACAATTAAAAATATACAACCAGCAATCAATACGGTGCCGATAATTGCTCTTGGTAAGGTTTTTTTCGCATCATTGGATTCTTCTGCTAATGTTGCGATGGCATCAAAACCTAAGAAGGCAAGACATAATATGGCAGCTCCAGAAAATAAACCACTAAAATCATCGGTTGTGACTGATATTGGTTTTAACATTGTTTCTGGTGTTAAATGAACATTTGTCAATGTTAAAATAATAAACAATACGATGAATAATGCTTGAAAGAAGTTCAAAGTAATATTGGCCCAATTAATTAACTTGATTCCAAGGTAATTTAATACACTTACACCTATAATCGATGCCAATACATATACATAAGCCGGAATACTATCATAGAGTTCATGTAGATAGATCCCTAAAACCAAGTAATTTAATATTGGTAAAAATAGGTAATCAAGAATTTGTGCCCAACCAACTAGGAAACCTGCTTTTCCACCAAAAGTTCGTTGTACATAGGTATAAGCCGAACCAGCAATAGGTAGTTTATTTGCCATTCGGCAATAACTTAATGCTGTGAAAAAGATCATGGCAAGGGTGATGATATAGGCTATAGGTAAGTGTCCATTACTGACAACGGTAACTTCCCCATAAGTGGTAAAGATCCCTAAAGGAACCATATAAGCTAAACCAAATGCAATCAATGCAGGTGTGGTTAAAACTCGTTTCATTTTTATTGCGGACATGATTTAATTTGCTCCTCTGTCCCAAAAAACAATAAAAAACTACTAAGTATAGTTTTGCCTTTTTACCCGCTTAAAGCGGCAGGGAATTCTCCCACATTATTATAATTATGCAAGCTAATTTTTAGTAAAGATCATAAGTCCGCATAATTTGTGAGCTTTTCCTAAATAAAAATTCAAAACAATAGGCTCAATAGTGTATTACAAGGTTGGATTGGCAAATTTATTAGTTGATTAGTTAATTATCCGATTTTATATAAAAAAATTATATTTTTACCTAAAAATCATGTATAAAGATTGTACGGAGTAAAGTGATTAATTAGGAGGATATATTATGGAACCAATTCCTGTTTTACCTGTTGAATTAACAAGTGATGTTATTACGAATAAGTCATCGGTGATTAAATTGATGGCTGAAAAAAGTGAAGTTTATTTAACGGATGTAAATAAATTTTCTGCTGATGTTATGCAACATGAGCAAGAGATGGAAACTGATGTTTTGCCCAATATTGCATTACCGCATTCTAAAAGTGATGCAGTGAAAACACCTTTTATTGTCGTGGCGAAATATAATCAAGGTATAGTCTGGAATAATGCCAATAAAGTTAAGTTAGTGGTGCTGATCGGCGCACCAAAAAATGCTAATAAAGAGCATTTGACTATTATTGCCAAATTGGCGGCTAACTTGGCTGATGACGATTTTATTGAACTTCTATTAAATAGTGATATTCAAATAGTAGCAGAAAAAATCCGAGGTTTATATGAGTAAAGAATCCTTAAAAAATAAAAAGATTGTCGCTATATGTGCTTGTACTGCTGGTATGGCGCACACCTATATTGCTAAACAAAAAATTGAAAATGAAGCTAAAAAGCGTGGCTGGGATTGTAAAGTTGAAACCCAAGGTGCAGCTGGAATTGATAATATATTGACTGAGCAAGATCTGAAAAGTGCTGATGTAATTTTATTAGCGACAGATATTTCAATCGATAATGCTGAACGGCTCGAGCCTTTTAAAAATGTGATTAAGGTTAGCACTGGTGAAGCGGTTAAAAATACAGCTAGTATTTTTAATAATGCCGAAGCCTTATCATCCAAAAAAGAAGTGAAGGAGAGTATTGGTAAAGAGATATTTAGATCGTTAAATACTGGTATTAGTAAATTTTTACCTGTCATCATTGCTTCCGGTATTCTTTTTTCAATTGTGTTAATGACTGGGCATGTGAGTGGTGACACCATTCTACCAAGTAATCAATTCTTTGCCGATTTGCAACAAGTGGCTTTTTACGGCTTTGCAATGATGGTACCAGTGCTTGCGGCGTATATGGCTTACTCTATTGGTGGTAATGCAGCCTTGGCACCAGCGTTTATTATGGGCTATGTAGTAAATAATCCAATTGGCAGTAATCATGTATCTACCGGTTTTATTGGTGCAATGATTTTTGGTGTCCTTATTGGTTATTTTGTTAAATGGTTCAAAACTGTTAAGGTCCATCCGGTTATTGCTTCGGTTATGCCTGTGATGATCATTCCAACTGTGACATTATTGATCATGGCACCTATCTATATTTATGGTTTGTCATATCCGCTCGATTGGTTTGTAAAAGCAATGGTGGAAACCTTAAAAGGTATGTCAGAAGTTAACGCGGCATTTTTAGGTATAGGAATCGGTGTGCTGGCTGCACTTGATATGGGTGGACCTTGTAGTAAAGCAGCCACGGCCTTTACGTTAGCCGCTATGGCGGAAGGTGTTTATGGTCCTAATGGTGTGTTCCGTATGTGCTGTGCTATTCCTCCTTTAGGATTAGCAATATCCTCTTTACTGGTATCACGTTCTAAATACACCAAAGAAGAAAAAGAGTTTGGTATTACTGCGTTCTTTTTATCGTTAGCTGGTATTACCGAAGGCGCGATACCATTCGCTGCTAAAGATCCTAAACGAGTTATTCTTGCTATCGTTGTAGGTACAGCCGTTGCGGGTATGTTAGGTATGATTAATGGTATTGATTCTTTAGTTGCATTTGGTGGTTTAGTTGCACTTGGTGGTGTAACCAAAGGTGCAATGTGGTATGTGATTGATATGTTTATCGGAGCGTTTATTATTGCTGCGATTTTACACTTTACTCGAAAACCAGCAGTTGAAGATGATGTTGTTGTTGATGCTGACTAGTAATAAAAAACTACCCCGAACCATTGGCGGGGTAGTGAATTTGTTTAAGGTTTATTAGGCTTGTTGATAAACCGTTTTGCCACCAACAATTGTGGTTAGTACTTTGACGTTTTGTATATCTGTTGCCGGGATGGTAAAAGGATTACGATCTAAAATAATTACATCAGCAAACTTACCTTTCTCAATAGATCCGATATAGTCATCTTGTTTTAAAACATAAGCAGCACCAATTGTCGCACAGCGTAGTACTTCAAGAGCCGTTAAATTACGATCACTGTTTAAACGTGGATGTTCTGCATCAATCTGTCTAGTCATAGCTATTTGGAAATCATACCATTCATTAAGCGGATCAATTGGCCAATCACTACCAAAAGCACAAGTTACTCCAGCATCAATATATTGGCCATGGGCTTCTAAACCATTATAACGTTCAGCACCAAACAGAGTTTGGTATTGTTCAACCATTGCCGAACTACAGCCAGCCCATTGGAATGAGAATACCACACTGGCTTTTAATTGTTTATAACGGTCAAATTGATGCATCGCACTAAGTTCATTATGAGCCGTGCTTGGTCGAATATCCGCATTGGGTAGTGCTTTACGCATTTTTTCAATCGCATTAAGCACCACTTCAATGGCGCCTTCGCCAACGGTGTGCATGTGAGGATGAAAGCCTGCCCTTGATGATTCTAAAATTAATGCATCAAGCATTTCTATCGAATAATAGAGGTCACCATAGCGATCTTTTTCATTTTCTAATTGATAAGGTTGTAATAAACGAGCGGTCATTAGTGGCGCTTGCATTACACCATCGACAAATAATTTGGTATGAGATACTTTAATTCCTGGTTTTGGTTGCCAGTTTTGGTCATTATAACGTTCAGCAAATTGTTTAACACGATCAATAACAGCTGGGATATCTTCAATGCTACCAACATCATCAGGTGGTAATTCTCGAGCACCAAATAATCGGATTGACAGTTGATCTTGTTGTTGTAATTTTAGAAATGCATCGGCTTGGGTTTCTGTTATCCGCGCATCCATTACCGCTGTTACACCTTGCTTATTTAATTCTTCTTGTGTTAATTTAGCAATGTTTACTGCTTGTTCGTCAGTAAGTTTGGAAATACTGTCAAATGCACGCATTGCAGGGGCATCTTCTAATATACCGTTTAAATCACCATCCTCAGTACGCCCAATTTTGCCATCAGATGGTTCAGGTGTATTTCGATCAAGGCCAAATTTTTCTAAAGCAATGCTGTTGGCAACTAGGGTATGACAGTCATTTGAAAATAGAATGATAGGACGCTGAGTATTAAGTTTATCTAGATCGAATCGAGTAATATCTGTACCAATTGGTAAAACTTCTTGGCGTAACCAGCCTCGAACTTGTAACCAACTATTACTATTGTGAACGGAATCATTGTCTAAATATTGTTGAATGATGGCTAATGTATCATCTACAGTTAAACTTTGGTAATTTAGATTACATGAGGATAATTGCATGCCGCCCCAAAATGTATGTAAGTGGGCATCAATAATCCCTGGCATCATGGTTTTACCTTGTAGATCATAGATTACCGTATAATTATCAACATATTGACTGTTATTTATCTCTTGCGTGCTGCCGGTTGCCATAATATAGCCATTTTGAATTGCAATCGCTTCACAAACCGTATCGTGTTGGTCAGCAGTGTAGATGTAACCATTAATATAAATAACATCGGCTTTTGCCATTATTTTTGATTCCTTAAAAAAGATCTAAAGTTAAGGGTGAACGATAGCAGATTTATAAAAAATTTGTCAAATGCAATAATTTTCTTTATTGTGTGTCAAGATTATGTTACAACTAACATATTTAGTTACAGCGTCACAAGGTGAACCGATGAAATACCAGCAGTTAGAAAACCTTGAATGCGGTTGGAAGTGGCACTATTTAGTAAAAAGACATTTGGAAGGGGAGCTTATCACTCGTTATATTGAGAAGAGTGCAGCAGAGCAAGCCGTAAATGAATTATTGTTATTGGAACACAAACCAACTGCGGTTATTGATTGGATTAAGCAGCATTTAAATCCAGATTTAGATAATCGCATGAAGCAAACCATTCGAGCACGACGAAAACGACATTTTAATGCCGAACAGCAAAATACACGTAAAAAGTCTATTGATTTGGAATTTCTTGTCTGGCAACGATTGGCTAATTTAGCTAAACGCCGAGGATGTACGTTGTCACAAACAATTACACAACTAATTGAAGATGCTGAGCAAAAAGAACAATATGCTAGTAAAGTATCGACAATTAAAGATGATTTACTGTCATTACTTGATGTCAATATAGACGGTAAATAACTTAAACTACAGGATAAATAGGTTTAATTATGGGAAAATCCCTTGTTATTGTGGAATCACCAGCCAAAGCAAAAACGATTAATAAATATCTTGGCAAAGATTTCGTAGTTAAATCAAGTGTCGGACATATTCGCGATCTGCCAGTGAGTGGTAGTAGTCAACGCACTGAAAAAACAAGTAAAGATAAAGCCGAGAAAAAAGTTAAACGATCAGAAAAACAAGTGTTAGTCGATCGTATGAGCGTTGATCCTTACAATGGCTGGCAAGCGCATTATGAAATTTTACCTGGCAAAGAACGAGTGGTTGCCGAACTTAAAAAGTTAGCCAAAGATGCCGATATGATTTATCTCGCAACCGACTTGGATAGAGAAGGGGAAGCTATCGCGTGGCATCTAAAAGATGTTATTGGTGGTGATGATAATAAGTACCGGCGCGTCGTATTTAACGAGATCACCAAAACGGCGATTAAAAATGCTTTTAATCATCCAGCTATGTTGGATATGGATCGCGTTAATGCTCAACAAGCAAGACGATTTATGGATCGTGTGGTTGGCTTTATGCTATCACCACTACTTTGGAAAAAAGTTGCGCGTGGCTTATCAGCTGGTCGTGTTCAATCAGTTGCGGTGCGTCTAGTGGTTGAACGTGAGCGAGAAATTCATGCATTTATTCCTGAAGAGTACTGGGATCTTTATGCTGATTTAAAAACCGCTCATCAAGAGCAATTAACTATGCAAGTAACGCATTATAAAAATGATGCGTTTGAACCTAAGGATCGTGTTGCTATTGATATTGCTCTGGATGAATTGAATAAAAGCCAATATCAAGTTACTAATATTGAAGAAAAACCGACTAAAAGCAACCCAACTGCGCCGTTTATTACTTCAACTTTGCAACAAGCGGCAAGTACTCGTTTAGGTTTTGGTGTTAAAAAGACGATGATGTTAGCACAACGCCTATATGAAGCTGGTTATATTACTTATATGCGTACTGACTCGACTAATTTGAGTCAGGATGCGTTAACTATGGTTCGGGACTACATTGGACAAAACTTCGGCGAAAAGTATTTGCCTAAATCCGCTAACGTTTATAGCAGTAAGAAAAATTCGCAAGAGGCGCATGAGGCAATTCGTCCATCGGACGTGAACATTCTAGCGGATAGCCTTGGCGATGTTGAGGTAGATGCGGCTAAATTATATCAATTAATTTGGCGTCAATTTGTGGCTTGCCAAATGACATCAGCCGAATACAACTCAACAACTATTACAGTTAAAGCGGGTGATTTTACCTTAAAAGCTAAAGGTCGAACCTTACGTTTCGATGGTTGGACAAAAGTGCAACCACAATTAACTAAAAATAATGAAGATAAGCTGTTGCCGGCAGTATCTATGCAAGATATGTTGGAATTAATTGGCTTAGATCCTAATCAACACTTTACTAAGCCTCCTGCGCGTTATAACGAAGCGTCATTAGTTAAGGAACTTGAAAAACGGGAGATTGGTCGTCCTTCTACTTATGCAACGATTATCTCAACTATTCAAGATCGTGGTTATGTACGATTAGATAATCGTCGTTTTTATGCGGAAAAAATTGGCGAAATTGTCACAGATCGTTTAAGTGAAAATTTCAATGACTTAATGAGTTACGATTTTACTGCTCGCATGGAGCATGCCCTTGATGAAATTGCCAATAAAAAGCAAGAATGGCGTGAAGTTTTAGATCAATTTTTTGATGATTTCAGCCAACATTTAACAATTGCAGAACAAGATCCTGATCGTGGTGGCATGCAATTAAATCCACTCGTTTTAACGCCGGAAATTAAATGCCCTAATTGTGGCCGTGAAATGGGTATTAAAACTGCCGGCACTGGTGTATTTTTAGCGTGTTCGGGTTATGCATTACCTCCTAAAGAGCGTTGTAAGCAAACAATTAATTTAATTCCAGAATATGAAACCTTGAATATCTTGGAAGAGGCAGAGACAGCCGAAACTGACGCGTTGAGAGCACTTAAGCGTTGTCCTAAATGTCATACGGCTATGGACAGTTATTTGCTTGATAATGAGCGTAAATTACATATTTGTGGTAATAATCCAATCTGTGATGGTTCGTTGGTTGAAAAAGGCACATTTAAGGTAAAAAGCTATGAAGGTCCAATTATTGAATGTGAAAAATGTGGATCAGAAATGCATCTTAAATCAGGCCGTTTTGGACTTTATATGGGATGTACCAATCAAGATTGTAAAAACACTCGTAAGATCTTAAAAAATGGTGATGTAGCGCCACCTAAAGAAGATCCTGTTGATCTGCCTGAGTTAAAATGTACTAAGTCAGATGCACATTTTGTATTACGTGATGGTGCTTCAGGTATCTTTTTAGCTGCACATAATTTTCCGAAATCAAGAGAAACTCGTGCACCACTAATTGAAGAACTACAACGTTTTAAAGATCGTTTACCGGAAAAATTTATTTATTTAACGCAAGCGCCGAGTCAAGATCCAGAAGGTAATCCAGCTATTGTGCGATTTAGCCGTAAAAGTAAACAGCAGTATGTTACTTCGGAAGTCAATGGCAAATCGACTGGCTGGGTAATGCAATACGTTGATGGTAAGTGGGTTAATAGTAAAAAATAGGTAAGAACACCTGATGATTTTATTTAAAATCGCTTAGGTTTAGGAATCGTTTTAGTATAAAAAGCTGTTTTTTGTTTGTGCTAAAGTGTGAAAGGAATTACCTTACGATTTCCCTCTTTTTAACTTTTTGAATAGTTTTAAAAAGAGGGAAAGGTATATGGTTAAAGGAGCCTTTGTCATGAAGTTGCAACAACTGCGTTATATTGTTGAGGTCGTCAATAACGATCTAAATGTGTCTCTTACCTCTGAAAAACTCTATACCTCTCAGCCTGGGATCAGTAAGCAGATCAAATTGTTGGAAGACGAGCTCAATGTACAAATCTTTACCCGTGTAGGTAAACATCTTTCAGAAGTTACGCCAGTTGGTGAGAAGATTATTGCTTTAGCTAGAGAGATTTTAACTAAATCGCAAGATATTAAAATTATTGCTAAAGAATTTAGCCAGCCTAATCAAGGTTCATTAACCATTACAACAACCTATACTCAAGCTCGTTATACTTTACCAATTGTTATTCAGCAATTCATGCAACAGTATCCTAGTATAACACTTCATATGGAGCAAGGGTCATCGCCACAATGTCTCTTACAAGCGCAAACAGGGCAGGCTGATTTTGCTATCGTTACTGATTTATCTGAACTCAGCGATGATATGATTGCTATACCTTGCTATCATTGGAACCAAGCGGTGATTGTAATGAAAGATCATCCATTAGCTAAAAGTAGTTTAATTACTATCGAAGAATTGTCTAAATATCCTTTAGTCAGTTATGACTTTTCTAATGATGGGTCTGATTTGAATCAAGCTTTTATTAAAGCCAATCAAATTCCTAATATTGTTTTTAGTACCACTGATGCGGAACTGATTAAGACTTATGTTAAGTTAGGGGTAGGTGTTGGCATTGTCGCAAAAATGGCGGTTAACGAAAGATCTGATAGTGATTTTGTGGTACTTAATGCTGGGCATATATTTCCATATAGTACTACTTATATTGCCTTTGCTCGTTCGCTATTTCTACGCAATTATATGTATGATTTTATTAATCAGTTTTCAGCACATTTAAATAGGCAAACAGTTGATAGACTTATCTTATGTGAAAATAATGTGGCAGTACAGGCTATGTTTAATGGGATCAAGTTACCTGTTAGGTAGTAGGAAAATCTTTTGCTTATAAATTTTAAACACCAAGCACAATAGATTGTGCTTGGTGACTAATGTTATTTATGTCTAGCTTTTAAAATACCGATCACATCTTGTAGAGTAAGGTTTTGATCTTGCAGTAAAACGAGTAAGTGATAAATTAAATCGGCTGATTCATTTTTTAACTCTTCTTTGTCGTGTACTGTAGCTGCAAGTGCAGTTTCAACACCTTCTTCTCCCACTTTTTGGGCAATACGCTTGGTACCATCATGGTAGAGTTTTGCCGTATAAGATGATTTAGGATCAGCATTTTTACGAGCACCAAGTAATTGTTCTAGATCGTATAAAAAGCCCCATTCAGTTTGGTTATTGTTAAAACAGCTATTTGTTCCAGTATGGCAAGTAGGGCCAATTGGATTAACTAAAATCAGTAGGGTATCATTATCACAATCGGTCGAGATACTTACCACATTTAAAAAGTTACCTGATGTCTCACCTTTGGTCCATAAGCGTTGTTTGGTACGCGAATAGAAGGTTACTTTGCCACTCGTTTGTGTCTGAGTTAATGCCTCTTGATTCATATAGCCAAGCATCAGTACTTCACCAGAAACATAGTGTTGTATGATAACCGGCATTAAATTATCAACTTTTTGCCAATCAAGCTGTTTAAGGTCTATTTGCATTTGGGAATGTTGAGTTAACATAATCGGATTTCTACTCCATGTTGAGCTAAATATTGTTTAAGTTCACCAATATTAATTATTTGTTTGTGAAAGACGGAAGCCGCTAATGCACCATCAACATTGGCTTCTTGAAAAGCTTGCAAAAAATGCTCCATAGTACCAGCTCCGCCAGATGCAATCAGTGGTACATGGCAAACTTCTCGAATTGTTTTTAGTTGTTTTAGATCGTAACCATTACGGACACCGTCTTGATTCATCATGTTTAGGACTATTTCACCGGCACCGCGTTTTTGTACTTCTTGCACCCAATCAAGCGTATTCCATTTGGTTGCCACTGTGCGTTTTTCATCGCCAGTGAATTGATAAACGTGGTAACTATCTGAATCTTTATCATACCAAGTATCAATCCCCACAACGATACACTGCACCCCGTAACAATCGGCTAATTCAGTAATTAAGCCCGGATTAGCTAAAGCAGGGGAATTAATTGAAATTTTATCAGCACCATAAGTTAAGATTTGTCCTGCATCTTCAACCGTTTTTATACCGCCAGCGACACAAAAGGGGATATCTATTACTTCAGCAACTTTTGCTACCCAACTTTTGTCTACTACCCGACCGTCGGATGAGGCCGTAATATCATAGAATACCAATTCGTCGGCCCCTTCTTCGGCATAGCGTTTGGCTAATGGTACAATATCACCAATGATTTCATGATTACGAAATTGTACTCCTTTTACAACTTGCCCATTACGAACGTCCAAACAAGGTATTATCCTTTTTGCCAACATGCAATTGCCTCCTGAACTGTAAATTTGCCTTCTAATAATGCTCTACCAACAATAACGCCGGCAACACCGCTCTCTTGTAACGCTTTAACATCGTCCAATTGTCCAATTCCGCCAGAAGCTTGCAACGCAATTTGGGGATATTTTTGGCTGATCTCTTGATATAGTTTTACATTAGAGCCACTTAGCGTTCCATCTTTGGAAATATCTGTACATAGTACATGTTTCAAGCCATAGGGTAGATAATCATCAATAACTTGTTCCAAGGTTTGTTTAGAATCTTCTTGCCAACCATGAATAGCGACGTTTTTGTTACCTTGTTGGTCAATACGAACATCTAAGGCTAACACTAACGATTCAGGGCCATAATTATCAAACCATTTTTTTACCAAATCAGACTGTTTAATAGCGGTAGAGCCAATAACTACGCGGGTGGCACCTGCGGATAATAATGCTTTAACATCTTCTTCGGTACGAATTCCACCACCAATTTGTACTGGAACTTGTACACCATTAATCAGGGATTTTATCAATGAGATTTGTCGAGCTTGCGGATCTTTAGCGCCAGTTAAATCAACTAGATGTAATAGTTTCGCACCTTGCTTTTGATAATCTTGTAGGCGAATTAAAGGATCCTTGCCATAATCGCGTTTTTGCTCATAATCGCCTTGATGTAATCGAACCACAGTACCATCAATTAAATCAAGAGCAGGAATAATAATAGGGTAAACTGCCATTTTTACATCTCCAAAAAGTTCTTGAGCAATTTTGCACCGGCTGAGCCAGAACGCTCGGGATGAAATTGCACACCGTAAAAGTTGTCTTTTTGTACGGCAGCGGTAAAGCTTTCGCCGTAATTGGTTTCTGCGATAGTTGATGAGCATAATGGTAAGGCGTATCCATGTACAAAGTAAAAGTAAGCACCATCAGGAATATCTCTAAATAGATGATGTCCGGCTTTTGGGTTGACTTGATTCCAGCCCATATGTGGTAGTGGTAATCCACAATCAGGAATTTGCACTACTTTTTCGTGAATAATACCTAAGGTATCGACATGACCTTCATTGCTATAATCAGCTAAAAGTTGCATACCAAGGCAGATACCTAACACCGGTTGAGTGCAGACTTTGATAAGCTTAATTAAATTACGTTCTTCTAATTTTTGCATTGCAGCTGACGCTGATCCCACTCCAGGTAACAAGAGTTTGTCAGATTCAAGCACAGTATCAGGATCAAGGCTAATGATTGGATTATAGCCTAATCTCTGTATTGCATATTTGACTGAGGAAAGATTAGCACAGCCAGTATCTAGAATGACAATTTTCATCTATAACACTCCTTTCGAGCTAGGTAATCTGTCACTTTCAATTTTAATCGCTTGTTTAAGCGTACGCGCGAAAGCTTTAAATAAACTTTCGATTCGGTGATGGTCGTTGTCGCCAGTTGTTGCAATATGTAAAGTAATTGCCATAGTATAACTTAGAGAATAGAAGAAATGTTCAACCATTTGTGTACTCATATCACCAACTTTCGGATCACTGAATTGCGCCGAAAACTTGAGGTAAGGCCGACCTGAAATATCCATTGCACATTTCGCTAAACACTCATCCATTGGAATAACTGATGCATAACGAGTGATACCTCGTTTATCGCCAAGTGCTTTTTTTAGTGCTTCGCCTAAAGCAAGACCTGTATCTTCTATGGTGTGATGATCATCAACATGAAGATCGCCTGTAACTTGAATATTGAGTTTAATACCTCCGTGAGTGGCGATCTGATCTAACATATGATCAAAAAAGCCAATACCGGTATTGATTTGACTACCACCTTGTCTATCTAACCAAACTTCAACTAAAATTTTGGTTTCTTTGGTATTTCGTTCAACTTTAGCATAACGATCTGCTGTGGTTAAACGTTGGGCTATTTCATTCCAATTAAGTGATTCTGGATTATATTGTAATCCGTTTATTTGCATATTTTCAGCAAGTTGCATATCTGTGACCCTGTCACCGATAACGTAACTATTTTGTTTATCTAACTTACCACTAGTTAAATAAGGTAGAACTAAAGTGATTTTCGGCTTACGACATTCACAATTATCTTGAGGAAAATGAGGGCAGATCAGTACATCTTCAAAGTTAACACCTTGAGATTCGAATATTTGCATCATTAAATTATGCGGTCCATCAAAATCAGCTTGCGGATAACTACTGGTTCCTAATCCATCTTGATTGGTCACCATCACTAATTTGTAACCAGCTGCTTGTAGTTTTAGTAGCGCCGGGATCACATTAGGTTCAAATGCAAGTTTTGCAAAACTATCAACTTGAAAATCGATAGGCGGTTCAACTATCAATGTTCCATCACGGTCGATAAATAAATATTTTTGTAACATACTTGCTCCTATTTTATCGCTTTGAGTGCGGTTATTACTGCTTCACATTCTGCTTGTGTACCAATCGAAATTCGCACAAAACCATCTTGGCCAATTGATTTGCTTTGATCACGCAAAATAATGCCTTTATTCCATAGTTTGCTAAATACCTCTTTATTACTTTGAAATTTAACGCATAAATAATTTGATTCACTAGGATAAACTTTTTCGACAATTGGTAAAGCAGTAAGTTGTTTAGCAAACTTCTCTTTTTGATTATTTAGATTGATGACATGCAATCTCATCGTTTCGATACCTTCTTTACTCAATGCCTGAGTGGCAATGTCCGCTACAGGGGTAGCGAGAGGGTATGGAGCGATGACTTTCTGTAAAGCATCTATTACTGGTTTATTTGCTAAAGTGAAGCCACAACGTAGTCCTGCTAGCGCAAAAGCTTTCGATAAAGTTCGTAAAATAACTAGGTGAGGATAATTTGCAAGCCAGCTCACAACGGTTGAATTTGGAGAAAACTCAATATAAGCTTCATCAATAATTACTAAAGCGCGATTTTCGGCTAATTTAAGTAAAGTTTTAATATCATCTTGGTCTATCAAATTACCTGTTGGATTATTAGGTGAACATACATAGATCAATTTAACATTGTCTAGATTTTGTTTAATTCGGTCTAAATCAAGTTGCCAATTAGATTTAGTCGGGACGGTTTTGGTTTTTATACCTAGTGTTTCGGCACTGACTTGATACATACCATAAGTTGGTGGGCAGTAAAGCACTGTATCGGTTTCTGGCTCACAAAAAGCCCGCATTAACAGCTCTATCGCTTCATCGGCCCCCCGACTGACAATCACTTGCTCTGGGGTGACGCCAGCATATTGCGCATAACGATTAATTACTTGTTCGGGTTGTGCTTCAGGATAGCGGTTTAAGTTTTGTTCAGTTAACTGGAAATTGGGTGCAACTGGGTATTCATTGGCATTTAGCCATACATCACCATTACCACCTATACGTCTAGCTGATTGATATGGCGTCAATTTTTGTACGTTTTTTCTGACTAATTGATTAATGTCCATTTTATTCACCTATTTTTCAGAATCTGAGTTAAGTTTAGCTAAACGAATAGTTACGGCATTTTTGTGGGCGGTAAGTTGCTCAGCTTGAGCCATTAGCTCAACAGCATTACCGATTGCTTTTAACCCTTCAGCAGTTAATTTTTGTACTGTCATACGTTTTTGAAAATCGGCTAAGCCAAGGCTCGAGTAAGTAGCGGTATAACCATAAGTAGGTAAAACGTGATTAGTACCCGAAGCATAGTCACCTGCTGATTCCGGTGACCAATCACCTAAAAATATCGAGCCAGCGCTATTAATTTTATCAACTAATTCATCAGCATTTTGCGTTTGAATAATTAAATGCTCCGGTCCATAGCGATTACTGATATTCACACATTCTTCTAAATCTTTAGTAACAATAAGTCGGCTCTCTTGTAACGCTTTTTCAGCAATTCCTTGACGTGAAAGTTGAGCAAGTTGCTTATCAACTTCGATTGAGACTGCTTGGGCGATCTTCTCATCTGGTGTAAGTAGTACAACCTGTGAATCGGGGCCATGTTCAGCTTGAGAAAGTAGATCAGCGGCAATAAATGCTGGATTAGCAAAACTGTCAGCAATCACCAAGACTTCTGATGGGCCGGCTGGCATATCTATTGCTGCGCCATCCAATCGTTGGCTAACTTGGCGTTTCGCTTCGGTAACATAAGCATTACCGGGACCAAATATTTTATCGACTTTAGGAACTGATTGAGTACCTAATGCCATTGCTGCAATCGCTTGTGCGCCACCCAATTGATAAATTTCTGTTACACCGCAAAGTTCTGCCGCATATAAAATCTCGTCAGCAATTGGTGGCGGTGAGCATAAAATCACTTTACGACAACCGGCAATTTTAGCTGGAATGGCTAACATTAATACGGTTGATAGCAACGGAGCCGAACCACCCGGTATATACAGACCTACCGAATCAATTGGTCTATTGACTGACTGACATTTGATGCCAGGCATCGTTTCCACTGTTATAGTTTGTCTAACTTGTGCTTGGTGGAATTTTTCGATGTTACTTACAGCTAATTGCATTGCCTGTTTTAATTCTGGTTTAACACGGCTAGTTGCTGTTTTTATCTCGTCTTTAGTTAATTTGATTTGCTTAATTTGTACTTTATCAAATTTATTACTTAATTCTTTTAGAGCTTCATCGCCATTTTGTTTTACTTGCGTCAAAATATCTTTAACCGCTTGGCTAATAGTATCAGAAGCAGCTATAGCAGGACGAGTTAGTAATTCTGCTTGTTTTTCTTTAGAACATTGTTGCCAATATGATAGTTTCATTTAATTACTCCATCATTTTTTCAATTGGTAATACAAGGATTGAACTTGCACCTAATGCTTTTAGTTTTTCCATGGTTTCCCAGAATAATGATTCAGTACTCACCATATGTAGTGCTACCCGATTTTGTTCGCCAGTTAATGGTAAAATGGTTGGATTTTCTGCACCTGGTAATAGTGATACGACTTGATCTAAAACGGCTGTTGGCGCGTGCAGCATAATGTATTTGGATTCACGAGCTTGAATTACCCCTTGAATACGGGTCATCACTTTGTCGATTAACGCCTGTTTGGTGGCAGACATTTCACCTTCACGTTGAATTAAACAAGCTTTCGATTTATAAATAACTTCAATTTCTTGTAGACCATTAGCTTCAAGTGTGGCTCCACTGGATACTAAATCACAAATTACATCAGCAAGGCCAGCTCGTGGTGCAACTTCTACAGAACCATTAAGTAGACAGGTTTTAAAATTGACATTGTATTGTGAAAGGTAACGGCGGAGTAGGTGAGGATAAGTGGTTGCAATGCGTAAATTATTTAAACATTCTGGTCCGCTATAAACAAAATCACGAGGAGCAGCAATTGATAAGCGACAGCCACCAAAATCAAGGCGACGTAAGGTTTTATATTGTGGGTTTTCACCTTCGGCTTGTCTATCAAGAACTTCTTCTTCTAACACATTCTCACCGACAATACCAATATCGACAACACCATCAATAACTAGTCCAGGAATATCGTCATCGCGAACGCGTAAAATATCAATTGGCATATTTTCGGCAAAAGCAATTAAGCGTTGTTCTTGCAAATTGATTTTTATGCCACATTGAGCCAATAATTTTTTCGACTCATCGCTTAAACGTCCCGACTTTTGCATTGCTATACGTAAACGTGAATTATCCAACATATTCTTCTCCAACTTGTTTAAATAAATTTATAAACCACAAATAAAAAACCCTCGGAAGACTGATCTTCCGAGGGTTCTCTAAATGCTTTTGCGATATCACCGGAAGACCTTTTGTCTTCCAGCACCAATCGCCCGAAGACTATTCAGGAATGATGGTGATGATGATGTTTAGTAACGAAAACACAAAAACAATTCATAAAAAATAAAACCTTTAAATTTAACTGTTGTACAAAATATAATATAAATGACTAACTAGCAACTTAATTTTGTCGATTTATTAAAAAAATATAAAAAATTCAAATTTTTTTATTATTTGTTTTGTCTTAATTCATTCCGTGATCTTGAATTTAACGGTAATATTATTTCATCGTCAGATGTTCATAATAGCTTTATGTCGGCATTGATGCGATTTGCAACAGTAATGAATATTGAATCATTCATTGAAACAAATTAATAAGTTAAAATACTTTTTCTTAATTTTTGAGGATTAATAAAAAATCCTCATTTTTTGACATAAATATTTATCCGTGATAATCATAACTGAAAGGAATTTTGTTATAGCTAGTTTTATAAATTGGATTTTATATGGATCATCCTGCTAATCATATCGATAGTTACATTTTTGTTTGGTTTTTCATGCTACCATTTTTTTATGGTATTTATACGTTTTCGTTAATATTTGTTTTTGTCCGGATGCATTGGATTATCAAAGCAATTTTTACAATTCCAATGGTTGTTTGGTTAATATTTTGCTTTATGCATACCAATCTTATTATTTTTCTATTTACGTTAACCGGTATGGTTTTTCCAATAATACTTCGACTATGCCAATTACAAGCAAAAAAATCTTATGGTATAAAACGTAAATTCGCTTCAATATTTAGTTATGTATTATTACCATTATTTTGTACTTTCTTTTGGCCTGCCTATTTAATAGCTCCTATAGTTGTAGAATTTGTAGAAAGTAGACCCAGTAGTGAATGTAGAGAAAATGGACGTTTAGTTGAATTGTCTAAAGATACTATTCTGCGAGTTTATCCTAATTCCAAATATTCACCATTTTGGATTAAAAAATTACATGATTCTACTTCTGTAAATAATTCTGAAAAAGATTTTTGTGAGCAGTTTTCCCATACTCAAGCCTATCAAATTGACAAAATCAGTGAAATTAGAATTAATTCAGGGAATTTATGCATTCATCCAACATCTAAAGCAATAATCGCTTATTGCAGTAATATAAAAAATGAACTTTTAAAATTGGATAGTTTAGACATCGAATTTGTGAAAAAAAATAAAGATGAAGTTAGTGGTATTCGGCTTAAATCATTTCAGAAAAGATTAGAAAATATAAAGGAGATAAAGAGAAATAGAAATTCAGAAGATTGGTATGGAGATTGGTATGGAGATTGGCTTGAGACAAAACAATTCAATAATGGCATAGAATTACATAGATTTTATAAACATGAAAACACACTAATCATTCCTCAAGTAGATTGGTTGCCACCGCAAACAGAAGCTTTAGAAATTAATTGCTACCGTAAAAGTGTTTTAAGGTGTACTTATAATTATGAGTATAATCAAGATTGGAATGTATCAGTTTTCTATATATTCAATATTGGCGATAGTATCGAAAATGAAAATGACGATGATGATAATGATAATATGCCAATTTATGATCAAGCTTTCATTAATATGAATTTAGAAGGCGCACAAAAAGCTCATCAAATAGTTGAAGATTTCATTGAAGGTCTAAGTGTGAAATGAATTAATATTATAATTTTTAAGTCATAGTAAATATCAAAATAGGAATAAGAAAACTTGAATGCTGCATTATTTTATAGAAAATTTGGAAGACCAGAACAAGTATTAACATTCGATTAAATCATGGATATTATAATATTTTATTAATTAATAGGATTTAAATATTTATGCCATTTACCCAAGTCGCAAATTATTACCACTTAGAACTGGATGTTTGATTGATTTTTTAATTATTAAATTAAAAAATTTACAATGATGAAAAATGATAAATAAAATATTTACTTAATATAGGCAAGTAGATATTATTGCTAAAGTTTTATAGCGTCAATTACTATAAAATGCACTAAATTTGATTTAATTTAAAATAGTTGTCATAAGGAATATTAAATGGGTATATTTTCTCGTTTTTTTGGTAAAAAAACAGAATCAAAACAGATGGATAATTCGATTGTCCCAAATCCTGATATTGAAAATGCCGTTAGCTTAAGTGTTGTTTTTAGCGGTGTGCTTAATATTAATAACGATGAATTATTAGCAAAACTTAAATCGATTAATCCGATCATAAAAGATATTCGATATGAAACACCGTTCGGACAACTTGAAGAAGGTATGTCTATTTTAGTAAGTTGGGGTAAACATGTTATTAGAATAGTTGGTCTCAATGCGCCTTATCCTAAAGCTGTATTAGAAGCATGTGTTACTCCTGCTAGTTATAGTCAAGAAATAAAACAACAAGTTTATGAAAGTGATAGTCATTTATTATTATATTATGTTGGCTATGAACAAGATGTATTAGAGCAGTACTTAGCTTTAACTCGTTTAGTAGCATGCTTTGAACAATTTAATGCGTTAGCAGTAATTAATGAAGATGCTCATACTTCATTACCAGTTAACTTTATTAATTCACTAGCTTCGGAAAAAGATGGTTTATCCACTTTAGGGGAATGTTTGCCTTTATTGTTTTGTGGTTTTGTTAAATATGAAATAGAAAATATTAAAGGGATTTGGATGCGCACTTATGGCGCTAATAAATTTGGTTTACCTAATTTTGCAGCATTAGCCAATAGTTATGAGGAAAGTGAGTATTATTTTGATATGTTTAGTAACATTTTAAATTATCTGCGACAAAGTCAAGCGACAATGAATCCTGGTGATACGATGGAAATGGGTGATAATCGTATGATGTCATTACGAGCGCCTCAAGATGATGAATATTTCTTAAAAGATCAAGGTGATCTTTTAGTAATTGAAATTAATAATTAATTTTAACTATGCAATTTTTAGGAAAGGTAATAAATAATTGGCGCTACCTTTCCTAAATATTTAGCATCTTATTGTTGAGTTATTTGTGGATATTTTTTACCTGCTAAAACACTAAATCGACCAGTCCCTAATAATGCCAAACTAAAAGCAGTTAATGACATAAAAGCTGGATACTCCCAACCACCACCTGGATTAGTAAATGACCAACCATTACCCCAATGTACAATAGTTATTATTGCTAATTGAAAGAAAGCAATTAGCGCTATGGCACGGGTTAAAATACCGAGTAACAATAGTGCACCACCACCAATTTCAAAAATGATAACGATATAAGAAAAAAAACCAGGAAAGCCAAGAGTATGAAAATACTCTGCGGTACCTTCTGGGGTTAGAACAAGTAGTTTGGTAAAACCATGGGCCAAAAACATCATACCTAAAGCAATTCGTAATACAAATGCAGCTACATCAGTTTGATATTCTCTCATTTTGTGTTTCCTATATTAAGTTAGCAAAATAACAATAATGAAACTCATAAAAATTTCTTACAAACGTTATTACTTTTTTAAAACATAGGATACTGCAGTTATGATTGTCTCACAGTTAACAATCAATAGTAAAGTAGTAGACAATTATCATCAATTTTTATCACTGAAAATTAAGATGGTATAAGTATAATTTGCTTAGGTTGGAGAATAGAAAAAATAGCAGTGCGACGAATAGTCGCACCGTTATTGCTTACTTATTGTTGGTGTCGAATAGCTTTAAATCTTTCTGTCGTCTGAGTTAATGCTGTTTCTGTTGGCAAACGTTCCATTGAACTTGCGCCATAAAAACCATTACAATCAGGACAATTTTGTAAAATATATTCTGCATCTTCAGGGGATGAAATAGGTCCGCCATGGCAAAGTATGATAATATCTGGACGAATTGCTTTAGCTGCTTTGGCCCATTGATTGATTAAAGGAACACAATCAGCAAGTTTCAATGCAGTTTGGGCGCCAATGCTACCACCAGTGGTTAAGCCCATATGTGGAACCAAAATATCCGCACCTGCTTTGGTCATGTCAATAGCATCTTGTTCACTAAATACATATGGTGTAGTTAGTAGATCTTTCTCATGTGCTTTGCGAATCATCTCAACTTCTAACGCATAGCCCATGCCTGTTTCTTCAAGATTAGCTCTAAAATTACCATCAATTAAACCAACAGTAGGGAAGTTTTGTACGCCAGCAAATCCGGTAGCTTTGATTTGATCTAAAAACTGATCGAATTGGCAGAAGGGGTCGGTGCCATTAACACCAGCTAACACAGGGGTATGTTTTACAACCGGTAATACTTCTTTTGCCATATCCATAACAATTTCATTGGCATTACCATAAGCTAATAAGCCTGCTAGTGATCCACGACCTGCCATACGATAACGACCAGAATTGTAGATTACAATCAAATCAATACCACCAGCTTCTTCACATTTTGCCGATAATCCTGTACCAGCTCCTCCACCGATGATTGGTTGACCTTTAGCAATCATATCATGGAATTTTTTTAATAATTGAGCACGTTTACTACTCATAATTTTCTCCATTACTTTATTTAATTATATTTTTAAATTCGTTAATAACTAAATTACAAAATTCTGGTGAATTAATATGATGCGAGGTTTTTATTAACCGTCGTTTTTCAGTTTGAATAAAGACTTTTTCAAACTCATCTATGAAAGCTTGATCCGCTTGCGGTGACCAAAAATCCCCATTTTCAATATCAAGTGCAGAAAAACCACTTTCAGGAATAATAAAAACTACTTCGCCTTGACATTTATTTAGTTTAGTAGCGATCCAATTTGCCATGATTTTATTTTCTTCAGGCGTGGTTCGCATTAAAGTAACTTGTGGATTATGAGGATAAAACAGACGATCTCGATATTTTTCTGGAATAGTATCTGGACTACCGAAATTAACCATATCAAGGGCGCCACATGATCCAATATATGGAACTTGACTTCTTGCGATGGCTTCAAATCGGTCATCATCACAAGCAAGTACTCCATCAAATAGATGATCACAAACTTCAGTGGTTGTAATATCAAGTACACCTTTTAATAAATGGCTATCAGCTAATTTTTCCATTGCTTTACCGCCACTACCCGTTGCATGAAAAACTAAACAATCATATTTATCATTTAATTTTGCTGAAAGCGATTGAACACACGGGGTTGTAACTCCGAACATGGTTAATCCAATTGCTGGTTTATCTTCGACTTGTTCTTGTGTTTTAAATAACACTGAACCTGCGATGGAATTAGCTGCGTTGGCGAGTACCTTCCTTGATATAACATTTACGCCAGCAATATCTGTAACCGAATAGAGCATCGCAATATCACTTGCACCGATATACCCAGATATATCACCTGAGGCCATGGTTGAAACCATCAACTTTGGTACGCCAATAGGCAGTGCTTGCATAGCTGGAGTGATTAATGCGGTACCACCCGAGCCACCTAAACCGAGGATAGCGTCAACATCATTTTGCGCTATTAAAAATTGTTTAAATGCATTAGCCATTGCAACGATAGCCTTTCCTCTATCGGTGGCAAAAACCGCTTTTTCACCCTCGGGATGATATTTAGCAACAGTACTGGCGCTAATATCAGCAATGTGATTAAAAGAATGCGGTTGCTTAGTGGAGATATCAACTATTTTACTTGCAACATTTCTTTTACTAAGTAAATGTTTGACGTAAACAATCTCTTCTCCTTTTGTGTCTAGTGTCGCGACTAAGTAAACCATATTATGCGATGCCATTTATTTCTCCTTAACAGATAAAATAGAACTCGATACTTCTTACTCAACTATCAGCGATTACTACTTTGATAATTATAAGCTAAAAATGAGACATTAGTCTCATTTTTTTTAAATTTTTTTTTAAATTTTTTTAATATTATAGTTATGTTAAAAAAGTTGTATAATTTACAAAAGTTTACTAGTTGGCAATAAATAACAATATGAATATAAATAGCTTAATGAATTCTAAGAAATATTCTGGGGCCAAAAAAAGAACTTACGATCGTCTTATCGAAACTGCGATTGAGGCTTTAGAGCAGGGTAAAGATATATCTATTACTGAATTATCAGATAGAACAGGTATTTCTAGAGCTACTGCTTATCGCTATTTTCCGACTAAAACCGATTTAATATCAGCGGCTGTTGAACAATCACTTAGTCCAATATTCTTATGGCAATCAGATAGAGAAAATGTCGAAGATCGGATATATGATTTTTTAGCTTTTGCTTTGCCGCAAATGTTAAAACATGAAGGAACATTACGTGCAGCTTTAAGCCTCTCTTTAAAACAATGGGCAGATGAACGGTCACAAATAACGGAAAAGACTAAAAAACTTGTGCGAGGTAATCGTAAGGAAATTCTTACCAATTTATTACAGCCACTCAGAGCTCAATTTTCTGATGAGCTTTTTGATAAAGTTATCTACTCAATTTCAATCATATATGGTTCTGAAATATTCATGGTGTTAAAAGATATTTGGAACTTTGAGAGTGAGCAAGTGATAGATCTTTCACAATGGATTGTTAAAGCTATCATCAATCAAGCTAAACAAGAAGCGCAAGATGAATCGATGACCGAATCTTGATTGCTCTGAGTTCGATTAACAATTTTTTTCACTCATTTAACTTACAATTCCAACTAGCCGTTTAACTTGATTCAACAACTTTTATAAAAGTTCACTTATATTTTGCTAGAGTAAACAATTTAGCTTATTCGGTGATTTAACATTAATGATAGTAGTATAAATAAAAAAGACACTACCACATTAGATAGTGTCTTTTTATAACAACGGCTGTTAATAAAAAATAATTAAATTGTATGCCAAACACTATTTTTATTTGAAAGGTTAATTTTCAAATTAATGGTATTGAATAGCTGGCTGACTTTGTTCATCGTGAACTAAGAATAAACATGTATCGCTAGTTAATACGGCCTGTTGTAAACGTTGTTTGTCCTGCTCATTAAGATCGTTAATACAAGCAACCACATAACTACAGGTTTTACTTTGTAATGCCTTTTCTATAGTCGAGACTAAATTATTATTAGTTAAGTTAGCCAAATGTACGACTTTTTGTTTATCAAGCCCGGCAATATTTAGCCATGAACGTTTTAACATTGGACGATCTGATAGCCATAATTGCCATTTTTTTTCTTTATTGAATGAACGTAATAAAGGTCTCTGCTGTTGCAACACTTGTTGAAAAGGTGTTTCAAAATTTATAGCCATAAGTTGTGGTGATGAATGTTCAATAAGCATAATAACCTCTATACTGTTTACTTATACAGTGTATATTAATACAGTATTTTGCGGTTGTAAATACTATTTATGCTCATTTTTTAGATTATTATGTAGTAATATATCTTCATGAGCGAAAATATTGATAAGTCAAAACACCTAAAAAGGTCATCAATACTGAACCTGCGACATGAATCGCGATGGTAGTTAATCCCCAACCAAAACGTCCTTCCTGAAGAAAATTAACAATCTCAGCTGAAAAGGTGGAAAAAGTCGATAATCCACCACAAAAACCAGTAATTATTAACAATCGCCATTCAGGGGATAGGGGGGTGTGATTAAAAAAGGCAATGGCTAAACCGATAATATAACCAGCAATTAAATTAGCAACTAAGGTTCCTAATGGAATAGTAAAAGCAATCACATTTAACTTTAACGATAAAAACCAGCGCAATAAGCCTCCAGCAACTGAACCGACCGAGATAGCTAAAATAAGTTTTAACATAAATGGAAAACCTTTAAATCATTAATTAACCATGATCATATCAGTAGACTAATAAAATGGGTATCTTTTTACAGAGTAAATTATTTCATTTATCAGGCAGGTTAACCAAAATCATTTGATTGTAATCATTATTATTTTTTTATCGTTTGCGCTAAAATAGCTGATAATCATGATGAATAATAAAGGTTATAATAATGTTTACTGGAATCGTTCAAGGTGTTGGTCAAATTATTGATATCATCGATCAAGATAAATTACGTACTTATAAGGTAAAATTACCAGCAAAATTAACACAACATATCGAAATCGGTGCATCCATTGCTAACGATGGATGTTGTTTAACCGTGACCGATTTTCAAGATGATTGGGTTACTTTTGATATTATGCAAGAAACGTTAGCCTTAACAACTCTCGGCAGTAAAAAGTTAAATGATTTGGTTAATATTGAGCGTAGTGCAAAATACGGTGATGAAATTGGTGGCCATGTAATGTCCGGACATGTATCTTGTCGAGCCACCATTATTGACATCCAAAAAACAGCAACTAATTGTCAAATGACGTTAGCTATACCAGAAAGATTTATAAAATATGTTTTATTCAAAGGTTTTATTGGTATAGATGGTGCAAGTTTAACGGTAGGAGAAGTAAAAGATAATCAATTTAATATCCATCTAATTCCTGAAACATTAGCGATTACCACTCTAGATAGTAAAAAAATTGGTGATGAAGTAAATATTGAAATTGACTCACAAACTCAAGCTATCGTTGATACGGTAGAAAGGGTATTAGCAACAAAAAAATAAAGTTAAGCTAATTTGTACCTAAATTGGCTGATAGTGTACTGATTGTTCGTTAATAATGGTTTATTGTTAAACATTCATATGTTAATAAAAAAGGAAACAACATGTTTATAGCAAAACACTTTAAACCATTATTATTAAGCTTGGCGATGCTTGCACCTTTGATTGTTTAGCCGATCAATTAAAATTAATCATTCCAGAATTAGCTAAAGATAGATTTACTAGTAAATTTATTGCCAATCAATTTGGTTGTATTGGCGATAACATCTCACCGCAAATTGAATGGCTGAATATTCCAACTAATGCTAAAAGTTTAGTATTGACCATGTATGATCCTGATGCACCGACGGGATGCGGTTGGTGGCATTGGCAGGTGGTAAATATTCCTCTGTAAAGCTAACATATCGCCCCAATCAGTTTGGTTATACCCATTATTTCAAAAAACGTTTTGGTCTTTAGCCTAAGATGTTACGTTCTGCATAAGTTTCTATTTCAATATCTACCTATTATTGATTATCTACATTATTACAACAAATACCCCATCTTAAGCTTGATATTCAGTCAATCCCATCATTTTACATTGATTAAGATCACATTCTATTCCAGATTAATCTGGAAAAAAATGTAATCGTCTTATTTATTTAACTAACTATACTTTAAATCATCAAGTTATGAATGTATTGCAACAACAATTAGAAAAAGGAGTTGAGTAATGGAAAGACAAATCAAATTACTTAAACTACTTTTTAGCCAATCGGAATTTAAACCGGCTGCTTTTTTTAGTTCAAAATTATCTATTTCAACTAAAACGGTATATTACGATATTGAAAAACTAAATGAACAGTTAATAACGGTACCGAATACGGATATTCGAATCGAAAAGTCTCCCCGTAAAGGGCTAATGCTAGTAGGTGAAAAAACCGATATTGAGCCGATTATTAGCTATTTAGAACAAAAAAATAGTCATAGCTATTTCAATCAAAAATCACGACGCTTAAGTCCTGAATACCGTCGATTAGATATCGTCAAACGCTGTTTACTTAAAAGTGAATCAGTATCACTGGAACAATTATCGGATGATTATTTAGTCAGTAAAACATCGTTACACAAAGATATTGAATTTATTAATCGAGCTCTTGAACAAGAAAATATTCTATTAAATGTCACTCATAAAGGAATTTATGTTGACGGTAATGAAAATCAAATTCAACGAGCGATTAAACATTTCTTATCTTTGTATATTCATAAACAAGATGATTATTATCTCAATCAATTGATGAAATCATTTATTGGCGATGACTCTTTTGAACAGATAACTCAGTTATTATTTGAACGTTTTGAATCGGTAGTCGTACAATCTTCGGAACATTATTTATCTTCATTACTGATATCTATCACCATTCAGCTAAAAAGATTGTGTTTAGGTTATTCAATTCCGGAAGAGAGTGATTTCTTATTTAATCATATCCGATATATGCAATCTTATTTGATTGCCTCGGAATTGGCTAAAACGTTAGAGTTAACTTTTAATGTGACGTTTTCTACCAATGATATTAAATACCTAAGTAAATTGTTTTTTGCTCATCGTATTATTGATGAAAATGTCATTGTTGATGATAGTTTTTATGAGCAAATTATTCGTAGGATCATCAAAAAAATAGGCGATATTGAAAGTGTCGATCTCTCTGGTGATGGAAAATTATTTCACTCATTATTGTCGCATTTTCCACCGATGATTACTCGGTTGCAAAAGCAAATTCGTATTATTAATCCAATATTAGATGAAATAAAACAGGAATATTCGAAATTATTTAGTGTGTTATGGTATGCACTTTCAGACTTAGAACGTAAATTTGATATTCATTTAAATGATCATGAAATTTCATTTTTATTGATTCATTTCCAGATAGCCTTAGATAAAGCCGCTGATGCCAATAACATCGTTATTATATGTCAATATGGATGTTCATCATCAAATTTAATCTTAAATAAAGTCCGCAAATTTTTGCCATCTAAAGATAATATTGAAGTGTATTCTGTGGCTAAACTGAATTCGACTAAGCTTAGTAATGTCGACTTGATCATCACCACTCTTGATATCAAAAATATTAATAAACCGATGGTCAAAATATCATCTTTGTTGAACAAACAAGACTATCAAAATATTATTCAAGCTTACGCTAACTATGTCTTGAATAAACAATCCGATTTTTCAGACAAAGGTAATTATTACCCATCTACCGCCAAATTTGTCAATGCGGATTTAATTGAATTAAATGTTGATATTCAACATAAAAGTGACTGCCTTAATTTGCTGATAAGTAAGTTAGAAGATAAAGGCTTAGTGACTAAAAACTATCGTGACTCAGTTTTATATCGAGAAGAAATCGGCGACACTTCAATTGAAAACGGTATTGCTTTACCGCATGGCTCGCCAATGTTTGTTATTAAATCGAGTATCTCAATTATGACCTTAAAACGACCAATAAAATGGGGCATGATTGATGTCAGTATTATTATTATGGTTAGTCTTTCCGAAGATAATATCAATAGCATTAATGACGTTTTTACCGAAATTTATGAAATTGTTTCAAATAAACAAGCAATTTCATCCTTAAAAAATCTTATAAATTTTAAACAACTTAAACAATTTTTGGATAATCAAAGAGGAATCAAGAATGTACTTTGATCAACATTTATGCCTATTTAACATTGAGGCAAAAACCAAAGAAGAGATCTTAACCACAATGGCACAAATGTTATTGTCACATGGCATTGTTAAACAAGATTATTTAACAGGTATTTTAGAAAGAGAACAGCAATACCCTACAGGTTTATTAGTTAATTCGATTGGTTTTGCAATTCCCCACACCGATTCCTCAAAAGTGAATCAATCACAAATTTGTTTTGCATCGCTAAAACATCCGGTGATTTTTTCCGGTATGACCGATGATAAAGAGCAAATACCGGTCAAATTTATTTTCATGTTAGCAATGAAGCAAGCACATGAACAAGTTGAGAATTTACAAAATTTAATCGGCTTATTTCAAAATGAGGAGCAAATAAAATTATTAGAACAATGTCAATCAACTAACGAATTTATCTCTATTTTAAATAGCGCTGGTGTTAAATAGGATGGATTATTTTTATTAAGGAGTTACAAATGGATAGTGTCATTAATATTTTTCAATGGCTAATAAATTTAGGTGGGGTCGTTTTTTTACCTATCATCATTTTTATTATCGCCTTGTTTTTCAGAGTTAGCTTTTCCAAAGCGATAATGTCTGGTATTACCGTCGGTATTGGTATTGTCGGTCTTGGTTTAGTTATTGGTTTATTATCAGATACGTTAGGTGTTGCGATTCAAAAAATGGGTGAGCAATATGGAACGTCATTAAGCATCATGGATATTGGTTGTGGTGTAGGTGGTCCGTTAGCATTCTCAACTACATTGGGATTATTACTCATTCCTGCTTCATTAATTATCAACTTTTTATTTATTTCACTCGGTTGGACTAGAACTTTAAATGTCGATATTTGGAACTTCTGGTTTGCAATTTTCCTCGGCTTAGTAGCTTATTCTGTAACTGGTGAATATTGGGTTGGTATTATTGGTTGTATCACTGCAGTAATGTTGCAATGGTTTTTGGCTGATCTTTTACAAAAACCAATTAGTTCATTCTTTGGATACCCGGGTATTGCCGTTACTCACCTTATGGCATTATCAGGTGCAATTGTTGCAATACCATTAAATTGGATATTTGACCGTATTCCAGGGCTAAACAAATTAAATGCTGATTCAGAAACATTAACCAAACGATTTGGGATTTTCGGTGATACAGTGGTAATTGGTTTAATCATCGGTATTGTTGTTGGTATCTTAGCTAATTACGATGTTCCACAAATTGGTAAATTAGCAATTTCAACTGCTGCAATCATGAAAATTATGCCGAAAATGGTGGCTATGTTTATGGAAGGTTTACTTCCTGTTGCTGATGCTGCTCGTGAATTTACCAGTAAAAAACTCAATGGCAAACAAGTTAACATCGGTATGGATGCTGCGTTAACTGTTGGTCATCCTGCGGTAATGGCAACTGCGTTAATTATGGTGCCAGTTTCATTATTATTAGCCTTAATTTTACCGGGTAATAAAGTGCTACCTTTTGGTGATTTAGCTTTCTATGCCTTTGGCATCTGTTTAATGGTACCGTTTTTCAAAGGTAATATTATTCGTTCAATTTTAGGTGGCACCATCTATTTGGTCGTCTGCTTATATATGGCAACATGGCTTGCTCCAGTTATTACTGATGTATTCCATTTGGCTAATTACGATGTAGGTACTGCTGGTATTGTTACTGTCATTTTATGTGGATTATGGCCAGTAACCTTATTCGTACTATTGTTAACCCATCTTGGTTTTATTGGTTTAATTGGTTTGGCGCTGGTCATTCTTTGCTTGCTTATCTATATCAACAAAATCAAAAAAATTGAAATGTATTAAAAGGAAATAATCATATGAAGAATTTACTTATCATGTGTGGTGCAGGGCATGCAACTTCAACTATCGCAGTAAGCAAAGTGAATAAATGGCTCAGTGATGAAAAATTAACAGATCAGGTAAAAATCTATCAATCTAAGATTGCTGATGAACTTAATAAGATTGACTCTTATGATGTAGTTGTAAGTACAACGATTGTACCTGATTCAATTAAAGCGAAAGTGATTAATGGATTACCACTACTTACTGGTGTTGGATTAAATGAATTTTTTGCTGAATTGAAAAAGCGTTTAGCTATTTAAATTCAACTTTAAGTTTTGATAATGATTGCCTCATTTATTTTGTGAAGCTTAACCACAAATTAGATGGGGCTATAACAAGGAATAAACTATTATGAATATTATTCATCATGCCATTGAAATTAACACAGTTGCAGGTAGACATTCATACCACGATATTACCGAGCAATTAAAACAGTTTGTAAAGCAATCCAATATCCAAAATGGTCAATTAACTATAGCTACTAGCCATACAACATGTTCACTTTTTTTTGAAGAATGCATGCACGATACCAATTTTTTTGGTGATGAATTTCTGCAAGTGGATATCAACAATACATTAGAAAAAATTGCTCCACGGATGACCAGCGAAAATCAATATAACTCACCAGGTCCGAAGCATGTTGAATTTGGTTTAAGTCTTAGTGATCCTAATTATCCAGCTGAAAAATGGGTTATGTTAAATACCGATGCTCATATCAAATCATCACTGTTTGGTCATTTTTCAATTGTATTAATTATTAAAGATGGTCAACCGTTATTAGGGCAGTTAGGACGAATTTATTTTGTCGATTGGGATGCACTACGTGAAAGGAAACGTAATGTTAATTTTATGCTGATGGGTTGTTAATAAAAGGAGATAATTATGATACTGTCTCCATCACTATTTAATTCTGATCTTTATCAGATCAAAGAAACTCTAGAAAATCTACAAACTTTAGGTATTCGCCAACTACATATTGATGTAATGGATAATCATTATGTACCAAATCTAGGCTTTAACGCTAGCTTTGTTAAAAATCTAAAAGCGCATACTGATTTTATTTTAGATTGCCATCTAATGGTTGAAAGACCTGAATTAGCTATAGTTGATTTTATCGATGCTAAAGCTGATATTATTACCTTTCATTATGAAGCGACAGCGCATCATTCATATATTATTAATAAAATCAAAAATAGTAATATTAAAGTCGGTATAGCCATAAACCCTTGTACACCAGTTGAAAATCTGAAGCTCTTATTACCTCAGGTCGATCAGGTTTTAGTTATGACCGTCAATCCAGGCCAAAAAAATGAAAGTTTTTTACCTTTTACCTTACAAAAAATAGAACAATTAAAAAGTTTAAAGCAAATCGGTAATTACCATTACGATATTCAGGTTGATGGCAATATTAACGATCAAAACATATCGTCATGTGTTGCGGCTGGCGCCAACAGTATCGTATCGGGTGGATTTATCTTTAACAATAATCCGCTCGAAAGCAATATAGAAAGATTAAAAGCGGCAATCAAATAGGGAAATAATAATGGATACTAAAGATGTATTATCAAAAATATTAACTGAAATATCAGCACAAGTAAGCTCCATCAATGAGGAACAACTTAGCCAATTTAAAAATGCCATTATTGCAGCAAAACACATCTTTCTTGCTGGGACAGGCCGCTCTGGATTAATGATTGGGGCATTTGCTAATCGATTAATGCATTTGGGCTTGAATGTTAGTTTGATAACTGAAATTAGTAAACCAAAAGCAAATGTCGGTGATTTATTAATTTTAGGATCGAGTTCCGGTGAAACCAAAAGCTTAATTGCTTATGCTAATCAAGCAAAAGCACTTGGCGTTAAAATAATATTATTTACTACCAATGGTAACTCTAGCTTAGCTAAGTTAGCGGATAATATTGTGGCGATTCCAATAAAAGTGCTTGAACTAAATCAACCCATGGGCAGTACGTTTGAACAACTATCATTACTCACTTATGACAGCATTGTTTACAGTCTAATGACAGAATTGCAACAGACACCAGAATTAATGAAAAATCGCCATGCTAATATTGAATAGAGTACAAACTAAACTAACAAAGTTGAGATAAAATTCTACTTATTATAGTAATTCCGATGCTCGATGGGACCGATGAATACTATGTTATTAAATGTGGCTGAAAAAATTTTGAGGAAAGCACTTTTTTGAAGCAAAAAAATTGAGGAGAGGGGTTTTTTAGGTTATAAAACTCATAATTATATAAAAAAACACCGTTAATTAATCTTATCGATTTAATTAGCGGTGCTGATTTATTGGTCTAAAGCTATAAATGTAAACTATCGATTATACTTAATTAGCTGCTTTTAAATAGTGAGCAATTTGTGCAATATCATTTGGAGTTGTTTGACAGCAGCCACCAATCAATTTGGCCCCTAACTTGATCCAAACTGGCAATTGATTATCAAAGGTACAATTATGTTGATGATCTTGGTGCCATTGTTTAGTGGTTGGATCATATTGCTCGCCTGAATTAGGATAAACAATTAAGGGTTTCGCCGTGAGTGTTTGTAATTCAGTTAATGCCTGAGAGACCTTTTCTAAGGCAATGCAATTAATACCGATACTAACTACCTGATCAATCTGATTTAGATAATCAATCACTTCGACAAGTGGAGTTCCATCACTAAGGTGATTGGCATCTTTTAACGTTAACGAAAACCATGCTGTCATTGTTGGATATTGTTGTAGTAGTTTAGCTAACGCTGTTATTTCAACAAAATTGGGTAGGGTTTCACAAGCTAAAATATCAACTTTTGCATCTATAAGTGCTTGCATTCTGGCCTGATGAAAATCGATAAATTCATTTTCACTGAGTTGATAATTGCCTGTATATTCTGAACCGTCTGCCAAATAGGCTCCATAAGGCCCCACCGAACCAGCGATAACTAATAACTTATCTGACTTAATTTGATCTAGATATTGCTGCTTGGCTTGTTGAGCTAGCGTTACACTTTGTTTAATCAAATTTATTGATTCGGCAAGTGATATCCCTTTTTGGGCAAAACCTAATGGTGTCGCTTGATAACTAGCGGTAATAGCACAATCTGCCCCTGCGTTAAAATAATCAAAATGAACTTGTCTAATAAGATCGGGTTGTTCAATTAATACTTTAGCTGACCATAAGCTATCATTAAGATCACAACCACGGCGCTGTAGCTCACTTGCTAAAGCACCGTCAATAATTACGTAGTTATTTTGGTTTAATAACTGCGATATAGGATTTTCTTTTGACATTATCGATTTACTCGTTGTTGATAAGCTCGGGTAATATGATAGGCGATATAGCAAACCACTACAAATGGAATACCACAATAAAGGGCAATCCGTTGTTCAGGATCGAAAGCCAGTCCAATACAAGCAATTAAACATAATATAAACCCTAAAATAGGCACTAATGGATAAAGAGGTGCTTTATATTTTAGAGATTGTATTTCAGCGGTAGATAATTGTTTTCTAAAAAAGTAATGTGAGGCACAAATACTTAACCAAACAGCAACGACGGCAAATCCTGAAATTGCCGTTAAGCCTACAAACACAGTATCTGGCGCAATAACACTGGAAAACAGTGCTAATAAACCACCAATCATACTAACCGCAATAGCAGTAGTTGGAATACCTTTTGGATTTAATTTACCAAAGCATTTTGGTAATGTACCCTGATTAGATAGCGACCACAACATACGACCAGAAGCATATAATCCAGAGTTAGCTGCGGATAAAATGGCAGTTAAGATAACAAAATTCATAATGTCAGCAGCATAAGGTATACCGATACTTTCAAATACTTCGACAAATGGACTTTTAATAACTCCTGCTTGTTCCATTGGTAGCAGGGCAGCTAACACAAAAATGGTACCAACAAAAAAGATAATCAATCTTAGAATAGTGGTTTTAATCGCTAAGGGAATGGTTTTTTCTGGTTGATGGGTTTCGCCAGCGGCTATACCGATAAGTTCTGTCCCTGAAAATGCAAAATTCACTGATACCATGGTCATAACAATCGGAATAATACCATTAGGAAACCAGCCATGTTCAGTAATATTATGCAAAAATGGCGCAGGTAGGTTATTTTTCATTGGAATAAACCCAAAGATAGCCGCACTACCAGCGATGATAAATACAATAATGGTAATCACTTTAATAATGGAAAACCAAAATTCACTTTCGGCAAAAAATTGTGCGGTAATAATATTTAATAAGAAAATGACTACACAAAAAACTAAGCACCAAATCCAAACTGATACTTGTGGGAACCAATATTGCATACATAAACCGGCAGCAGTAAAACTTGATCCTAATGCTACAGTCCAGGTTAACCAATAAAGCCAAGCAACCGTATAGCCCGTTGCAGGACTAATAAATTTTGATGCATAAGTATGAAATGCGCCCGTTTCAGGCATCGCGACAGCCAGCTCACCCAAGCAAAGCATAACTAAATAGACAACAATTGCACCAATTAAATAAGCAATAATTGCACCGATAGCACCAGCAGTAGCAATGATATAACCAGTATTAAAAAATAATCCAGTTCCTATAACACCACCTAGTGATAACATGATTAAGTGGCGAGTCTTCATTGATCGTTTAAATTGATTTTCAGGCACGGCAGAAGAGTTTTTGTTCATATAAGTTTTGGCTCATTAAATTGTGTTTTAAATGGTATTCCGCCTGATGATAGGCGGAATTTTTTAGATTAGAAGTTTAAATTGTTTAGAAATTCTTGTTTGCTAATTTTATTGCCATTGATAGTCACTTGATCGTTTGATTTTAAGTAATCAAGTTCGCTAAATATACCAGAGGTATTACCTTTTTTAAAGGTGACTAATGGCGAAGTACTCAGTGCCATTTGTGCCATTAATTGTAAATTATTGTTTGTTTTTTGCAGCTGATTGTCGGTTATTTGTTCTGACTCAGGAGCTTCTATTTGTGACATAAATCTTGCCATTACAGCAAATGGTGCTTCAAGATTTATTGAAAGTTGGTTAATTTTGTCAATGTCTCTATCATAAATTGTCATTTGGTTAAGGTTAGCAATATCAACTAATGCACTAAAGTTGAAATCACCAGAAGCATTGTGCCAATGAAATTTTTTAATGTCTATTTTAGTATTGGTGATGTTTGAGTTATTAGCTGAATCTAATAACCAAGATATTTGCGTATAATCGTCTAAAAATGATTTATCTAACCCTTGAACATTAAGTTCAAGAGTACCATTTCCCATTTGTTGCTTGCCGTAATTAAAGGCATCAATTGCAATATCCATATTACCTTCAAGGCCAGTTGTTTTATTGGCAAGTTTATAGTCCATTACAAAATTTTTAAGCACAATTGTTGGTTTGTTGGTATTAGTCTTTAAATTAATAAATAAATCATCAACTCTATTTTGTGCTTCGAAGAAATAATTTTGATAATCAATTTTATTAATAACTTTTAAATTTTTTAGTTGAATCTCATCACCATCGTGTCTTTTATAATTTAAATTATCAATAAATATTGAAAAAGAAGGTTTTTCATAGTCTAGGTTGCTAGACACCTCATAATTTATTTGGCCTAGTTCGAGCTTACCTTCAAGAAATTGGAAAATAAGATCTTCATCACTCAAAACAATCGGTTGGGTGGTCATATTAAAGGTTAGATTATTAGAATAAGACAAATTGATATGCCCATTTACAAATGACCGGTTACCAGCAAGTTTCCATAAAATTGGGTTAGATTTTTCTGTACCTTGATACTCAAGCCACGCCATTTGTGGCGAAAAAGTACCTTGTTTTAAGGCTGCTAGTGGGAATGGGCCATGATGAATAATGATATCATCCTCGTATAGTGTAATAGGATCGAATGCATCATCTGGCTGAGCTATAATTTTTATATGTGTTTTAGTTGAAAAAATACCTTTTTCATCATTAGAATGGGTGATTTGTACTTCAACATCATTCTGTAAATTATTAACTTGTTTTGTTATGTTTTTTAATGTGTTATCTAACTCAGCTTCAATTACATTGCCTGTATGCCAAGCTATACCAACATAACCAAGGCCTAATATTGCAATAACGCCAATTGCCAGTGTACTTTTCTTCATGTTTACTCTCTTACCTTCTATTTTCTTTAAATTATTTATAAAATATATTTCATTAAAATATGATTTAGTTATTTAGTTAAATTATGACTAAGCTAGTTTAAAATAGACTAAGCATATCATCTTTGTTAAAAATATCACCATTAACGTTAGCTTGGCCACTGTTGTTAGGGATATCAATATTAGTAAATATTCCTTGCTCGTCACCTTTATTATATTTGAATAGTGGTGAATTATTTAATATCTGTTGGTATAGATTTTTAACGATTTGTTTCGATTCGTTAAGTTGTTGTTCAGTTAGTTCATTATTTTCTGGATGATGAAATTGAGCATAGCTACGGGCTAAGACTTTAAGTGGTGCATCAATATTTAATTTAAAACTATTGATTCTATTTAAATTGTCATCGTCTAACATGGTGTTATCAAAATTGTTGATAGTCGTTATGCCACTAATATTGATATCACCATCAAGATTGTGCCAATTTAGTTGTTTAAGTTCAATTTTACTGTGAATAGGTTGATTATCTGTAGCATCTCCATTTATGAATGCATCACCAAACAGTGCTTTATCTATACCTTGATAATCTATATCTATATTTGCATTACCTAAGTTCTGTTGTCCATATAAGATTGAGTCAACACTGCAAGTGAACGAGCCATTAAGAACGCGAGTATCACTTAAATCGATTTTTTGCTTAATAGATAGTTTGTCTAATTCAGTAGAGGGTAGTTGTTCATCTGATTCAGCCATTAAGCTGAATTTATCAAGATTAGTATTTAAAGTTATATTTTGATTAACGTAATCAATAATCCCATTTGCTTTTAAATTTTCAATTAAAAAGGTATTGTTATCAGGTTTGTCATAGTCATATTCATAATTGAAGTAAATATCTTTTAAATTAGTTTTTAAAGAATCTAAATTTAAATTATAACGAATCATATTTGACTGTTTTTCGCCATCAAGATCAATGTGAAGCTTATCTAATGTAATATATTGAACTGATTTTTTAGTGTGAAATCTATCTAAATTTAGTGTTATTGAAGGGATAGCCGAATCAATATTACTAATAAATGTGAAATTACCATTGCCTAATTCGGATTCGAATTTAATATGATTATCTGTTTCTCTATGATGAATTATTTTCCTGCTGAAAAGTTTTATAATTATATTATTACTATAATCTAAACTAATATAACCAGTAATAAAGGGGCGATTACCATTAGTCTTCCATAATAATGGATTAGATTCTTCGCTAGTTTCATATCCCACCCAAGCCATTTGCGGTGAAAATATGCCTTGTTTTAAGGCTGCGATTGGTAATGGACCATGATGGATTGTGAAATCTTTATCAGCTAGCGTTAAAACATCAGCAAAACTGCCATCTTTGGAAGATAGGGTCATATTAATATGAGTTTTGGTTGAAAATAGATGTTTTTCATCATTAGAATGGCTGATGTTGATTTTAAACACATTTTGACTATTGTTAAATTGCTCAGTAACTTGCATTAATGATTTATCAAGATTGCTTTCAATTAGGTTTCCTGTATGCCAGGCAATACCGACATAACTTAAACCTAATATAGCGATAACGCCAACAGCCAGTGTCGTCTTTTTCATTTTTACTCTTTATATTCTGTTATATTTTTAGCTATTTTTCTTGATGCTCTGCAAAATCAGCTAATAAATTTTTAATATAATCAATGCGATCAACTCGCTGTAGATCAGATTTAAGCAATTTTAATCGATTTGTTCCTTCTAGGCGATAATTTTTTGGCGATTTTTGAATCGTTTCGATTAAATAATCTATCGCAATTTTGTTGTTAGAGCCAAATTCTATAAAGCCGCCTTTTTCACCATATTCGATTTTTGTAATGCCCAATTTACTTGCTTGATAGCGGATTTTAGTCGTTTCTAATAAAAATAGCACTGGGTCGGGTAATTGACCAAAACGATCTCGCATTTCAACTTGTATATCGGTAAGTTCATCTAGGTTTTCAATACTAGCAATTCGTTTATATAGTGATAATCTGGTATTAACGTCAGGGATAAAATCATCTGGAATCAGTGTTGGTAAACGTAATTCAACTTCAGTTTGTTGATTATTAAGTAGTGATTCGAGGGTAGGCTCTTTGCCTTCTTTAAGTGATTTAACCGCATCATCAAGTAATTCAATGTATAAATTAAAACCTATTGTTTCAATTTGACCACTTTGATCACTACCAAGTAATTCACCGGCACCTCGTATTTCAAGATCATGGGTGGCTAAGGCAAATCCAGCACCTAAATCTTCTAAAGTAGCAATAGCGTCAAGGCGTTTTTTAGCATCTTTAGTTAATAATTTTGGATGTGGTGTCAATAAATAAGCATAGGCTTGATGATACGAACGCCCAACTCGACCTCGCAATTGATGTAATTGTGCAAGACCAAATTTATCAGCACGATCGATAATAATCGTATTGGCATTAGGAATATCGATTCCTGTTTCGACAATAGTTGTACATACTAATAAATTGAATCGTTGGTGATGAAAATCATTCATAACTCGCTCAAGATCACGTTCATGCATCTGACCATGGCCTATAGCAACACGAGCTTCAGGTACCAATTCCGTTAGTTTTTCTGCCACTTTTTCAATATCCGAGACATCATTGTGTAGATAATAAATCTGACCACCACGGAGAATTTCCCGTAGAATGGCTTCACGAATGACTAAATCATCAGATTCTCGAACAAAGGTTTTTACAGCTAATCGACGCGCAGGTGGTGTGGCAATAATTGATAGATCACGCATACCACTCATTGCCATATTTAGGGTACGTGGAATAGGGGTGGCGGTCAAAGTGAGTATATCGATATTGGCGCGCATTGCTTTGATTCGTTCTTTTTGACGAACACCAAAGCGATGTTCTTCATCAACAATCAATAAGCCTAAATCTTGCCATTTTACATCTTCTTGTAATAATTTATGGGTACCGATGACAATATCGATTTTACCTTCAGCAAGTTCTTGAATAATGGCTTGCTGCTGTTTAGCGGTTTTAAAGCGAGACAAACTTTCGATACGGATTGGCCAATTGGCAAATCTATCACAAAAACTCTCATAATGTTGCTGAGCCAGTAATGTGGTCGGAACTAATACGGCGGTCTGTTTATGGTTAATCACTGCTAAAAATGCGGCACGAATAGCCACTTCGGTTTTACCAAAACCAACATCACCACAGACTAATCGATCCATTGCGTAAGGTGAACACATATCACCAATAACTGCGCCAATGGCATTTTGTTGATCGTCGGTTTCTTGATATGGAAAAGCTTGGCAAAACAGCTCATATTGTTCACGATCTTGTTTAAATTCAAAGCCGGGCTTGCTTTCTCGTTCAGCATAAATATCAAGTAATTCAGCGGCAACATCTCGTACTTTTTCGGCAGCCTTTTGTCGTGCCTTACTCCATGTATCCGTTCCTAATTTATTTAGTGGAGCATTATCTTCATCGCCACCTGAATAACGGCTAATTAAATTTAGTGATGAAACCGGTACATAGAGTTTAGTTTCATTCGCATAGAGCAAGATAAGATACTCGGCTGTTATACCACCGGTCTCTAATGTTGTTAAACCAGCATAACGACCTACACCATGTTCTAAATGTACCACTGGTTTGCCAGGGGTTAATTCGGCTAAGCTACGAATTAAACTATCGATATTGATCGCCTGTTTGCTCTCTTTTTTTCGCCGAATAACCCTACGACCTAATAATTCATTTTCAGTGATAAAAGCGAAATTTTGTTGTTGATTGATAAAACCTTGTTCACTGGCACCGATCATTAAAAAATAGCGATTTTCGGTATTGGCTAATTCATCAAGCTGAGAGATAGTTGTCGGGTGTATTCGTATTCTGCCTAAGATCTCTTGTAAGGCATCTTTACGGCCTTCCGATTCAACTGAAAAAATGATTTTACCATGGAAATCTTGAGTAAATTGCTGAAAATGTAAATAAGGTTGTTTTTGCTGAATTTGGATCGCAATCTCTGGCAATAAACTAAAAGGTAAATTAATACTTCTGTTCGATTCACTAATTTCAGTATGTGATATTGTGATTCGAGGGTATTGTTTAAAATGAGCAAAGATTTCATCGGTTTTTGTCCAAATTACCGTTGGTGTTAACAGTGGTCGCATTGGATCGACTTTGCGACTCTCATAACGTTGCGTAATATCTTGCCAATATTTATTAGCAAATTGTTCAATATTGGCTGTGTTAATGATCAACGTATTGGATAAAAAGTAAGAAAATAGTGGCGTGAGTGGCTCGTTAAAAAATAGTGCCTGCCAATATTCGATACCTGTAGGTAAAATATTTTTACTGACTTGTTGATAGATACTTTCAGGATCAAGTCTTACCTCAAATTGTTCTCGCCATTGACTACGAAACAGTTCGATGGATGCTTTATCAAATGGAAACTCATGGGCTGGAAGAAGTTGAATTTCATTAATTTCATCCAGTGTTCGCTGGCTTTCAACATCAAAAGTGCGAATACTATCTATTTCGTCATCAAAAAAATCGATGCGATATGGTTTTTCACTGCCCATTGGAAAGATATCAAATAGTGCACCTCGAGTTGCATATTCGCCATGTTCCATGACTTGACTTACTGAACGATAACCGGCATTTTCAAGTTGTAACCGCAGATTTTCACGGCTTATAGCTAAGCCTTTCTTCATCATAAATACATGCCCACCTAAGTAGTTTTGTGGACATACTTTTTGCATAAGAGTATTAATTGGTAGGATTAAGGCACCCTTAGTTAAATGACCAAGTTGATAAAGACAAGATAGCCGCTCGGAAACAATATCTTGATGCGGTGAAAAACTATCATAAGGTAGTGTTTCCCAATCGGGAAAAAAAATCGATGGAAAAGTTGAAAATTGTTTCAACTCTTCATGAAGCCGAGTTGTTTGTTGCATGTCATCTGTAACAATCACTACTAAACCATTGTGTGCATCAATAGCCTGTGCACAAAATTGGGATAGGGAAGAACCTACAAGTTGACCGACTTGTTTTACTTCACCTGATTTTTTAGGAATGATGTTAGAAATATTGTATGTTTTTGACATGTTAGAATAATAGATAATTGCGACAAAGTTAGCCTAAGATTATAACGTAATTATATGGTTGTTTTCTATAACTGTTTAATCCTGTATGATAAGCAGTTAAAATTTAACTGGTTAAACTTAATTGAAAACTTTAGGTACTTTATAACTATTATGTCAAAAATATTTCGTCCATTAGTATTTTATATAGGTTTACGCTATGTATACGGGCAAAAAACCGATGGGTTTGGTCGCTTTGTTTCTTGGCTATCTATGATTGGCATCATGCTCGGTTCTATCGGTTTGATTGTGGTTTTGTCGGTAATGAATGGATTGGAAGATCAGATGCAAAATAGTATCTTGAAGTTTTTTCCTCAAGCGCAAATTACTTCAAAAACCGGAAGAATCGATACAACAGTCATTCATTCTAAACAATTTGAAAATATCCCAGGCGTTGAACGAATTACGCCAATAATTACCGGTGATGTGGTACTACAAAGTCAACAAAGTATTACGGTTAGTACCTTAATGGGTATCACCGCAGAGGATCATGATCCAATAGAAAATTATGTTTATACAGGTTCAATCGATTCATTACAAGCGGGTAGCTATAATGTGATACTGGGACAGACATTGGCTAATCAACTTGGTGTATTGGTTGGTGACAAAATTCGCTTAATGGTTACTGATGCTAGCCAGATTACGCCAGTTGGACGCATTCCATCACAACGTTTGTTTACTATAAGTGGTTTATTTTCGGTCAATCATGATATTAACCAAGCGTTAATCTATATCAATCAATCTGATGCCAAAAATTTATTACGTTATCCAGCGAATAATATTAGTGGTTGGCGATTATTTTTAACACATCCACTGGACATCTCATCAGTAACTAATCGTTCGTTACCCGATGATTTAGTTTTTACTGACTGGCGAGCTAAACGTGGTGAATTGTTTCAAGCAATTAAGATGGAAAAAAATGTAATGGGCTTATTAATTAGTTTGATTGTAATTGTGGCAGCTTTCAACATTATTACTTCATTAAGTTTGTTGGTTATGGAAAAACAAGGCGAAGTCGCGATTTTAAAAACGCAAGGCTTGTCACGTTTTAAAATTATGCTGATTTTTATTATTCAAGGTGCTAGTTCTGGTGTCATTGGTACTTTACTTGGTAGTGCTATAGGACTGTTACTGGCTTCATATCTTAATGAATTGATGTCAGTGCTTGGATTATCCTTTGCTGGTATTGAATTACCTAGTTTGGTTGAGCCTTCACAGATAGTATTTATTATTTTCGGATTACTTATGTTATCACTAATTTCAACACTTTATCCTGCCTACCGTGCAGCCAATATTCAACCAGCGGAGGCTTTACGTTATGAGTAATTTACAACCACTTCTTTCGGCTAAAAATCTTTATAAAACCTATAAAGAAGGCAAAATGGTCACTGAAGTACTAAAAAATGTTTCATTTGATATTTATCCGCAATCATTACTCGCTATTATTGGTAGCTCAGGATCTGGAAAGAGTACCTTATTGCATTTATTGGGTGGATTAGACAAACCAACTTCAGGTGAAATTATATTTAAATCACAACAACTTAATCAGTTATCAGAACAAGAAAAAGCACATTTACGTAATCAAGAAATTGGTTTTGTGTATCAGTTTCACCATCTACTTCCAGACTTTACTGCATTGGAAAATGTGGCGATGCCGTTATTAATTGCTGGTACCTCACCAAGTGAGGCTAAAAAACGCGCTATGGCAATGCTAGAGTCGGTAAATTTAGTTAAACGAGCTAATCACCGTCCTGCAGAATTATCTGGAGGTGAACGTCAACGAGTGGCAATAGGCAGGGCATTGATAAATAATCCGGCTTTAGTGATGGCCGATGAACCTACTGGTAACTTAGATAAATCAACCGCTGATGCCATTTTTGATCTGTTAATCAAACTTAACCGTGAACACGGCACAGCGTTTTTAGTCGTAACTCATGATTTAGTTTTAGCGAACAAACTTGATCAACAGTTGATTATGAGTGATGGTCAGTTATCTGCCAGTAATTCTGTTAATTAAGGGTGAATGGATAATTAAACATGAATTTATCATTAATTACAGCCATTAAATTTCGTAAAGGTCGCCGTAAAAGTGGCATGGTTTCATTGATATCAATTATTTCAACTTTGAGCATTGCTATCGGTATTGCCGCATTGATTATTGGTTTAAGCGCCATGAATGGTTTTGAACGAGAACTCAACGATAGGGTGTTATCGGTAGTACCACACGGCCAAATTTATTCACAATATGGCAATTTAGATAATTGGCAACAGGTACAAACCGAGTTACAAGAAAATAAAAATATATTATCGGTGACGCCTTACGTTAGCTTTACCGGATTGATTGAAAATGGCAGTAAGCTTGGTGCCGTTGAAGTACAAGGACTTGATCCTGAACAGGAACAGAAAATTAGTTCTTTACCTAGCTATGTACTTAATAATAGATGGCAAGATTTTAAAGCTGATAGCCAACAAATCATTTTAGGTGCCGGATTAGCTAAATCGTTAGCAGTTAATGAAGGGCAGTGGGTTACTTTACTTATTCCTGTATCAAACAATCCTGAGCAACTTAAGCCTCCTCGTCGTGTTCGTTTGCAAGTACACGGTATTTTAGATCTAAGTGGTACGTTAAGTAACAATGTTGCATTATTACCATTAGCTGATTCACAAAAGTTACTTGCTATTGGTGACAGTGTCACGGGGTTAATGCTTAATGTTGATAATGTCTATCAAGCTAGTGCTATTATTGGCCATGCAATATTGAATCTGGAAGAAGATCTTAGTTTTAACAGTTGGGAACATACCTTTGGCTTCATGTATCGTGATATTCAAATGATTAGACAAATTATGTATTTAGCGATGATTGTGGTTATTGGTGTGGCTTGTTTTAATATTGTGTCGACGCTGGTTATTGCGGTAAAAGATAAACAACGTGATATTGCTATTCTAAAAACACTCGGGGCGACTAATCGTCTAATAAAACGCATTTTTATTTGGTATGGTGTGCTTTCTGGATTAATTGGTAGTGTGATTGGTGTATTGCTTGGATCTATTTTGGCATGGCAACTTTCCAATATTATGGCAGCGGTTGAATCAATAATGGGGCACAAATTTTTAAACAGCAATATCTATTTTGTTGATTTTTTACCATCAGAAATTCATCTTTTGGATGTCATCTTGGTATTTATTACGGCTATGTTACTAAGTTTGATTGCCAGCTATTATCCAGCGCAAAGAGCTTGTAAAATCGATCCGGCCAGAGTGTTAAGTAGTTATTAATTTACAATTAAACAGAATATAAACAAGGCGCAATATCTGATTTGCGCCTTATTTTTAATAATATTGATAGCCACTTATCAATTGATAATGCTGATAGCCCCAATATAAAAGTAAAGATGAAACTATTAATATCGTGATAATTAATAGTGTGCAGATCTGTTTTCGATTGCGGAATTTTTCTAAACAAACACTAATTAATCCGCCTAAAATAAGCCCTGTGATTGCTCCACCAATATGCGCCATATTATCAATAGAAGGTAGCAACCCTAAACCAAAGGTCAGTAATAAACTGACTACGATTGATTTGATAGGCATCTCTTGTAAGTCAGTACGATTAATTAAGCTATAAGCAAGTAATGCGGTAATAATCCCTAAAATTGCACCTGATGCGCCACAACTAATGACATTATAATTAATAGTGGCAACATCACTGGCTAAACTACCAAATAATCCTGATAATAGATAAATGCCAATAAATGCTAATGGTGGTATCAAGCGTTCTAGAATAGTGCCAATACTCCACAATGCTAGCATATTCATGGCAAGATGAGTTAAGCTAACATGCATAAAAATATTAGTAAATAAGCGCCAATATTGCCCAGAAAAAGTTAATTGAGCAATATCAGCACCCCAATCAATCAGGAATCTATTCTGACTGAATGTTGAGAATCCCCGCTCATCAAGTAGTCGAGAAATAAAAAAACAGGCAATATTAAGCAATATCAAAATACTGGTAATTTTTGCTTGATTATAGATCGGCTGAACATATTTTAGGATAGACATATATTATGGTTTCCTTTTGAAAAACTGACATTAAATTTGATGATTAGTTTAATCAAATCGCTTACCTAAAATAATCAAGTCACGTTTAACACCATCAAGTTCAGCAATTTTAGGCAGTAATGCCCATTGTCGATAATGCATTTTTTCGAATAATTTAATACTTGGAATATTATGGCCAAAAACATAGCTCAATATAGCATCAATACCCGCTTGTTTGGCAAAAGCTTCAATCTGTGCCACCGTGGTTTGGCCAATTTTCTTACCTCGGAAATCTTGATGAAGATATAGACTGATTTCAACTGTTTTATCATAAGCTGGACGACCATAAAAAGATGACAAACTGACCCAGCCACAAGGTTGATTCTGATATTTTATTAACCAAAGCGGACGTTTTTGCGGATTATGTTGCTCAAACCAAGCAACGCGACTTTCGACTGAAACAGGTTGTAAGTCGGCGGTAATTTGACGGCTAGCAATGGTTGAATTATAAACATCAACAATAAAAGGTAAATCATCTAAAGTGGCATTAACATAAGTAATCATAGGAATAAAAGAGTTATGGTTAATTGTGCTTCATTGTAATGGCTTTGCTATTAGCAAGCAATATTTGTTAAAGTTGCTTGAATCATAAGTAATTATAAAATCGGAACAATAACTCACTCAAAAAAGCTGTTTCGCAACATTTTTATTATTGCTTAATATATTGCTTAACAAATGTTTACATAAAAAAATATTACATATCATCAATTTTAGATTAATATTCTATGTGCATTTTTTGTGATTTTAGTTTGATGGATTATTAAACTTACAAATGTAATGTTTAATACTTATCTTATTGTTTTATAGTAAATTAAATGTAAATTTCAGCAAGGATTACTGAAAATATGTTAAAATATGGTCTTAATCGGGCATCGGGCATCGGGCATCGGGCATCGGGCATCGGGCATCGGGCATCGGGCATCGGGCATCGGGCATCGGGCATCGGGCATCGGGCATC